>NZ_JBVVQX010000003.1:102467-201433 GCF_055811675.1 Mesorhizobium sp. WSM4808
CCCCCCCCCCCCCCGGGGGGCCCGGCCCTATAAAAAAACAACCACCCCCCCTGGGCCCCTCCCCCCCGCCGTTTAAAAAAACTTTAAAATCCAACCACACGGGCCCCCCCCGCGCGGGGCCCCCCTTTCTGTTTTCAGATAGTCCCTACGCGGCGCTGCGTGACAGCGCCCGCTGGTTGGAGCCGAAGATGGTGTCGCGTTCCGGCAGCGCGCCGGTCTTCAGGCACTCGACCCATTCGGCGGTCTTGAGCACGGCGGCAAAGCGCGACTGCAGGATGATCGTGACCACGCGGTGGATCTCCTCGGCCGAGGCGTAGCCGGCGCTGTTGGCGTAAGGCACCGATCCGGTCGCATCCGACAGGAACTCGACGGCAAAGCCCATATGCACGGCGTGGATGATGGTCGACAGGTCGCAATTGTGCGTCATGTAGCCGACCACCGTGATCGTATCGATGGCGTTGGCGCGCAGCCAGTCCTCGAGGTCGGTGCCGGTGAAGGCGGAGGGCAGGTTCTTTTCGACATAATGGTCGCGCCCACGCCTGGCGATTTCGGGATGCAGTTCGCCGCCATGGCTTCCCCCGGCGAAGATCGGCGATGTCTCGGGCGCCATCTGCTTGACGACCACCACCTTGATGCCGGCAGCAGTCGCTGCATCCATCGCCCGCGCCACATGGACGACGCTGTCGCGGAACGGCGGATGCTGGATGGCAAGACTGCCGCCATCATAATCGTTCTGCACATCGACGACGATCAGCGCCCGGCGTGGCGTGGTGTTGGCTGGGTCAGACATGGTGTTTTCCTTTCCGGCTTGAATGTGATGGACCGAAAATAGGCGGACTCCGCGACAGTCGAAAGTGGCCCGATTGACATCATTCGAAAGAATTGGGACAATCCGCATTCAACTGCCGGAAGCACCCATGACCGACCCGATCATTGCCGTACTCGCCTTCGACGGCATCAGCCCGTTCCATCTTTCCGTACCGTGCCTGGTCTTCGCAGAGGACAGGACGGCGCTGGGCCTGCCGCGCTTCGACTTCCGCATCTGCGCGGTCAAGCCCGGCCCGATCCACACCGAGGCCGGACTGACAATTGCCGCGCCGCATGGGCTCGAAGGGCTCGACGGCGCCGATATCGTCATCATTCCAAGCTGGCATCATCTCGGCGAACCGGCATCGCCGCCGCTGATGGAGGCGTTGCGCCGGGCGCACCAACGCGGCGCCTTGATCGTCGGCCTGTGCCTTGGAACCTTCGCCATTGCCGCGGCCGGGCTGCTTTCGGGCCGTCGTGCCGCGACGCACTGGGCCTATTCCGAACAGTTGCAGAAACTCCACCCCGACGTCGCCGTCGATGCCTCGGTGCTCTATGTCGACAATGGTGACATCGTGACCTCGGCCGGCGTCGCCGCCGGTCTGGACTGCTGTCTCCACATCGTGCGCGCCCGCTACGGCGCGGAAGCGGCACTGCGGCTCGCCCGCCAGATCGTCCTTTCTCCGCATCGGCAGGGCGGCCAGGCGCAATTCATCGAGCATCCGGTGGAAAGAAGCGCGGACGCCGACCGGTTCACCCAGGCCCTCGACGCGGTTCGCGCGGCGCTCGGAGAGACGCATAGCCTGGATAGCGTCGCCGAGGCCGCCGGCCTGACCCGGCGCACCTTTACCCGCCGCTTCCAAAAATCGATCGGCACCAGTTTCGGCGATTGGCTGACCAGCCAACGGATAGAACTGGCGCAACGGTTGCTGGAGGCGACCAAAAAGTCGATGGACATGGTCGCCTTCGAAGCCGGCTTCGGCAGCGCCACCTCGCTGCGCCAGCATTTCGCCGCAAGGCTGAGGACATCGCCGGCGCAATATCGGCGCGAATTCTCCAGAAGGACCGACCAGGGCGAGCGCATGACGTACGTTCTGTCGTCCTGATCTATTCAGTCCCGCTTGACCTGATGTGCCGGATTGCCGACCACCGTGGTGTTCGCAGCCACGTCGCGCGTCACCACCGCGCCGGCGCCGACGATGGCACCTTCACCGATGCTGACGCCGCCAAGGATGACGGCTGAGCCGCCGATCCACGCATTGGCGCCGATCTCGACCGGCTTGGCGATCTCCAGTCCAGCTTGCCGCCCAGCGACCTCCTTGTGATGCTCGGCGCAATAAATCTGCACATTGGGACCGAGCAGCGTTCCCTTGCCGATGCGCACACTCGCCGTGTCGAGGATGGTGCAGCCGGCATTGAGGAAGACGCCGTCGCCGAGAAAGATGTTGAAACCATAGGCGCAGTGAAACGGCGCCTCGATGCGGGCACCCTCGCCGGCGTTGCCGAGTAAAGCTTTCAAGCCCGACCCGAGATTGCCGCGCTGCCGCGGCGGCAGGCAATTGTGCTCGAACACCGCGTCACGCGCTACCACACGCAAGGACTCCAGCTCATCATCGAGGCAGGTGTACCATTCGCCGGCCGCCATCTTCACGCGCTCGCTTTCGGCCATGACGCGGTCTCCAGTTCACGTCCTTCAAAAGCACAAGTGCGGCCAACAGAAAAGCGCCGATGCAAGTACTGGTCAAATATTGGACCTATGGTAGCCTGCGTCTCAAGGCCGTCCTGGCCCGGGTGATCGAGGGGGATCGACCATGCTCTACATTCTCGCACTTCTGATCGGCGTCATTGCCGGTCTTCGCGCCATGACGGCGCCGGCTGCCGTTGCCTGGGGCGCTTATCTCGGCTGGCTGCCGGTTGCCGGCACCTGGGCGAGCTTCATGAGTCACTGGGCGGCTGTCGGCATCTTCACCATCCTGGCCATCGTCGAACTGGTCACCGACCAGTTGCCGTCGACGCCGAGCCGTAAAGTGCCGCAGCAATTCGGCGCCCGCATCGTCATGGGCGCCTTCACCGGCGCGGTGATCGGCGCGACAGGCGGCGCCACCATCGGCGGCTTGATTGCCGGCGCCATCGGCGCTGTCATCGGCACGCTGGGCGGCGCTGAAGCTCGCGGCCGGCTCGCAGCCGCCTTCGGCAAGGATCCGCCCGCCGCCTTCATCGAGGACGCGGTGGCGATCATCGGCGGCCTGCTGATCGTAGCGGCGGTGGCATGACGACGAAAGCTTTCGACGCCATCATCATCGGTGCCGGACAGGCTGGCCCTCCGCTGGCCGGCCGGCTGACGGCCGCCGGCATGAGCGTGGCGCTGATCGAGCGCAAGCTGGTCGGCGGCACTTGCGTCAACACCGGCTGCATGCCGACCAAGACCATGGTCGCCAGTGCCTATGCCGCGCATCTGGCGCGCCGCGCCGCCGACTATGGCGTGACGCTCAGTGGCCCCGTCGGGGTCGACTATGCCAGGATCAAGGCGCGCAAGGACAAGGTGACGATCGACGCCCGCACCAATCTCGAGACCTGGATTGCCGGCATGGACAAATGCACCCTCTATCGCGGCCATGCGCGTTTCGAATCCGCCAACACGGTGCGCGTCGGCGACGATCTGCTGACCGCCGAAAAGATCTTCCTCAACACCGGCGGCCGAGCCTCGGTCCCAGACCTTCCCGGCATCCACGACATCGACTATCTGACCAATTCCTCGATGATGGATCTCGACGTGCTGCCGCGCCATCTCATCGTCGTCGGCGGCAGCTACATCTCGCTCGAATTCGCACAGATGTTCCGCCGCTTCGGTAGCGAAGTCACCGTCATCGAGAAGAGCCCACGCCTGACCGGCCGCGAGGACGAGGATGTCTCCGCCGCCATCCTGTCGATCCTCGAAAACGAGGGCATCACGGTCCATGTCGGCGCCGACGACATCGCTTTCGCCAGACAGGGCCAGGACATTGCCGTGACCTTCTCCGCCGGCAAACCGCCGGCGGTCGGCTCGCACGTGCTGCTGGCTCTGGGGCGGACGCCCAACACCGATGACCTCGGCCTGGAGAGGGCTGGCGTGGAGGTCGACAAGCGCGGCTTCGTCTCTGTAGACGACCAGTTGCGCAGCAGCGTGCCCGGCATCTGGGCGATGGGCGACTGCAACGGCAGGGGCGCCTTCACCCACACCTCCTACAACGACTACGAGATCGTCGCCGCCAACCTGCTGGACAACGATCCGCGCAAGGTCAGTGATCGCATCGAAGCCTATGCGCTCTACATCGACCCACCGCTCGGCCGCTGCGGCATGACCGAGGCCGCGGTGAAGAAATCCGGCCGTCGCGCGCTGGTCGGCCAGCGGCCGATGACCCGCGTCGGCCGCGCTATCGAAAAGGGCGAGACGCAGGGCTTCATGAAGATCCTGGTCGACGCCGACACCAGGCAGATCCTCGGCTGCTCGGTGCTCGGCCCCGGCGGCGACGAGGTTATCCATTGCGTACTCGACCTGATGTACGCCAAGGCGCCCGTCGACACGCTGGCGCGTGCCGTGCACATCCACCCGAATGTCTCGGAGCTGTTGCCAACCATTGCCCAGGAATTGAAGCCGCTGGTTTGACAGCCTGTTAGCGACCCATTTCAAAGCTCTTCCTTTTCTGCATCGCTGCGATGCAGCAATGCAGCTTGCGCACGATGGCGTCCTTCGCGCAGTCTCGATTTGAACCGATTCAGTCTGGACGCCCCATGCCCTCGCCGATCCTTGCGCTTGCCATTGCGTCCTTCTGCATCGGCACCACCGAATTCGTGATCATGGGCCTGCTGCCCGAGGTCGCAGCCGACCTCGGCGTATCGATCCCTTCTGCCGGCCTGCTGGTTACCGGATATGCGCTGGGTGTCGTCTTCGGCGCCCCGATCGTCGCGATGGCCACCGCGCATTTGCCGCGTAAGCCTGTGCTGGTCGGGCTAGCCGTGCTGTTCGTCATCGGCAATCTGTTTTGCGCCATCTCGCCCAACTACTGGACGCTGATGGCCGCGCGCGTTTTCACCGCTTTCGGCCATGGCGCCTTCTTCGGCATCGGCTCGGTCGTTGCCGCCAGCCTGGTGCCGCGCAACAAACGCGCCAGCGCCATCGCGCTGATGTTCGCCGGGCTGACGCTGTCCAACATCCTGGGTGTTCCCGCCGGAACCGCACTTGGCGAAGCGTTCGGCTGGCGCTCCACCTTCGTTGCCGTGGTCGGTATCGGCCTGATCTCGGTGGCAGCGATCGCCTGGCTGGTGCCGTCCGATGTCGCCCAGCCAAGCGGTGGCGGCCTGCGCGGCGAGCTGCGCGTGCTGGGCAAGCTGCAGGTCTGGCTGGCCATGCTGATCGCGGCGCTGACCTCCGCAAGCCTGTTCACCGTCTTCACCTACATCAAACCCTACCTCACCGAGGTATCGGGCTTGTCGACCTCGGCAGTCACGTGGGTTCTGCTGCTGTTCGGCGCGGGCATGACCATCGGCAACATTATCGGCGGCAGACTGGCCGACTGGAAACTGATGCCGACAGTGATCGGCACGCTGCTGCTGATGGCCCTGCTTTTCGTTGGCTTCAGGCAGTTCGGCGCAATCGCCAGCGTTGCCGTCGGCATCGTCTTCCTGTGGGGCCTGCTCATCTTCGTCGTCGTGCCGCCGCTGCAGATCCGGGTCGTCGAGGCGGCCTCCGAGGGACCGAACCTCGCCGCCACGCTGAACCAGGGCGCCTTCAATGTCGGCAATGCCAGCGGCGCCTGGATCGGCGGCGTTGCCCTTTCCGCCGGTGTTTCCTATGCCAATTTGCCGCTGGTCGGCGCAGCACTCGCTTTGTTGGCGGTCACCGTCGCCGTGCTGTCGCAGGCGCTGGACCGGCGCGCGCCGGTCATCCCGCTTCCGGCTGAATAGCCTCTTGCGCCCATAGCGCGGCGGGCTGGACCAATCGACATCGGCGCCTTCAAATCGCATGTCTCTCGCTCTTGATGGAGGAAGTCATGCAGAAATCGATCGAGCGCATCGCCGGCGAAAGCGAAGGGGTTTCCTACGGATTCCCGCTGTTCCGCTTCACTGGTTCCGACAAGGCTGCTCCTTCGGCATACCTGCAGGCGGCACTCCATGCCGGCGAGTTGCCGGGCGTCGTCGCCATCGACGCGCTGATGCCGATGCTTGCCAAAGCGGAGGCCGAAGGCCGCATCAAGGGCAATCTCACCGTCGTGCCCTGGGCCAATCCGATCGGCCGGGCGCAATATCATTTCGGCGAGCATCAGGGCCGCTTCCATCTGGGCACGCGCACCAATTTCAACCGCGGCTTTCCGCTGCTCGCCGCGCCCGACACAGCGCTCTTGCCCGACACCACCCTTGGCAGCGTCGACCAGCGGCTGAAGACGCGGCTGGTGCAGCTCTCGCTCGGCCATGACATCGTGCTCGACCTGCACTGCGATGACGAGGGCCTCGCCTACCTCTACGTCCACACCAGCCTGTGGCCTGCCATGGCCGATTGCGCCGCCGCCATGGGCGTCGACGCGGTCGTGCTGTGGAGCGAGGACACCGACGGCACCTTCGAGGGCGCCTCGATCATGCCCTACCAGAACGTCCCCGCCGATGTGGCCAAGCTCGACCGCCGCGTCGCCACCACCGTCGAATATCGCGGCATCCTCGATGTCGACGGTGCCCTGGCCGCCGCCGACGCCGACGGCCTCTACCGGCTGTTGGTGGCGCGCGGCGTGATCGCCGATAGCACCCTGCCCGCGCCGGGTCCTTTCACCGGCTTCGTGGCGCCATTGGAAAACATCGACATGATGCCGGCGCCACGGGCCGGTGCCGTGCTCTACGACGTGAAACCCGGCGACCGCGTCGCCACGGGCGCGCGCCTCGCCACCATCGTCCATGCACCGGGTGAAGCCGACGGCCGCACCGAGGTGTTCGCGCCGCAGGACGGCATCATCCTGACCCGCCGCTCGCGCCGCATCATCCGCGCCGGCGAGGATCTTCTGAAGCTGGTCGGCGACAGGAAGAGCACCGACGCCCGGTCGGGAACGCTGGAGGACTGACTTAACCCGAAATAGCTAGTCGCGCCTTCGCCTCCAGCCATTCCGCCATCTGCCGGTAAGGCACCGGGCCGTGGCTGATGCGGGCGACGCCGAGTTCGGCCAGCCGCTGGCGCGGCGGCACGTGCCCCAGCGCAATGATGTTGACCGGCAACGCGATTGCCTTGCAAAGCGTCTCGATCAGGTCCTCATCGCCAAGACCCGGCGCAAAGAAGCCGTGTGCGCCGGCTTTTTCGAAGGCCTGCGCGCGCTCGATGGCCTGGTCGAGCAGGACGTCGTCATGCGCATCCGGTTTCGCCTTGAGGAAGATGTCGGTTCGGGCGTTGATGAACGCCGGTATGCCGGAGGCCTTGACGGCCGCTGCCGCAGCTTCGATGCGTTTTACCTGAACAGAAATGTCGTGCAGGCCGGTGCCGCCGACAACCTGGTCTTCGAAATTGAAACCGATAGCGCCGGCCCGTAGCGCCAACGTCACCGTGCGAGCCACAATCTCCGGATCGACGCCGTAGCCGCCCTCGAGGTCCATGGTCACCGGCAGGTCGACGGCAGTGACGATGCGCTTGATGTTGTCGAGCGCCAGCTCCAGCGGGATTTTCTCGCCATCGGCATAGCCGAACGCGGCAGCCACCGGCCAGCTTCCGGTGGCGATCGCCTTGGCGCCCGCTTTCTCGACGATCTTGGCCGAACCCGGATCCCAGACGTTGTAGAGAACGATCGGGTTTCCCTTGACGTGGAGGGAATGGAACGTCCGCGCACGCTCGATCTGCTCGGTCATGGTGTTTTCCCGTCTCCTGCTGTTAGAGGAACAGTCTAAGCGGCACTGTCCGCCCTGGCGATGTGCCATGAGACGCTGAAGCGGCGGCCACCGGACAGGCTTTTCAAATCAGTTGCGCATCCGGTTTTTCGCGGCTATGGATT
Organism: Mesorhizobium sp. WSM4808; assembly: GCF_055811675.1. Classification (NCBI taxonomy): domain Bacteria; kingdom Pseudomonadati; phylum Pseudomonadota; class Alphaproteobacteria; order Hyphomicrobiales; family Phyllobacteriaceae; genus Mesorhizobium; species Mesorhizobium sp. WSM4808. The sequence goes on from NZ_JBVVQX010000003.1 coordinate 110,276, forward strand.
TTCGCCATGAACATGCGTTCGATCAAGACCATTTGGTGGTGGGCCTGCTGACAGCGGCCTGTTCGAACACGTGCGCGTGAAAAGAGAGGGTGGCCGCAGCGGAAAGTCCGGGCGGCCATTTGTTTTTTCCAAGCCATTCCCGGGTCCGTTGCCCCAAGACGCTGATGGAGACGGCAATGACGATAAAGCTTCTGGAAAACGGCGCGGAAAGTTTCGTGACCGCGGGTGGCATCACCATCACGCGCGCGCGCCACGACCGGCCCTATGCGGGCGCGATCGACGCTTACGTTGACGGCCTGAATTCGCGCCGCGGCGCTGTATTTTCCTCGAACTATGAATATCCCGGCCGCTACACGCGCTGGGACACCGCCATCATCGATCCGCCACTGGTCGTCTCGGCGCGCGGCCGTGCCATGCGCATCGAGGCGCTGAACCGCCGTGGCGAGGCGCTGCTGCCGGTCATCGGCAAGGCGCTCGCCAGCCAGGCGGATGTCACCATCGCCGAGACGTCGAAGACACTCATCCGCCTCGATGTCGCCAGGCCCGGCCGTGTCTTCACCGAGGAGGAGCGCAGCCGCGTCCCTTCAGTCTTCACGGTGCTGCGCGCCATCACCGCTCTGTTCAGGACCGAGGAAGACGCCAATCTCGGTCTTTACGGCGCTTTCGGCTACGACCTCGCCTTCCAGTTCGACCCGGTCGACTACAAGCTCGAGCGCAAGCCAAGCCAGCGCGACCTGGTGCTTTTCCTGCCCGACGAGATCCTGGTCGTCGACCATTATTCGGCCAAGGCCTGGACTGACCGCTACGACTATGCCGGTGAAGGTTTTTCGACCGAAGGGCTGCCGCGCGACGAAATCGCCGAGCCGTTCAAGAGCCCCGACCGCATCCCGCCGCGCGGCGACCATGAACCGGGCGAATACGCCAATCTGGTCCGCAAGGCGATGGATTCGTTCAAGCGCGGCGACCTGTTCGAGGTCGTGCCCGGCCAAATGTTCTACGAGCGCTGCGAAACGCAGCCATCCGAGATTTCGCGCAAGCTGAAGGCAATCAACCCCTCGCCCTATTCCTTCTTCATCAATCTGGGCGAAGGCGAATACCTGATCGGCGCCTCGCCCGAAATGTTCGTTCGCGTCAACGGCCGCCGCGTCGAGACCTGCCCGATCTCGGGCACCATCAAGCGCGGCGACGATGCCATTTCGGACTCCGAGCAGATCCTGAAACTGCTCAACTCCAAGAAGGACGAATCCGAGCTGACCATGTGCTCGGACGTCGACCGCAACGACAAGTCGCGGGTCTGCGAGCCGGGTTCGGTGCGCGTCATCGGCCGTCGGCAGATCGAAATGTATTCGCGCCTGATCCACACGGTCGACCACATCGAAGGCCGGCTGCGCGAAGGCATGGATGCCTTCGATGCCTTCCTGTCGCATGCCTGGGCGGTCACCGTCACCGGCGCGCCGAAACTGTGGGCCATGCGCTTCATCGAACAGAACGAGAAGAGCCCGCGCGCCTGGTATGGCGGTGCGATCGGCATGGTGAATTTCAACGGTGACATGAACACCGGCCTGACGCTCCGCACCATCCGTATCAAGGACGGCATTGCCGAAGTGCGGGCCGGCGCCACATTGCTGTTCGACAGCATTCCCGAGGAAGAAGAAGCCGAAACCGAACTGAAGGCATCCGCCATGCTCTCCGCCATCCGCGACGCCAAGACAGGCAATTCCGCCAGCACCGAGCGCACGACCGCGCGCGTCGGCGACGGCGTCAACATCCTGCTGGTCGACCACGAGGATAGTTTCGTCCACACGCTGGCCAATTATTTCCGCCAGACCGGCGCCAACGTCTCGACCGTTCGCTCGCCGGTGCCTGAGGAAGTCTTCGACCGGCTGAAACCCGATCTCGTCGTGCTGTCGCCCGGCCCCGGCACGCCGAAGGACTTCGATTGCGCCGCAACCATCAAGAAGGCGCGCGCCCGCGAACTGCCGATCTTCGGCGTCTGCCTTGGCCTGCAGGCATTGGCGGAGGCCTATGGCGGCGAACTGCGGCAGCTGCACATACCGATGCACGGCAAGCCGTCGCGCATCCGGGTCTCCAAGCCCGGCATCATCTTCTCGGGCCTGCCCAAGGAAGTGACCGTCGGCCGCTACCACTCGATCTTTGCCGATCCGGTGCGCCTGCCCGACGATTTCATCGTCACAGCCGAGACCGAGGACGGCATAATCATGGCCTTCGAACACCGCAAGGAGCCTATCGCCGCGGTACAGTTCCACCCGGAATCGATCATGACGCTCGGCCACAATGCCGGCATGCGCATCATCGAGAACATCGTCGCCCACTTGCCCCGCAAGGCCAAGGAAAAGGCCGCCTGACGATCATGGCTGAAGCCGAGAACACGATGGCGATCGCGGCCAAGGCGGCCGCGAAGCGCAAAATCGCCAATCTCGCCTTCTGGTCGATTATCGTCGCTTTTGTCGTGCTCGCGCTGAAGGCTGCCGCCTGGTACGTCACCGGCTCGGTGGCGCTCTACTCGGACGCCTTGGAATCGATCGTCAACGTCATTGCCTCGGTTGCAGCCTTCTGGGCGATCCAGGTCAGCCACAAGCCGGCCGACCAGGACCACCCTTTCGGCCATCACAAGGCCGAGTATTTCTCGGCGGTGCTGGAAGGCGTGCTGATCGTGCTCGCCGCCCTTTTGATCCTCAACGAGGTCTGGCGCCACTGGCAGACCCCGGCACCGCTCGAACAGCCCTGGGAAGGTCTTGCCGTCAACGGCGTCGCTACGGTCATCAACGCCTTCTGGGCCTGGACGTTGATCCGCGCCGGCAGGGCGGAGAAATCACCGGCACTGGTCGCCGACGGCAACCACATCATGACCGACGTGGTCACCTCGATCGGCGTCTTCGGCGGCCTGGTCGGAGCGATCCTGACCGGTTGGCAGATCCTTGACCCCGCACTTGCCGTCCTCGTGGCTTTGAACATCCTGTGGCAGGGCTGGCATGTCATAGGCTCGTCGATGAACGGCCTGATGGACCGCGCCGTCGACACCCAGGAACACATGCGCATCCGTGACGTCATCTCGGCCAATTGCAAGGGCGCGCTCGAGGTGCACGACCTCAAGACGCGCATCGCCGGCCGCGCCACCTTCATCGAGTTTCATCTGGTCGTCGACGCAGACATGTCGGTCGGCGCCAGCCATGTCATCTGCGACCGCATCGAGGACGCGCTGAAAGCCGAAATCCCCTCGGTGCGCGTCACCATCCATGTCGAGCCCGACGACGAGGCCAAGCTGCCGAAGGGCACGACGGCCGTGCCGTTCGCCTGAGGCGGTTCACCAGGTCTCGATTGAGAGATCTTTTATCCGCTCGAATTCCCGGACATTACGGGTCATCAGCGTAAGGTTCCGAGCGCGCGCTTGCCCACCGATCAACGCATCGTAGGGACCGATCGGAGTTCCCAACGTCGCAAGCGTTGCCCGAATCTCCCCAGCATGTCTTGCGTCTTCTCGGTCGAATTCGAGCACCGGGAACTGCAGAGCTTCGATGCGCGCCAAATTTTCAGCTCTTCGCTGGCTCTTTTCAGCACCATAGTACAGTTCGTGCGCGACGATCGCAGAGAGGGCAAAGTCCTGCGGCCTGTGCCGTTTCAGCAACGCCAACAGACCCGCGTCGCCCTTGATGACCGCGATGACGGCATTGGTGTCGAGCAGGTAGATCACTTGAAAACGTCATCCAAGGCAGGTCGATCCTGCCCGTCTTGACGTTCGAGCGCCGCCTCGGCGAAATCGTTATCAAGCGGTCCGATCACTTGGTCTAGCCACGCCCAGTCCTGCGCAAGCGGTTCCAGAATGACGGTTTGCCCGTGACGGCGGATCGAAACCTCATCTGTTTCGAAACGGAACTCCTTGGGCAGACGCACAGCTTGTGACCGGCCCGACCAGAACACTTTCGCCTTGTCCATCATGCTATCCTCAAATGAGATATAGCAAAGATATAATCCCTTCATGGCGACATAGACAAGTCCGAGCTCAGGGCGAGCAGGCCGATTGCGGCATCGGCTGCAGCCGGTAGACCTTGTCGTCGGATTTCGTCTTGCCATCGGCGGCCTTCGAACACAGGTCGACGATCGCGAGTGCACTGTTGGGATTTGCCAGCATTATCGTGCCATTGAGGCCACGCTTGAGGAAAATCTCCTTCTGCGCGATGTCGCAGGAAAAATCGCTCATCTTCGAACTGGCCGCGCAGCGCCACTGGTCGGCTTCGCCCTGGCAGGAATAGGTCTGCGTCACCTCAGCCGATCCCTGCCGTGTGGTGACGGTAACGGCAATGTCGGCGCCGTCTGGCCAGTTGGCGGCGTCGCCACCCGGGGCGAAGGACGCCAGCTCTACCTTGCCGCGGAAAACCCGGATCGACCGGGTGAGTTGATCGGGGTGCGAGGCGAGATGCGCTGCATCGTAGTCGCGCCCATAGCAGAAGGCCTGGTCCGGCTTCAGCCGCTCGCGCAGCGGCGGGCCTAGCGCCGGGTCGACCGGATCGATGCGCGCGAACTCCGCCTTGCAGGTCGCCGCTGGGATCGGGTCGAGGCGAAAATTGTCGTCATCCTTGCCGAGTGCCTGCCTGCTATATTCCGCAGCGCCAAGTTCTTCTTCCGAACCGGCATCGAGATAGATGTCGGGCTGCAGATCCGAGAGGAACAGCCGGCCCTTGTCGTCGACCTTCAGCGACGCAAGCGTCCGGTCGCATTCCATGCCGCAATGAACCGGGCCTGTCTTGCCGTCCTCGGACGCATGATTGCACCAGCCGCCGGCCCATTCCGGCGACTTGGCGCCGCGCACGGTGGTGGCGATGAAGGCATTGTAGGACGTGTCGGAATTCACGGTCGGTTCCTCGTTCGGCCGGCTGACCGGATCATGGCCGTAGTAGAAGAAGATCCGCGTCACCTTCTGCTTCGGGTGCGCCTTGAGATGCCCCGCATCATAGACGCGGCCGAAACAGGCATCAGCGCCGTTCGGACTGAGTTCGGTGAGCTTCAGCGCATCGTCGGCGGAGGCCGATCCGGCAAGCAAGCCAAGCAGCGCCGCGCCAAACCCGGCGCCGGCGACTGTCTTCCATTCCCCTGCCCTGAACGCCATGTGATCTCTCCTCCGCATCGACAGGACGCAACGTCAATTTATGCTAGTATTGCGGCCGCAGCCACGCAATTCGCGGCGGGCCGCCAAGCGGAGGAGGATTCCATGCGTCGGCGCGATATGTTCCGCGCGGTTCTTGCCGGAACCGGAACGCTTCTCGGTTTGCGGGCAGCACAGGCAGCCGCCACCGAGCCCGCAAGGCAAAAAGTCGCCTACCACTTGAGCGACACCGACAAGGTCAATTTCGTGCTCGGCAACATCAAGAACCACTATGAGGGCACCGGCGGCAATGTCGACATCGTGCTGGTCGTGCATGGTCCCGCGCTCGCGGCCTTCAAGTCGAAAGGCATATCGGCCGCGATTTCCGGGCGCTTCGCCGGCCTGGTGCGGCAGGGGCTGGAACCCCAAGCCTGCGCCAACACCATGCAAGGCATGGATATTTCGCTCCCCGACCTGCTCGCCGGGTTTCATGCCGCCGACAAGGGCGGCGTCGTCAAACTCGCCGAACTGCAAGGCCAGGGTTACGCCTATCTGCATCCGTAGAGCGGTTTGTTTGGCGCAAATTCCCCGAGGGAAAGCGCTACTCGCTTTGCCGGGAAACCGCTCCACACGTTTCCTTGAATTGCTCAAAGGCTTGAACACCGGGGTGGCAAGGGCCTACGAAGGACAGGCAGACCTCCCGGAGGAAGAACCGTGCCAGCCACCACACTCAGCATACCCGATCTTGCCGGCAAGGCAGTGCTGGTCACCGGTGCGTCGACCGGCATCGGAGCGGCGCTCGCGCTGGCCTATGCAGCGCAGAAATGCAAGGTGGCGCTGCACTACAATTCGAGTCAAGACGCCGCCGAGAAGCTCGGCCTGACGATTGCCGACAAGGGCGGCGAGGTGTTTCTCGTTCAGGGCGATTTTTCCGTTGCCGCCGATGTCGAGCGCGTCGTCGAAGACAGCGCGCAATATTTCGGCCGCCTCGACGGGCTGGTCAACAATGCCGGCGGCATGCTTGGCCGCATCCCTTATGCCGAGCAGACCGAGGCGCATTACGACGCTGTGATGGACCTCAATGCGCGCTCGGTGCTGACTGCTTCGCGCAAGGCGATCCCGTGGCTGAAGAAACAGGGCGGCTTCATCGTCAACACCTCCTCGATCGCCGCGCGCAACGGCGCCGGCGGCGGCGCCGGGCTTTACGGCTCGGCCAAGGCCTTCGTCTCCAATGTGACGCGCGGCATGGCCAAGGAACTGATCGGCTTCGGCATCCGCGTCAACGCGGTAGCGCCCGGAACCATTCTCACCCCGTTCCACGAGCGCTATTCGACCGACGAGCAGATGAAGGGCATGGTCGCCACCATTCCGCAGGGACGCGCCGGCACGGCGCAGGATTGCGTCGGCGCCTATCTGTTCCTCTCTTCGGACCTTCTCAGCGGCTACATCACCGGCCAGGTGATCGAGGTGAATGGCGGCCAGTTGATGCCTTGAACGGCTACCGGCATACTGGCGGTCTGCATGTTCTTGTCGAAAACCTCAAAGGGAGACAACGGAATGTACGGACTGATCGGCAAGATGCGGGCGGCGCGCGGCCAGCGTGACGCGGTCATGGACCTTCTGCGCGACAGTACAGGCGCCCTGCCGGGCTGCCTGAGCTATATCATCGCGCGCGACCCCGCCGATGCCGACGCGATCTGGGTCACCGAAGTGTGGACCGACGCCGAAAGCCACAAGGCCTCGCTGCAGCTTCCCGAAGTCCAGGCGGCGATCGCCAAGGCGCGGCCGTTCATCGCCGGCTTCGAATTCCAGGTCGAGACCCACCCCGTCGCCGGCTTCGGGCTGGCTGACGGCAAGACGGGGTGAGTTCGATGCCAACTTTGAGGAGCAACCTTTGACGCAGACAGTAAACATTCGCGATGCGAAAGCCCATCTGTCGCGCCTTGTGAGACGTGCAGCCCAAGGCGAGTCGTTTGTTATTGCCAAATCCGGCAAGCCGTTGGCCAGAATCGTGCCGATCGAACAGCCGGCGCTGCAGGCGCGACGGGTCGGTTTTATGGAGGGCCAGTTTTCTGTCCCCGACGATTTCGACCGCATGGGTCGCAATGAGATCGAGCAACGGTTCGACGCCGGCTTATGAAACCTGTTACTCGACACTTGGACGGGTGAAACAATCATTTTTCTGTGAATCGCGGTTCGCATTTTTCGCCCTGCGGGTCTAAGACCGAAACATGGATTCCGCGGCCGAGCAGCCATCCCCGGACCTGCCCACACTCGAGCGCATGGCGCGGATGCGCAAGCTCTGGCAGTGGCTTGCCCTGCTGGTTGTTTCCCTGCTGTTTGCCGGCGCGCTGGAACTCGCCACCCTGCCGGCGGCGCTGCTGATCGGACCGATGCTGGCGGCCATCGTCGCCGGCACCAATGGCGCCACGGTGCGTGTGCCGCGTCTTCTGTTCGGCGCCGCCCAGGCGATCGTCGGCTGCCTCGTCGCCAGCTCGATCTCGGCCGACATCTTTCCGGTCTTCTACCAGGAATGGCTGCTGTTTTTCGGCGTCGTGGTGGCGACGTCACTGCCTCCAGTCTGCTCGGCTGGCTGATCAGCCGCTGGCGCATCCTGCCCGGCACCACCGCCGTCTGGGGCTCGTCGCCGGGTGCGGCCACCGCCATGGTGCTGATGGCCGGTGCCTTCGGTGCCGACCAGCGTCTCGTCGCTTTCATGCAATATCTGCGCGTCATCTTCGTCTCGATGACCGCAGCACTCGTTGCCAAGATGTGGGTCGACACCTCGGGCGTCGAAATCCCGCCCATCGTCTGGTTTCCGCCGATCGACCGCCAGGCCTTCGCCGCCACCATCGGCATCGCGCTGGTTGGCGGCCTGTCGGGAAAGATTTTCCGGCTGCCCTCGCCCTTCTTCCTCGGCACCTTTATCTTCGGCACCGTCGTCCATCTTGGCTTGGGCGTGGAGATGCAATTGCCGCAATGGCTGCTGGCCGTCAGCTACGCCATGGTCGGCTGGTCGATCGGCCTGAACTTCACAAGGGCGATCCTGCGCCATGCAACGCGCGCATTGCCGCAGATCATCGCCTCGATCGTGGCGCTGATCGCCTTTTGCGGCGGCCTTGCCTTCCTGATCAGCCATCTCCTGGGCATCGATCCGCTGACCGCCTATCTGGCGACCAGCCCCGGCGGCATGGACAGCATCGCCATCATCGCCGCCGCCGCGCAGAACGTCGACATCTCCTTCGTCATGGCCCTGCAATCGGCACGCTTCCTGATCGTGCTGCTGGTCGGCCCGAGCGTCGCTCGGCTGGTGGCCAGAAGCGTCAGGCAATAAGCAGCGACTAGTCCTCGCCGCCCTCGCCCACGCTATGCGCATCCCGACGCCAGTAGGCCGTAACCAGGTGCCGGTCGCGCGGCAGGCCCCACTGCTTGCGCACGATCTTGCGTATCTCCCGGAAATCGCCGAATTCGCAACTTGCCCAGACGTACAGGCCGTCGGCAAGCGCCATGTGATTGCGCTCACGCAAGGCGGTCGACAATAGGCCCGCGGTGCCGGCATCGAGGCCGCGCCGGTAAAGCCAGGTGATGTCGATATTGTCCCCTTGCGCCAGCGCCATTCGGTCATCCGGGCTATCGACCTCGATCAGCGCCTCGGCACGTGTTGATGGCGGCAGATGCTCCAAAATCCTGCCGATGGCGGGCAGCGCGGTGTCGTCGCCGAGCAGAAGCAAGGTCTGCGCCACCGGGGCGTCGCCGCCGCCGGGTCCGATCATGCCGATGACGTCTCCCGCCCGTGCGTTTTGCGCGAATGTGGCGGCGGGCGTGTTCTGGCCGGGGTGCAACACGAAATCGACATCGAGCCAACCGCTTGCGGCATCCAGCGCCCGGATCGTGTAGACCCGCACGGCAAGCGCATCGTCGCCAGAAGGCCAGACGATCAAGCCGTCAGCGCCCATCGTCGGCCAAACCAGCCGGCGGCCAGGCGGCGGCAGCAGCAGCCGCATGTGCAGGCCGCCATGGCTAAATCGGCCGAGATCCTTGCCGGCGAAGCGCAGGCGCTGCATATGCGCCGATATCCGCGTCGACGACATCACCATGATCTCGCGGAAGAAGACCGGAGTACCGGCGTCGCTGCCGTCGCCTTGCCAATGGATGCCCTTGGTCGTGCCGAGATGTTCGGCGACATGGCCGGCGACCGTCATCTTCATGTAGGACAGGCAGGTTTCGTCTGTCGCCGCGACGCGGATCAGCACGCTTTCATCATCGAGCGTAGCGCTCAACGAGCCGTAGTAGAGGCGGAGCTCCCACTGGTCGGCAACGCCAGTGTCAATCTCGAATTCGCTGTGCTCTGCGCGCAGCCGGTCCATCACCGATCTGATCGCCGCGTCGCTGATCCGGGTTTGCGCGCTAAGTTGGTCCATCGCTCAAGTCCTTCGAAACGGTTCGGGCAAGGCGCCGCGCGGCACCCTCACCGTCAGCGGCATGCCACAGCCGCTCCGATGTTTCCACAGAAACATGACAATAATATTCATATTTATTCGATGAGTTGGCTACGAGCCGCTTGTCGCAGCAAGTCGCTCGGGAAGGAAATCAACGAAAACGCGCACCTTCGGCGACAGATGGCGATTGGAGGGCCACAGCATCCGGAACTGGCCACGGCCGTCGACATGACCATCGAGGACGGTACGCAGCCTGTCTTCGTGCAGCGCCTCGCGCACCAGGAAATCCGGCATGCAAGCTATGCCGAGGCCGGCGAGCGTGGCGCCCTTCAAGGCTTCCATGTTGTTGCAGGTCAGCATCGAGCGGATCTGCGGTTCGGCGCTTCCGGTAGTGAACGGCCACTCCAGCAGCCTGCCGCTGTTCAGGAAGCGGAAGTTTATGCCGAAATGTCTGATGAGATCAGCCGGCACGCTGGGGGCGCCATGGCGGTCCAGGTAGGAGGGCGCCGCGCACAGCAGCATGCGAAAGGGCGCAACGGGTCTCGACACAAGGCGCGAATCCGGCAGTTCGCCGCTGCGGATCGCGACATCGATACCCTCGTCGATGACGTCGACGATCCGGTCGTTGAAATCGATGTCGAGCTCGATCTCGGGATAGCGTGCCATGAACTCCGACAGCACCGGCAGCAGCAGATGATAGGTGACGATCGGGGTGGATATGCGCAGCCGCCCACGCGGTGTTTCCCGTGTCTGCGACAGCATCGCCTCGGCATCGTCGATGTCGTCGAGGATGCGGCGCACCCGCTCGTTGAACAGCTTGCCCTCTTCCGTCAGCCCAATGCGCCGCGTGCTGCGCTGCAGGAGCCGCACGCCGAGTTCCTGCTCGAGCCGGGCGACACTTTTGCCGACAGCGGAAGCCGAGATGCCAAGCGCCCGCCCGGCGGCGACGAAACTGCCGAATTCGGCGGTGCGGGCGAAGGCCAGGAGCCCGTTGAGACGATCCATTGCGTCATTCCATTCGAGCGTTTCAGTCCGATATGCCAGGAGATATAACACCATTTTTCCTGAAATGCCGACGACCTATCTTGTCATCACGACCGGCTCCGCAATGGCGCGGGCCACCGGCGAGTACTGTTTCAGATAGGGAAATCCATGACTTCCAGGACCACAACCGGCTCTGCCGAGAGATGGCTCGTGCTCTTGTCCGTGTGCCTTGCCGCGATGACGATGCCCTTGACCTTCACCGGTCCGGCCGTCGCTCTGTCGCGCATCGCGGCCGATCTCGGCGGCAGTCCGATCGAGCTCAACTGGGTGACAAACGCCTTCATGCTGACCTTCGGCGCCACCCTGATGGCGTCGGGCGCTCTGGCCGACAATCATGGGCGCAAGCGCCTCTTCCTCGTCGGCCTCTCCCTCTATGTCCTGGCGTCGCTGGGCGCGATGCTGGCGCCGGACATCATCTGGTTCGACATTTTCCGCGCCGCGCAGGGTATCGGCAGTGCGGCCGCCTTCGCTGGCGGCGCCTCGGCACTTGCCCAGGAATTCGAAGGGCCGTTGCGGCTGCGCGCCTTCAGCTTCCTCGGCACCAGTTTCGGCGTCGGCCTCGCCTTCGGCCCAATCGCGTCGGGCCTGCTCATCTCTGCATTCGGCTGGCGGTCGATCTTTCTTCTGGTTGCAGCACTCGCGATTGCCGCCGCCATGCTCGGCCTGCGCACCATCAGGGAATCGCGCGACCCGGATGCGACGGGCCTAGATTGGGCGGGAGCCGGCACCTTCACGATCGCGCTGGCGTCGCTGACCTATGGCGTGCTCCAGGCCCCGCAGAGCGGCTGGGCCGATCCCCTTGTCGTCTCCCTTCTGGCCGCTTCTGCCATCTGTTTTGTCGCCTTCGTCGTTGTCGAGCGGCGAGCACAACGGCCGATGCTCGATCTCACGCTGTTTGCCTATCCTCGCTTCGTCGGCGTCCAGTTTCTGGCTGCGGCACCCGCTTACGCCTTCGTCGTCCTGCTCGTCCTGTTGCCGATCCGCTTCATCGGCATCGAGGGTATGAGCGAGATCAAGGCCGGGCAATTGATGATCTGCCTATCAGGCCCGCTGCTGATCCTGCCGATGCTCGCCGGACAGCTGGCGCGCTGGATCGCGCCGGCCACGATCTGCGGCGTCGGCCTGCTCGTCGCTGCCGCCGGGCTTGTCTGGCTAAGCCTGACACCACCGGTCGATAGGGCGCTGGTGGCGCCGCTGATGCTGATCGGCGTCGGCATCGCTTTGCCTTGGGGATTGATGGACGGGCTCGCCGTCAGTGTCGTGCCGAGAGAGCGCGCCGGCATGGCGGTCGGCATCTTCAACACCACCCGCGTCGCTTGCGAGGGCGTGGCGCTGGCGATCGTCATGGCGACCCTTTCCGGCTTTACCGCCGCGCATCTCGCCGCACAGGGAACGGCATCTTCGACGCAGGCAGCAGCGGCAGCCCAACTGCTGGTGACCGGCAATCTCGGCGAAGCAGCACAACATCCGCCCCAGGCTGGAGCCATTGTTCTGGTCCAGGCCTACGAGGCGGCGTTCGACAGGTTGCTGATCGTGCTGGCGGCAATCACCGTCATGACCGCCATCGTCGTCTTCCTTGGCCTGCGTCGCGGATCGGCGTCGGAAGACGAGACCGCCGCTCTGCCGGCAGGCCAGGAAGGGTAGTCAGGCGATCACCAAACTCGAAATACGATCGCCGTCCAGTGTGATACGGACGATGCCAACGCCGATATTGTTCGACTGGTTCCAGCGCGATCTGCTCGCGCCCGGAAAGACCGTCCCAGTCGCTCAGGGATGCGTCGGCGGTAAACGCGACGAGAGAGGCTTCCGTGTCGCCGGCATTGGGGCCTCGACGAAACGGCGGATCGGGTCGGGAGAGATCATTCGTCCGTGCCCGAGGTGCGTTGAGATTCAGGTCAGGCTGAGTCGAAAATGGTGGCTTCCGAGAACCGGAGCGGAGCGTACTTAAGTACGTGAGCACCGGAAGCGCAGGAAGCCGTCATTTGCAGGCCAGCCTCACCTGAATATCAATGCACCTCAATCCAGCCTGTGCATCAGGTCCTCATCCAGCCAACGGCCGAAGAAATAGACCAGTTGCTTGTGCCACCATGGCCAGTCGTGGCTGACATCGCCGCCCCAGTAATCGACCCAGGCGGGAATGGATTTGTCGCGCAGGATCTGTTCCAACTTGCGCGTCTCGACCAGCATCCGCTCTTCCCAGGCGCCCTGGCCGCAGCAGAAGATCAGCCTGAGCGTCTTCAACCGGGCCAGCAGTTTAGGATCGACGATGCCGGGCAGATAGTCGAGCGGCGAGTTGTAGAAAATGTCGCCCTCGAGCGCTTTGCCGAAGAAGTCGCGCGCCGAATAGACGCCCGACAGGGCAATGACGCCGCTGGCGAGTTCAGGAAAGCGGAAGACGAAGTTCGACGAGTGATAGCCGCCCATCGAACAGCCCGAGAACAGCGGCTTCAGCTTGCGCCCGCCATTGGCCTGCTCGGCTGTGGACAGGAAGTCCGGCAGCGCCTCCTCGCGCACATAGCGGAAATAGGCCTCGTGGCGGGCGATGCGGTGGGCGGCGTCGGCATGCTTGTCGAAGAAGGATTCAGAATCGACGCCGTCGACCGTGAACAGCTGGATGCGGCCGGTGTCGATGAATTCGGCCAGTGCGCCCATCCCGCCGGAATCCTCGAACTGGTAGAACCGGCCCTGCGAGGTCGGGAACACCACCACCGGCCGGCCGGCATGGCCGTAGCGCTTGTATTCCATGTCGCGGCCGAGCTGGCTCGAGAAATTCTTGTGATAGGAAATGTCCATCGCCTCACGCCTTTTCCGCGTGGATGTACGCGACCGCTGCACGCAACGCTGCTTCGTCCTTCGAGCGCATCTGGTAGGCGTAATTTCCCATGGCGCGGCTGAAAACCTCTTCGATGGCCTGATGGTGGACGATCTTGTCACGCTGCGCGGCTAGCACGTCCTCATGGCTGTGCAAATAGTGGAGGCGTCGCTTGCGGCTGGCATAGGCGGTGAAATACTTCCCCTCGTAAGGGCCGCCGGCGGCATCCCTGACCACCATGTCGGCCCATGCCGCGTAGACGTCGATGTCGAACGTGTAGTTGATCGCATCGGTCATCCAGGCGCCGGGCGGGCGCATGTTGACCTCCAGCGCGATGACCCGGTCGTCCTTGGTCTCGAACAGCTCGATGTGGAAGAAGCGTTCGCGCACGTCGAATGCTTTCAGGATCTTGCGGCCGGCCTCCTCGACCGCCGGGCTGATCCTGGGAAAGCAGGTGTAGCTCATATGGCGGTCCTTGTTGACCACCTCCATGACGCTCTGGTCGTAGCGGTGGCTGGCCGCCAGCACCACCTCGCCGTCGCGGTTGACCAGCCCGTCGAAGGTCACCACCAGCCCCTCGATGAACTGCTCCATGACGAAGGTCACGTCCTCGGGCTTGTCCCGGAAGAACTGGTCGAGCTCTTTGGCGTTGGAGATCTTGAAGGTGTTCGATGCGCCGGAACCGCTGTCGGGCTTGACCACGACGGGGTAGCCGACGCGCCGGATGAAAGTCATGGCCCCGGCACGGTCGGAGCATTTGCGCTGCGCGATGGTGTCGACGCCGCTCTTGCGGAAGAAGGCACGCATGCGGCTCTTGCGCTTCAGGTTCTTCACGAAATCGAGCTTGGTGCCGTAAATGTTGAAGTCGGTGCGTATGTTGGCTTCCAGCTCAAGCCAATGTTCGTTGAGCGATTCAAAACGGTCGATACGGCCCCATTTGTGGACGAAATGCCCCATCGCCCGAAACACCGGATCGTAGTCTTCCATGTTGGCGACGCGGTAATATTCCGAAAGGGCTGCTTTCAGCTTGGCGTCGAGCGCGTCATAGGGCGCGTCGCCGATACCGAGCACCCTGGCCCCGGCCTTCTTCAAACGGTCGCAGAAATCCGCGCCGTTGGCGGGAAAATGCGGCGAGAAGAACACGAAATTCATGGACGACCCCTCCCGCGACAGGGGCATCGAAACCCTGTCGATGCCCGAGTCTGGCGCATTTGCCGCGCGTGGGGAAGAGCGCGCATGTTCGGGACAACATCCGACAGATCACGGCCCGCCACGCGGCCCCCACTTGCCTCTCACAAGCCGCTCCTGTAAGAGAACCGCCATGAACACGCGCGCCACCAACGCTTCCCGTCCGACCGGTTTTTCCGGCGAGACCGTGCGCGCGCTGGCTTCGACCCTGCTTCTTCTCGGCCTTATCGGCGATCGCCGGGTTCGCTGAAGGAGCGCCCGGCGGTCGAACCGCCGCGCAAGCGCATGCTCCTTGGCAATCACATCAAGCGAACGAAATTCTGGTAAAGGCGCCGCTCGCCATCAATCCACCGAAGGTGGATCCATGAGCCGCCGGGAGAAACGACGATGAACGCACGAGAAGAAATCCGCTCCGATGCCGCGGTAGCAGACACGGATTCGGCCAAAGGGATGCCCGACGCGGCTCGCAAATATCAGCCCTATCCGACCGTCGGCCTCACCGACCGGACCTGGCCTTCGAAGGTGATCGACAAGGCGCCGATCTGGTGCTCGGTCGACCTGCGCGACGGCAACCAGGCGCTGATCGATCCGATGGGCCATGAGCGCAAGGCACGCATGTTCGGCCTGCTGCTCGACATGGGCTTCAAGGAGATCGAGATCGGCTTCCCGTCGGCATCGCAGACCGATTTCGACTTTGCCCGCTGGTGCATCGAGGAAGGCAACGTGCCAGCCGATGTCTCGCTGCAGGTGCTGGTGCAGTGCCGGCCGGAGCTGATCACCCGCACCTTCGAGGCGCTGAAGGGCGCCACCAACCCGATCGTCCATTTCTACAATTCGACCAGCGAGCTGCAGCGTCGCGTCGTCTTCGAAAAGGACGTCGGCGGCATCAAGCGCATCGCCACCGACGCCGCCAAGATGATCACCGATATGGCGGCCAAGGCCGGCGGAGGCTTTCGTTTCGAGTATTCGCCGGAAAGCTTTACCGGCACCGAACTCGAAGTGGCGCTGGAGATCTGCAACGCCGTCACCGAGATCGTCAGGCCGACGGCGGACAACAAGCTGATCGTCAACCTGCCCTCGACGGTCGAGATGTCGACACCCAACATCTATGCCGATCGCATCGAGTGGATGTGCCGCAACCTCGACAACCGGGAAAACCTGCTGGTCTCGCTGCATCCGCACAATGACCGCGGCACCGGCATAGCCACCACCGAGCTCGGCCTGATGGCCGGCGCCGACCGCGTCGAAGGCACGCTGTTCGGCAATGGCGAGCGCACCGGCAATGTCGACATCGTCACGCTGGCGCTGAACATGTACACGCAAGGTGTCGATCCCTTGATCGATTGCTCCGACATCAACCGGATGAAGGACGTCTACGAATATTCGAACCAGTTGAAGATCCCCGAGCGCCATCCCTATGTCGGCGAACTCGTCTACACCGCCTTTTCCGGTTCGCACCAGGATGCCATCAACAAGGGCATGAAGGCGCTGAAGAAGGCCAATACGAGCCTGTGGGAAGTGCCCTATCTGCCGATCGACCCGGCCGATGTCGGACGCAGCTACGAAGCCATCATCCGCATCAATTCGCAGTCCGGCAAGGGCGGCATCGCCTATGTGCTGCAGGCCGATTACGGCCTCAACCTGCCGCGCAATCTGCAGATCGAGTTCAGCCAGGAAATCCAGGCGATCACCGATGCCGAGGGCAAGGAAGTGCCGGCCAGGCGCATCTACGAGCGCTTTATCGAGACCTATGTCGACCAGCCCGGCGCGCGGCTGAAATTCCTCGATCACCACACCTATCCCAGCACCGAGATCAAGGGCCGGCGCGTCGTCGAGGCGGTCATCCTCGACGGCGGCAAGGAAGTGACGATTACAGGCACGGGTACCGGCCCGATCGATGGGTTCGTCAATGCGCTGTCGCGCCATGTCGGCGTCGAGATGTCGGTGCTCGACTATTCCGAGCACTCGATGCAGCGCGGCTCGAACGCGTCGGCCATTTCGTATGTCGAGATGGAATATCCCGGCGGCAAGCTGTTCGGCGCCGGCATCAACACCAACATCGTCGCCGCCTCACTGGAGGCGGTGATGTCTGCCGCGAACCGTATCGTCGGTAAAAAAGCCGGCTGACGCCCGACGGGAACAAAGATCGGAACCCACCCAACCTGGTGATCGGTTCCGATCTTTCGGGCCATTAACCACCGCGGAATTATCCGGTGGGTACGTGATCGCATAACGGGGTGTATACTTGTGTGGTGGTGCGGGACCTATATGATCGCGCCTCAACCTGTGCCGAGTTCGAGAGGATCGACACTTGCAGCATGCCACGCCTGCCGCCCCCGCAGTGCGCGAGACACTGGAGCGACTGCTTGCTAGCCAAACGTTCGGCCGATCCGAACGTGCGCGAAAGTTGCTGCGTTATCTTGTCGAACGTGAACAGGCCGGCGAAGCCGACAGGCTCAAGGGCTTTTCCATTGCCATGGATGTTTTCGGCAAGGACGGCGACTTCGATCCGTCCACCGATGCCGTGGTGCGGGTGCAGGCAGGCAGGCTGCGCGAGCTTCTTCAGCATTATTTTGCAAATGAGGGAATCGCTGAGCCGGTCCGCATCGCCATTCCGCGCGGCGGCTATGTTCCAGCCTATGAATTGAACGCGATCCGCCTGCCCGATATTGCCGAGTCTGTTCCCGAACTCAGGCTGGACGGCGCCGCATCCGCCGATCAGTCGAACGAAGCCGGCACGGGCATGCTGGACGCGATGTCTCTGGCTTCCGTACCATCTTCGCCGGCTCCCTCGGTGGCGCGCCATCTCCGCTTTTTCTGGATGGCGATCGCCTTGGTCATCGCCATGCTGGGCGTACTGATCCTTCGGCAGGGCAGCACTGCCTTGCTGGCAGGCGGCGACATCTCGGCAACGCCGGAGATCGCTGGCGCAACCGCAAGCATCACGGCATCGGCAAGGGCTGACGCCCTGCCGCAAGTCTATATCGGACTGAAGGCTGACGGCCCCGACGCCAGCCGTGTCGCCGCATCGCTGCGCGCCGGCCTGAGTGGCTTCGATACGATCGACTTCATCGGCCGCGACACCGTCGGCGATCCGGCCGACGACGCGACGAGCTTCATATTCGACGTCCTATCTGGACCGGACGCGGGCGACATCACCATAGAACTGCAAAGCATGGCGTCCGGACGGGTGCTTCTATCGCGCAATCTCACCCCCGCCGACAGCGCACCTGCAGCGGTCGAAGACCGTATCGCCGATATGCTTAGCTCGGCACTCCCCGCCTCCGGCACCATCTACAACTATATCGAGCAGACCGGCACGCCAAACGGTCTGACGCAATGCCTGCTGCTCAACGGCAAATATTACCTCGACCAGAACGCCAGGACCCATGAGGCAGCCTACCGTTGCCTCGAGAAGCTGGCCAATGGTGGAACCAAGTCCTCGCTCGTCTATTCGGAGCTTGCTTCCCTGCATCTCGAGGCGGTGTCCGATCATTACGCCTATCCGCCCAATGCGACGATTGAGACAGCCGTCGAGTTTGCCCATCGCGGCGTGCAGATGGGTCCGACCAGCCCTTATGCGCATCGCTCCTACGGCTATGTCAGTTCGCGCCTCGGCAATACGGACGAAGCGATCCGCTGGATGCGCAAGGCCTATGAACTCAACCCCTACGATCTCGGCATGGCCGCCGCTTACGGCTACGGGCTGATCTTCGCCGGACGATATGCTGAAGGAACGCCGATCCTCGATCATGCGGTGGAGACCTTCAGCGGGCACCCGACATGGTGGGATTACGGGCTGTTCGTCGGTGAGCTCATGCTCGGCGACATGAACAAGGCAGTCGCAGCCAGCATGGCCCTGAGAACGACGGCAACGAAATCACACTATCTGGCGGCGCGGCTGATCGGCGCCAAGGCTGCCGGACAGGATCATCTGGTGAGCACGCTGCTGAAACAACTGACCACCGAATTCCCCAAATTTGCCGCCGATCCGCGGGCGACTTTCGTCGAGCGGAAATATCCGGCCGACCTGACCGACCGGCTGGTCCAGGCACTCCGCGCTGCCGGGCTCGGCAGCCCAAGCTGACACCATCGACGTCCGCGCACTGGCTGTGCCGCGTCCCGATGGATTTCCTGCGCTCCGATCGCCGATTGCCGATTGGTCGCCAAGTTCTGTACACAACCGTACAAATCGCGAAAATTTTACTGGTCATCACGTTGGACTAGGAGCAATTCAGCCACCATTGGGTGTCGCGCATTCTGCAATAACAAAAAATCAGCTTTCATGACCGCATCACTTTTTGCCGCCGAAGAGGGTGTTGGCTCGAAGGCCATCGTCCTGCTGCACGGTTTCGGCGGCTGCCATGATGTATGGCGCGAGGTGATTTCCGCCCTGACGCCTTCCACGCATACGCTGGCCTATGATCTGCCTGGGCACGGGTTGTCGCTCGATTTTCCCGCTGCCGGTCCGGCCAGGGTGGCAGCCAAGGCCGTGCTCGCCGATCTCTCGGAGCGTCGCCTGAAGCGCGTTCATCTCGTGGGCCACTCGATGGGCGGTGCCGTGGCGGCGCTGATGGCGCTGGCCGAGCCCGAAAAGATAGCCTCGCTGACGCTTCTGGCGCCGGGCGGCCTTGGCCCCGAAATCAATGGACCGCTGTTGCGCCGCTATGCCGAAGCCGCGGATCGGTCCGAGATCCGCTCCTGCCTCGCCGTCATGTCGGGACCTTCAGCCCCGCCGCTCAAACATACGGTGGACACCCTTTGGGAAATGCGCCGGCGACCCGGCCAACTCGAAAAGCTCGTCGAGATCGCAGCCGCCATGACCGTGGACGGTCGGCAAGGCGTCATCCCGCACGATCGCCTCGATGGACTGAACATGCCGGTGATGGTGGCATGGGGAATCAGCGATGCGGTGCTGCCCTTTACCCAGGCGGATGACCTGCCGGCGCATTTTCACGTGCACCACGTGCTGGAGGCCGGCCATATGCTGGCTGAGGAAGCCCCCGACCTTGTTGCCGAGATCATTCGCCGGAACACCAGTCGTCGCGCCAGGCCACACCGCCAGAAATTCGCCGCCGCAGCCAGCTGACCTTTTTCGCGCACGACAACCTTCCTGGACACCCCGGGCCGTCGATCTCGCCAGTGCATTTCGCCGGCGGCTGTGTTAACCCGGTGTTAACCAAACCTACGAGGCAGACGCCGATGAAGGAAGCAGGCGAGAAGACCATCGACCAGTCCAAGAAACTGTCCGATGCCATCCGTGATGTCAAAAATGCCTTCGCCGACCGCGACGACGTCGTCGTCGACATGCGCGAGGCGCATCGCATGCGTCTCGATCTGCTCGCCGCCGAACTGGCACCGGTTTTTGCCGATGTTCCGGCCGATATGGACAATTTCGACTTTGTCGTCTCGTCCGGCTTGCAGCCGCGCCTGTGGATCGACGCCATCAGCCATGTCGCCATGGGGCGCGACCGCCGGACCTATCGCTTCCTCAAGGACACCCGTATCGGCCGGGTGGTGCTTGCCGAATCCACCGAGATGAAGCCGGTTGCCGATTCCGTGACACGCTATGTCGCCGAGCGCATCGTCGAGCGTCAGAGGATGCTGGAAGGCGGCGTCGAACCCGCCGTCGCCGGCCTGAAACGTGCGTATGTGCCGGAAGCCGAACCGCCGCTGCGCGCAACGGAGCGCGGCAAACGCTGGTCGGCCCTTCTGTCCGGGCTTGGCCTGGTCGCTGCCGGCGCACTGGTCGGCCTTGTGGTGTCGGTCGTCCTGTTCTGGGATCGCATCGTGGCCATGGTTGTCAATTTGCGGCCATAGCGGCCTCGGCGCCAAGCTCCACCGTCTGCAGATCGGATGGCGGTATGGACGGCCCGGTCAGGCCGCGCCGCGTCAGCCGGATCCGCCAATTGCCCTTCTCGCCGTCAATGTCGAACAGATTGTACTGCGCCGCCGGGTTCTTGCCGCCCGGCGCCTGGCCGGCGGCGGCGACGCCGACCGCCGGAATCCTGACGCCGCGACCGCCGATGAAGAACAGCGACGGCAGATGTGAATGGCCGTGCAGGACAAGGTCGGCGCCGTGGCGACGAATGATCTTGTTGAAGCGGGCGATGCCGAACAGCCGCTTGTGCTGCGGGACCGCGCCGCGCACCGGCGGATGATGGATCATGATGGCGCGAAACAGCCCCTGTCCGGCGGTATCCCCAAGGATTTTGCCGAGCCGCTTCGCTTGGCCTTCCATGAAGAAACCATTGGCCATGAAGGGTGCCGTGGCGCGCGCCGTCGAGACACCGATCAGCGCGACGTTGCCGCGCACGCGCAGATAGGGAAATGCGTTACGATCGACCGGCGTGTTGACACCGTCGCCGCTCATCCACGCCGCCCAGGATCGGCAGACCTTGTCGAAGGCGCCTGGCACATAGGCGTCGTGGTTGCCCGGAACGACCGAAACATCATGCGCCGGCCCCAGTGTCTCCAGCCAGTGCCTGGCCATCTCGATCTCGCCGTCGAGCGCCAGATTGACCAGGTCGCCGGTGACGGCGAGGTGGTCAGGCGTGTTCGCCTTGATGTCTGCGACGATCGTATCAATGACCGCATCATGCATATGGCGGCGGCGGTTGCGCTGCCAGTTGACATAGCCGAGCACGCGCTTGGAGGCGAGATCGCGATAGGATACATCGGGGAGCGGCCCCAGATGGACATCGGAAATATGCGCGAGCCTGAACATACAACCTTCATAGGCGACGCGCGCGCGGCTTTCCACCCACGGTTTCGCTATCAATGACGAGCCCTGAAGATGCCTTCCGCCAGACCGGCTGGCCAGGTTTGAGGGCTAGGCTGTTCCATCTCTATTTCGTGCTGCGGAGGCCGATGACGCTTGGCGTGCGCGGCCTGATCCACGACAGGGCGTCCAGGTCCGTCTTCCTCATTCGCCATACCTATGTACCGGGCTGGCAGCTTCCCGGCGGCGGCGTCGAAGTCGGCGAGACGATGAACGAGGCACTGGCCCGTGAACTGGCCGAGGAAGGCAACATCGCTCTCACCGCCCCGCCGGTGTTCAAATCGATGCATTTCAACCGCCGCTCCAGCCGCCGCGACCATGTCGGCTTTTATTTGCTCGAGCATTTCAGCCAGACGGCGCCGAAGCTGCCGGACCACGAAATCGCCGAAGCTGGCTTCTTCCCGCTCGACCGCTTGCCGCAGGGCACGACGCCCGCGACGCTGCGCCGGATCGCCGAGGTTTTTGACGGCGAGCAGCCCTCGCCCTACTGGTAGATCAGGCTGCCGCTTTCTCGAAGCGCGCCCGGTCGTGCCATGCGGCATAATCCAGATCCGGTCCGACAGGCACGATCCGCGTCGGATTGATCGTCTGGTGGCTGCCGTAATAGTGCGCCTTGATATGATGCATGTTCACCGTCCCGGCCACACCAGGCACCTGGTAGAGATCACGCAGATAGTTGGACAGGTTCGGGTAGTCGGCGATACGGCGCAGATTGCATTTGAAATGGCCGACATACACCGGATCGAAGCGCACCAGCGTGGTGAACAGCCGCCAGTCGGCTTCGGTGATAGGACCACCGACGAGATAGCGCTGCTTCGACAGCCGCTCCTCCAGCGCATCCAGCGCTGTGAACACTTCACCGAACGCCTCTTCATAAGCGCGTTGCGTGGTGGCGAAGCCGGCGCGATAGACGCCGTTGTTGACCGCGGGATAGACCAGCGCATTGATGCGATCGATCTCGCCGCGCAATGCCTTCGGATAGAAATCGAGGCTGGCGTCGCCCCATTCGTCGAAGGCTGAATTCAGCATGCGGATGATTTCGGAAGACTCGTTGGAGACGATGGTCTGCTCCTTTTTGTCCCACAGCACCGGCACAGTCACCCGGCCCGAATAGGCGGGATCGGCCTTGGCATAGATCTGGTGCAGGAAGTCGAGGTCATAGAGCATGTCGCCCGTGGCGCCGTCCTCAGCCACGAACGTCCAGCCGTTGGCGCCCATGAAATGATGCACCACCGACACCGATATGACGCCTTCCAGCTTCTTCAGCGCGCGAAAGATCAACGTCCGGTGGGCCCACGGACAGGCAAGCGAGACATAGAGGTGATAGCGGCCGGGCTCGGCCTTGAAACCACGCGTCCGGCCTTCGGCAGGCGCCCCGTCAACGGTGACCCAGTCGCGCCATTGCGACTGCGTCCGCACGAACCTGCCACCATTGTCCGCTGTATCGTACCAGCGGTCCTGCCACCTTCCTTCGACCAGCATTCCCATACAAATCTCCTTGCGTCCTGTTGGTTGATGTAGGCGCAAGGCTGCCCTGTCGAAGACGTCAGGTGCTGAACAGACCGTCACTTGGCGGAAATGACGAACAAAACGGCCGATTGCAGCGGCGGGAAATTGATGCTAGCGGACAATCCGCATGTTCGATTTTGCTTCGATCCGGTTTTACCGACGACGAAAGGGCGCCCGCGCTTGATGAAGCGCTGACTGGCGAATGCTGCCGTTTGCAGCAACCTTTCCTCCTTACCGGAACGCAAAGACCATGAGCCTTGCCGACGTGAAATACCTGCCGGAAACCCCGGCGCACGACCCCGAGATCGAAGCCATCAACGACGAAGCCTTCGGGCCCGGCCGCTTTGTGCTGGCCGCCTACAAGATTCGTGAGGCCGGAGGGCACGAGCGTTCGTTGTCCTTTGTCGCCGTCGATGGCGACATCGTCGTCGCCTCGGTGCGCATGACCCGCATCGCCGCCGGTGCCGGTCGCGCGCTAATGCTCGGGCCGCTCGCGGTGCGGCCGGCCTTCAAGAATCTCGGCATCGGCCGCCGGTTGGTGGCGATCGCGCTGGAGGCCGCCGCCAAGGCCGGCGCGCCCGCTGTCATGCTGGTGGGTGACGAACCCTACTACGGGCCGCTCGGTTTCAAGCGGATTCCGCGCGGCCAGATTTCGATGCCGCGCCCCGTCGATCTCGACCGGCTGCTGTCGCACGAGATCGCGCCGGGCGCGGTCGCCAGGCTCTTGGGCGAGGTCTGCCACGCCGATCAGGCCAGGGTAGCCGATCCTGTCGCCGCGATGGCTTGACCTTTCCCGTCGATCTGGCGCCTGATCCGTCCCACTGTTCCTGAGATCAAAGGATGACGTCATGAACCCCAACGGCCAGATCGCGATCGTCACCGGCGGCGGCTCCGGCCTTGGCGAGGCAACGGCGCGCGCGCTGGCCGCCAAGGGCGCCCGCGTCGCCATCTTCGACGTGGGTATTGACCGCGCCGCCAAGGTCGCGGCCGAGATCGGTGGTATTGCCGTCCAGTGCGACGTCAGCAGCGCCGACAGCGGAACCGCTGCGCTCGCCGACGTAGCCGCCAAGCTTGGCGAGCCGCGGATCCTGGTCAACTGCGCCGGCATCGCCATCGGCGTGAAGACGATCGGCAAGGATGGTCCCCACCCCCTTGATCAGTATCGCAAGGTGATCGAGGTCAATCTGATCGGTACGTTCAACATGATCCGCCTCGTCGCCGAGCGCGCGTCGAAGCTCGAGCCGCTGCAGGGCGGCGAGCGCGGCATCATCGTCAACACCGCTTCGGTTGCCGCCTATGATGGCCAGATCGGCCAGGCCGCCTATGCGGCATCCAAGGGCGGCGTCGTCGGCATGACGCTGCCGGTGGCGCGCGACCTTGCCCGTTCCGGCATCCGCGTCTGCACCATCGCGCCCGGCATCTTCAAGACGCCGATGATGGCCGGCATGCCGCAAGAGGTTCAGGATTCGCTGGGCGCCGCCGTGCCTTTCCCGTCGCGCCTGGGCGAACCGTCCGAATATGCCGCTCTCGCCCTGCACATCATCGAGAACCAGATGTTGAACGGCGAGACCATTCGTCTCGATGGCGCCATCCGCATGGCGCCGAAATAGAAGGTCATGAACGCCGGCCTGTCCGCTGCCGCTAAAACCGGTCCGCTGACCGGGCTGAAGGTGATCGAGATGGCCGGACTCGGACCGGTGCCGCTGGCGGGCCTGATGCTGTCGGAGATGGGCGCGCAAGTGTTGCGCATCGAACGGACGGGGACGAGCGAGCTCCTGTCGCTGCCGGATGAGTACAACATCGACCGCCATGGCCGCGCCCTCCTGCGCCTCGACCTGAAGCGCCGTGAAGGCACCGATCTGTTGCTGCGCCTTGCCGAAAAGGCGGACATGTTGCTCGAAGGGTTTCGCCCGGGTGTCATGGAACGGCTCGGCCTCGGCCCGGAAGCGATGCAGGCGCGTAATCCGGCACTGATCTACGGCCGTATGACCGGCTTCGGCCAGGACGGTCCGCTCGCCGGCCGCGCCGGCCACGACATCACCTACCTCGCCTATAGCGGCGTGCTGCACGCCATCGGCCATGCCGACGGCCGTCCCGTCCCGCCGCTCAACCTTGTCGCCGACTATGGCGGTGGCGCCATGATGCTGATTGCCGGCGTGCTGGCCGCCCTGTTCCAACGTTCTCGCACGGGCAAGGGTGACGTCATCGACGCAGCGATGGTCGACGGCGCCTCGATGCTGGCGGTGCCCCTGCACGCCTTGACGGCGGCCGGCTTGTGGAGCGACAAGCGCGGCGCGAACCTGCTCGATTCCGGCGCCCCGTTCTACGACACCTATGAGACGGCGGATGGCGGGCACATCGCCATCGGCTGCCTCGAGCCGCAATTCTTCACCGAATTCGCCAGGCTGCTGCCGCTCGACGAGCGCTTTGCGTCCGGCCAGTACGACAAGGCCCTGTGGCCGCCGATGCGCGCCGCCATTGCCGATCGGATCCGGCAGAAACCACGCGACGACTGGGACCTGCTGTTTGCCCAGACCGATGCCTGCGTGGCCCCCGTCCTGTCGCTGCAAGAGGCGAAGCACCACCCGCACAATCGGGCACGCAACGCCTCTGTGACGACAGGTGCATTTGAGCGCCCGGCCCCCGCGCCGCGTTTCTCGAGCTCGCAACCGACATTGGCCACTATGCCAGGCAATGAGGATTTGTCGCCATCGGCAATTCTGGCACGTTTCGGCTTTGCGAAAGCCGAGATCGACGGCCTTGTCAAATCCGGCTTGCTGACCGATAACGATAACTAGAGAAGAAAGATCAACTTACTGCGGTGCTGCCTTGGACGAGCCGAAAAAGGACGTGATCCGCGAGACGGACGCCGAAGCGATCCGGCTGGCGAAGACGCTTCTGCGCAGCGCCCGCTTTGGCGCCCTGGCGGTGATCGAACCGCAAACCGGCTCGCCGCTGGCCAGCAGGGTCGGCGTGGCCACCGACATCGATGGCGCGCCGCTGATCCTGGTGTCGATGCTTTCGGCGCACACCGGCGCCCTGCTTGCCGATCCGCGCTGTTCCCTGTTGCTCGGCGAACCGGGCAAGGGCGACCCGCTGGCGCACCCGCGCCTGACATTGATCTGCCAGGCGGCGCGGCTTGAGCGCGGATCTGACGAACACGCCCGCGCCGAGCGCCGCTATCTCAATCGCAATCCCAAGGCGAAACTTTACGCCGGTCTCGGCGACTTTTCGATCTTTCGCCTCGATCCGCAACGCGCCAGCCTCAACGGCGGCTTCGGCAAGGCCTATCAGCTCGATCGATCGGATTTGCTCGCCAGCGGACCGATCGTCGAGGAACTCGCGGCGCGCGAACAATCCGCCATCGACCACATGAACGCCGACCATCTCGACGCGATCGCCGTTTACGCACAGCATTTCGCCAAAGTATCCGGAAACGGCTGGCGTGTTGCCGGATTCGATGCCGATGGCATGGACCTGGTTTCGGGCGACGATGTTTGCCGGGTTTTTTACCCACAACCTCTGGCGGCGGCAGGCGAATTGCGGCACGTTCTGGTCGATATGGCCAAGGCCGGCCGAGCCATTGTCGACGCCGGGACGGAGACTTAATTATGCTGGACCAAAAGCAACACTTGAGATTTAAGTGAAATGCTCTACCTTTTGGTGACGCTGAATCGCCAGCGCCGATCGACAAGTGAATTTATGGAATCAGACGCCATTGCCCCCATGGCGTCGGGATGAACAGGAAGCATGGGGGATCGATGGTCTCGACAAAGCTAATCGTGAACGCCGAATCGGCGGCAGAGTTTCTCATGCTGATGGGCAATGAGAAGCGACTGTTGATCATGAGCTACCTCGCCGAAGGTGAGATGTCGGTTGGAGCCATTGCCGAGAAGGTGATGCTCAGCCAATCCGCCCTGTCCCAGCACCTCGCCAAGTTGCGGGCGCTCGACCTAGTCGAGACCCGCCGCGACCGGCAGATGATCTACTACTCCTGCAAATCCGACGCCGTGCGAGAACTGCTTGTCATGCTGGACGGCATTTTCGGCAGCGGCAAGGATGATCTGTCCCAGATGGCGCACCGTTTGCGCCGTGCTGGAACCTGACCACATAGCGCCGATCTCGCCGGCGATTTCAGAGCGACATGCGCCCATCCGGGGCGTACAGAGCTGGCTGATTGTCCCGAATTGTCGCATCGTGCTTTCCAAACAAGGTGAGCGCCGGGAAGCGGTCCGGATTTTCGGGCCGATGCGACGGTCGCGAGGAATGCATGGATCCCATTCGCATCGACGACCCGCAAGATCCGCGCGTCGTTGCCTATCTCGGCATTCGCGAGCGTGACCTCGCCGGCCGGCAAGGCCGCTTCGTCGCCGAAGGCAAGGTGGTGCTCGACCTGCTGCTCTCGACCGGGCGCTTTGCCGCCGAATCGATCCTGGTCCTGGAAAACCGGCTGGCAGGTCTCGACAACATCCTGAGCAAGGCGCCCGCCGACCTCCCGGTCTATGTCGCCACCAGCGCAGTGATGGACGCTATCGCCGGATTTCACATGCATCGCGGCATCCTGGCCATTGGCCGCAAGGGAGAGCCGCAGCCGGCCGAAGACCTGCTCGTTGGCTTGCCGCCTCGGGCGCTGGTCGTAGTGCTCGTCGGCATCGCCAACCATGACAATGTGGGCTCGATCTTCCGCAATGCCGCCGCCTTTGGCGCTGACGCGGTTCTGCTGGATGCGACATGCTGCGACCCGCTCTATCGCAAGGCGATCCGCGTTTCGGTCGGCGCCGCGCTCAAGATCCCCTTCGCATCGTTCTCCGACACCGCCGGCTTCACAACGATGCTCGCCCGACGTGGCTTCGAACAATTCGCGCTGTCGCCACGCGGGAAGACCGACATCCGCGATGCGCAGCGCAGCAAGCGCCTGGCGCTCTATCTCGGCACCGAGGGCGAAGGCTTGCCGGACAACCTGCTTGCAAGCCTGCGCAACGTGCGGATCACCATGGCGGAAGGCTTCGACAGCCTGAATGTCGCCGCGGCTTCAGCCATCGCGCTGCATCATTTTTCGGCTAGAGCAATTCCAGGAAAAGTGTGAAGCGGTTTTCCGTCCAGAATTGCGTCAAAGCAAAGAGTTAGGGCATTTCGCCGTTTCCGTGAAACGGTGAAATGCTCTAAGGAGGCCTGATTCAGCTTGTCGCGTCAGCCTTCTGCAGCGCGCGCACGCGGTCGGCAAGACTGCGGTCACCGTTGCCGGAGCGGGCGTCCGACGGTACCGCCAATGCCTTGGCGATCGGCGAACCAGGCCCCTCGAGCTTCGCCGTCAGATGGACGACCTCCGCCGCCAGCGCGTTCATCTGCTCGCGCAAGGCGGAGCTGCTGTCCGTGGCCTTGGACGCGGCCAGTGCGGTGAGGTCGGCCTTCAGCCGCTTGTTCTCGCGCGCCAGCGCCGTCAGCCTCGCCTCGAGCTGCTCACGGTCACTGTCGAGCTTGGCGATTGCCTTGTCCAAGTCATCACTCCTGGCGACATCGCCGCCCTTGCCGACCAGCCGCAAGGCTGGCGCGCTGTCTTCGGATTTCGATCTTTCGCGCATGCGTGCCAGTTCCTTTTCGCGGCGGTCGAGTTTGTCTTCGCGATCGGCAAGTGTGGCCAGCAGCCGTTCGACCTTCTTGTCGAGTTCGGCGGTCCTTTTCTTCTCGGCTTTCAGGGCCTCCCGCGCGGCCTTGCTTTCGGCCGCGATTTCCTGGCCGCGCCTGTCGGCTTCCTTGCGCTGGCCGCGCAGCATCGCAATGTCACTGGCGAGTTTCTGCATTTCGGACTCTCGCGCCACGAGCTCGATCTGTCGGCTGCTCGAGGAAAAACTGGCGTCGTCATACATGCGCTCCAGCTTTTGCAGCTCAAGTGCACGCTTTTCCAGCTTGCGCTCGGTTTCCTTCAGCCGCTCCGAAAGCTGCTGCAACTCGCCCTCTCGCTGGCGCAGCGCTTCGTTCTTCGCGCCCAGCTCGGTCAGCGCCTGGTTCTTGTCCGTCCGCTCGACCGCCAGGCCCTTCATGGCCTCGCGACCGCGATTGATCTCGACCAGTTGTTCGGCCGTCTTCTCTCGCAACGCCTTGACGCTGATTTCCAGGCGGCGCGTCGTCATGGCGTATTCGGCGCGGATGCGATCCTTGTCCGCCTGGATTTCGGTTTGCGTCAGAGGGATCGAGGATTCGACGCGTTTGCGTGTAAGCGTGACCGCACGACGCCATATGGCCGGAGCCACCATGAGCGCCAGAAAGCCAGCACAGAGAAAGCCGAGGACGAAGAACAGGACCGACTGGACCAAGTGACTACCCGTTGTGGCCGGTAAGCATCAAACCAGATAAACCAAAAGCGCCTAGAGCGCTTTGACTGTGCCACGTTGACATGGCGGAAATCCAGCGTTGCGGCAAGGGTTTGCCGCAACGCCACGAGTTTAATGCATGTCGACCCAAAAGCGGTCCCGGTTTTGGGAAACGACAGCCAAGGACTTCAGCTTAGAACGGATTCCAGGTGGCGCGCTCGGTAAGCTTCAGATAGCCGAGATTGACGCCAAGCCGGGCACCGACACCGGTGCGGATCGGCACCAAAACCACATTGTTGTTCTTCAGCACGTTGAAGCCGACGCCAGCCACCACATAGGCCGAACCGGCGACGCCGCCATAGCGGTTGTAGAGGCTGCCCACATCGTCGAGATTGTAGACCAGCATCATCACCCGCGACCCCTCGCCGCCGAAATCCCAGCCGAGCGATGGGCCTTGCCAGAACACTTTGTGATCGCCGGCATTCTTGGTGTAGAGCGTGCCTTCGCCATAGGTCAGGCCACCGATCAGCGCGCCCGAGCCCTCTTCGCCCAGCAGATAGCCGTTGGGCAGGCCGTAGGAAGCAAAAATCTTCTCGACGACCGTGGCGAGCCCGCCCGATGTCGCGCCGAAGAACTTGTGACCGGAATCGACAATCTCCTGAGCGGTGTATTCCTGGGCCCGCAGGGCTGAAGTCGAGAAGACGAGAACGCCCAGGAGCGTGACCGCCATTGAGAAGACACGGAGAAAGCTCCGGTCGTAGTATCGGGAAAACATGCTTCCAATCTCCGTCAGGGAGCACCTTCGCCGACGCCTCGCACCCCGTACGGCTCTTTTAGCCGGCCGTTAAGGGTAACTGTTAGGGGCAAACTATGCCGTAATCCTTTTTCAACCATTAAGCTCACACATGAACATGGCGGTTCGAAGGCTGTTTGGGGTCGCTCAAGTGGGGCCGGCAGCCTGCGTCAACACGCCATTTGCCACAACCACAATTTGGATTTGTTGCTGCACGCACGGGCGCTGTGTATTCAGAAAGCCCGAGGAGAGAGTGTGTGATTCGTGTGGCAGGCGACGATCGATCGCCCGGCCATGAGTTGTGAGATTTTGCAGGGATTTTTCGCCGATGGCCGATCTGTTCACCCTTTCCGCACCCGATCTGGCAGCGCTTTTGTGCAGCCGGGTCTGCCACGATATCATCTCGCCGGTCGGCGCGATCAACAACGGGCTCGAATTGCTTGATGAAGGCGGCGCCGACGAGGACGCCATGAAGCTGATCCGTCAGAGCGCCCGCAACGCTTCGGCCCGCCTGCAGTTCGCCCGCATCGCCTTTGGTGCCGCCGGCTCGGCCGGCATGTTGATCGATACCGGCGATGCCGAAGCGGTCGCCATCGCCTTCCTCAAGAACGAAAAGCCGGAACTGACCTGGAACGGGCCCCGCGCGTTGCTGCCCAAGAACAAGGTCAAGCTGCTGCTCAACCTGATCCTCGTCGCCAATGCCGCCATTCCGCGCGGCGGCAAGCTTTCCGTGACGCTGGAAAATCTTGAGACCGAACCTCGTTTCGCGCTTGCGTCGGCTGGCCCGATGCTGCGTGTGCCGCCGAAATTCCTCGAACTGCATTCCGGCCACAAGCCGGAGGAACCGATCGACGCGCATTCCGTGCAGCCCTACTACACGCTGCTTCTGGCGCGCGAAGCCGGCATGACGATATCGATCCACGCGACGCCGGAAGAAATCGTGCTTTCTGCGGCCTGATTGCGCAGCCGATAAAGCGAAGTATTTCTACATTGAAATCTGTAATTCCAGCTCATCGACTTGAGATGCGTCTGGTCGTCCAGGCAGCGCCAAAGCATTCGCGAATAAAAGTAGGCACCTGCCTATCTTTGTAAAAATTTTACCTAACGCCTTTTCGGCTTCTTTACCAGATTGGCCTATGGTGCGTCCTGGATGCCCCCGACGCTACCGGACTGCCAGAAGGCAAAGAGGACCCGGAAATGAAACGCTGCATGTTCGTCGACGATTCAAGCGTCATCAGGAAGGTTGCAAAACGCATACTGGGCGGCTCCGAAATGATTGTCATCGAGGCCGCCAGCGGACTTGACGCGCTGGAGATGTGCGCCGCCGATATGCCCGACATCATCGTCGTCGATGGCGCCTTGCCCGACGTACCGGCGGTCGATCTCATCCGTCGCGTCCGCGCCATGGAGAGCCCGATAAGGCCGCAGATCCTGATTTCCCTGGTCGAGCTCGATATTGCTTCGATCATGCGGGCCAAGCGAGCCGGCGCCCAGGGCTATCTCTTGAAGCCGTTCAACCGCCCGCAGCTGCTCGAGCGCTTTCGCACCTTGAAGAGCGCACCTGATTCGGTACCCTTGAGCAATTCCAGAAAAAGTGCGTGACGGTTTCCTGCTCAGCAGCCCAAAACAGACCCTTACCAGCCGTCATGCAAAAACCCGGCCGAAGCCGGGTTTTTTATGGAAAAGATTCGAGCGATTCGTCGCTCAGGCGCTGACGCGAATGTCTTCCGGTTCGCGCAGCACATAGCCGCGCCCCCAGACCGTTTCAATGTAGTTCTGACCGCCCGATGCCGCGTCGAGCTTTTTGCGCAGCTTGCAGATGAAGACGTCGATGATCTTCAACTCAGGCTCGTCCATGCCGCCATAGAGGTGGTTGAGGAACATTTCCTTGGTCAGCGTGGTGCCTTTGCGCAGCGAAAGCAACTCCAGCATCTGGTATTCCTTGCCGGTCAGGTGCACGCGCTGGCCGCCGACTTCGACAGTCTTGGCATCGAGGTTGACCACCAGGTCGCCAGTGGTGATGACCGACTGGGCGTGGCCCTTGGAGCGCCGCACGATGGCATGAATGCGGGCAACCAGCTCATCCTTGTGGAACGGCTTGGTCATGTAGTCGTCCGCGCCGAAGCCGAGGCCGCGCACCTTGTCCTCGATGCCGGCCATGCCGGAGAGGATGAGAATAGGTGTCTTGACCTTGGAAAGGCGAAGCGTTCTCAAGACCTCGTAGCCCGACATATCAGGCAGGTTGAGATCGAGAAGAATGATATCGTAGTCGTAGAGCTTGCCTAGATCGACGCCCTCTTCCCCGAGATCGGTCGTGTAGACGTTGAAACTTTCCGATTTCAGCATCAGTTCGATGCTTTGTGCGGTTGCACTGTCATCTTCTATCAGCAGAACACGCATTTCATTCCCCTTTTCTGCTGCCGGACCATTTCACGACCCGTCCGGACCCGGAGCAGTGGTTGCCTTGTGCAGAGGCTGCCATTGAATGGTTAACAAATCCTAATTTCCCGTCCATGACGGTACCAGATTTTTTAACCTCTTTCTACACCCTCTTGAATCTAATAACGAATCTCAGAACCAAATCCTAATGCAACACATTAAAAACCCGGACTAAGCGACTCCAGGGACTCATCGACGTCGCTTCCGCATCGGTGGCCGGAATTTTTACCCGGCCTTAAGTCCTGACCCGTATGATTAACAATGCCCGTAAACGAATGGTTACCGCCGGCAAAAAACTTTAGGGTTTTGTTTCCCATAGTTCGGGGAAAGGCGGTGGACACGGGTGCGGCCTGGGCGTTTCCAGGTGGTTTGGACGATAAGTGCGGGTGTGCGTTTCCGGGAGTACCGAATCATGAAGTCACGTGAAAACCTCGTTCGGCTGAAACAGTTTCAGGTGAATGAGAAGCGGCGGCAGCTGCTGCAGCTCGACATGATGATCGCCGAGTTCGAACGCATGGCCGTCGAGCTGGAGCTTCAGATCACCGCCGAGGAAAAGAAGGCCGGCATCACAGACATCAACCATTTCGCCTATCCGACCTTCGCCAAGGCGGCTCGCCTGCGCCGCGACAACCTCAGGAATTCCCAAAGCGACCTCGCCCAGCAGCGAAGCGCCGCCGAATCATTACTCGGCGAAGCTGAAGCGGAGCTTTCCAAGGCGGAAATGCTGGAATCGCGCGACACGAAGATCCGCGAAGCCGAAGTCGGTGGCCGCAGCGCCATGATCGGCTAAGACCTGGCGGTTTGCCGCACCAACGCTCGCCATCAGGCTGGCGCATTGTCGCGGCTTGCGGCTCCGGCGGGAAAAATGAACCCGCCCTACGCGGCCCAATCCCCTTCACTCTCGGCAATTGCCCTTGCACGGGCATCCTTGATATCCGGCGCATGCTGCTCCGCCCATGACCTGATCTGGGTAAGCAGCCCCGCCAGGTTCTGGCCGAGCTCGGTCAATTCATATTCGACGCGCGGCGGAATGACCGGGAAAATCTCGCGCCGCACCAGGCCGTCGCGCTCGAGTACCCGCAGCGTCTGCGTCAGCATCTTCGGCGTGATGCCCTCGAGCTTCCGGGCAAGCTCGCCATTGCGCAGCCGGCCTTTGCGTAGCGCGCAAACCACCAGATAGACCCATTTGCTGGCCAGCATCTCCAGCACGGTGTGCGAAGGGCACGTTCGCCGGAACGCGTCATAGCCGAAACCGCAATCATCTTCACTATCCATGAGGTGCGTATATATCAGGAAGGTACATACTGGACAAGGGGATATTACTATCCAAATGATAGTGGCACCAACCAAGCAGGAGACATCTCAATGCGTGCCGTTATCCAGAATTCCGTCGGCGGACCCGACGTCCTTGTCATCGCCGATCAGCCGGATCCCACGCCAGAGGCCGGCGAAGTGCTGGTCCGCGTCAAGGCCGCAGGCATCAATCCGGTCGACGGCGCCGTCCGTGCCGGCTACTACCCCTTGCTCGGCGAGCCGCCTTACATCCTGGGTTGGGATATCTCGGGAACTGTCGAAGCACTCGGCGCCGGCGTCACCGGCTTCAAGATCGGCGACGAGGTGTTCGGCATGCCGCGCTTCCCCAAGCAGGCGGCGGCCTATGCCGAGCTGGCTGCCGTGCCTGCCGATCAAATCGCACTGAAGCCGAAGAGCGCGGACCACCTCAAGGCAGGCGCCTTGCCGCTGGCCGGCCTCACCGCCTGGCAAGGGCTTGTTCGCCACGGCGGGCTGAAATCGGGGCAGCGCATATTGGTGCATGCAGGAGCCGGCGGCGTCGGTCATCTGGCGGTGCAGATCGCCAAGGCGCGCGGCGCCTACGTTGTCGCCACGGTCAGCCCGGGCAAGCTCGATTTCGTCCGCGAACTCGGCGCCGACGAGGTCATCGACTACACCAGGGGCGATTTCACCGATCAGGTTCGCGACATCGATCTGGTGCTGGATCCAATGGGCGGCGACCACGCCCAACGCTCGCTGAAGGTGCTCAGGCGTGGCGGCGTTTTGGTGTCATTGCTCGATGTCGGCGACAACACCAGGACCCAGGCCGGCGCGCGAGACATTCGGGTCGAGCGTATGTCCGTCGTTCCCGACAGGGAGGGCCTGGTGGAACTGGCTCGGTTGATCGATGCCAACAAGCTCGCCGTCCATGTGGCGAAGAGCTTCCCGCTGGACCAGGCGGGGGCCGCTCACGCCTTCCTCGCCACCAAGCCGATCGGCAAGGTTGTGCTATCGCTCTGAGCGGGAACGGTGAAAACAGAAGGGCGCGGGGTTAGCCGCGCCCCTCGTCTAAATTCGCAATGGTCAGTGCCGGTATTGCTGGATGCGTGTCGTGCGCAGCCCGGCAAGGCCATATTCGTCGATCGACGCCTGCCAGGACAGGAATTCCTCGGTGGTGAGCTTGTAGCGTTGGCATGCCTCGTCCAGGCTCAAAAGCCCGCCGCGCACGGCCGCAACCACTTCCGCCTTACGCCGGATAACCCAACGACGTGTATTGGTCGGCGGCAGATCGGCAATCGTAAGAGGGCTGCCGTCAGGCCCGATAACATATTTGACTCTCGGTCTAACCAGATCGGTCATCGTACTCTCTACAAAAAACTCAAAGACCCAATCCCCGCCACGTTACCGCCACAGCTTTAAAAATTGCCTAAGCAGACCCTAATGACTAGGTAAGGATCATGAACGCCGCGTTAGTCTTTTCGCCGGCATTTGAAACATCTGCCCGCAAACGCTGATTTGCCGGGGAAAATGCATCCCCTGGCGGAGATCGGCCGCAACCGGTGAATCGCCCTGCACGCTGGCGCGCCGGTAAAGCTTGACCTATATTCTCGACATTGGCATTGAGGCGCCGCGCAGAACGAAAGCATCATGAACAGTCTCGATCTTCCCGGACGTCCCGAAAACACCCGCATCGTCGTCGCCATGTCGGGCGGCGTCGATTCCTCTGTCGTCGCAGGCCTGCTGAAACGCGAGGGCTACGACGTCGTCGGCGTCACCTTGCAGCTCTACGACCACGGCGCGGCGACGCACCGGGCCGGCTCATGCTGCGCCGGGCAGGACATCGACGATGCCCGCCGTGTCTCCGAGACGCTCGGCATCCCCCATTATGTGCTCGACTACGAGGAACGCTTCCGCAAGGCGGTCATCGATCCCTTCGCCGAGAGCTATGTCGCCGGCGAGACGCCGATCCCGTGCGTTTCCTGCAACCAGACGGTGAAATTCGCCGACCTGCTAGCCACCGCCAAGGAGCTCGGCGCCGACGCGCTGGCCACCGGCCACTACATCCGTTCCGGCGCCAACGGCGCCCACCGCGCACTCTACAGGCCGGTCGACGCCGACCGTGACCAGAGTTATTTCCTGTTCGCCACCACGCAGGCACAGATCGATTATCTGCGCTTTCCCCTCGGCGGCCTGTCGAAGCCTCAGGTTCGCGCCATTGCCGAGGAGATGGGGCTGGCGGTTGCCGCCAAGCAGGACAGCCAGGACATCTGCTTCGTGCCGCAGGGCAAGTATTCCGACATCATCGCCAAGCTGAAGCCAACTGCGGCCAATCCGGGCGACATCGTCCACATCGACGGCCGCGTGCTCGGCCGCCATGAGGGTATCCTGCGCTACACGATCGGCCAGCGCCGCGGCATCGGCATCGCTTCCGGCGAGCCGCTTTACGTCGTCCACCTCGATGCCGACCGCGCTCGCGTCGTGGTTGGCCCGCGCGAGGCGCTGGAGACGCACAAGATCTATCTGCGCAATATGAACTGGCTGGGCGACGGACCGCTCACAGACGTCCCTGCAGGCGGCCTGGAGCTGTTCGCCAAGGTCCGCTCGACGCGGCCGCCGCGCCCGGCCGTGCTGCATCATCGTGCCGGTGCCACATGGGTGGAACTGGTCGACGGCGAATCCGGCATCGCGCCGGGCCAGGCCTGCGTGCTCTACTCCGATGACGGCAACGAAGCTCGCGTGTTCGGCGGCGGCTTCATCGAGCGTTCGGAGCGTGGCGCCGAGGCCGAGGCCATGCTGACCCGGCTTGCCGCCCGGCCGGCCCAGATTCCCGCGGAATAAGATTCCCGCCGAATAATCCGCGCTCAGGAATTGGACTTGGTGTGGGTGACCGTGCCGGCGGTCAGGATGCGCAGCACCCTGATGGCTTCCTCGCCGCTGGTACGCGGTTCGGCACGCGTCTCGATGCACTGGATGAAATGCTCCAGCTCGCGTGTCAGCGGCATGCCCTGGGCAACCGCGACATAGGAGGGCTCATTGGTGGTGAAGGCCCATTGGCCGCTGTCCTGCCACACCGCGTGACGGTAGACGGCAAGCTTGCGTTCCCATGGCTCGACGTCGTCGAACACCGCCATCGCCTTGGTGCCGACCACGGTCAGCCGCCGCTCGCGATAGGGAT
The DNA here is from genome assembly GCF_055811675.1 of Mesorhizobium sp. WSM4808. NCBI lineage: Bacteria > Pseudomonadati > Pseudomonadota > Alphaproteobacteria > Hyphomicrobiales > Phyllobacteriaceae > Mesorhizobium > Mesorhizobium sp. WSM4808. Next base: position 147,140 of record NZ_JBVVQX010000003.1, read on the forward strand.
TGAGACGCGAGGTGAAGAGATGGCTGCGCAGGCCGTTGGGGAAGCGCATGTGCAGATGCGCGAAGTCGCTGAGACTGTCGAGCAGAGCGGCCCCCTCGCCGCGCACCTCGATCGGCTCCGTGCCGGTGATCGCCAGGATCATCGACAGATCGTGCGGCGCCAGGTCCCACAGCGCGTCGTTCTCTGTGTGGAACTTGCCGAGGCCGAGCCGATGCGAGTGGATGTAGCGGACTTCGCCGAGTTCGCCCTTGTCGATCAGCCCTTTCAGCGTCTCGAAGGCGGGGTGGAACCGCAGGACATGGCCGACCATGAAGACGCGGCCATTGTCCTTGGCCGCCTGCACCGCACGCTCGGCGTCGGCAACCGTCAGCGCGATCGGCTTTTCCACCAGCACGTCCTTGCCGGCCGTGACGGCACGCACGGCAAGGTCGGCATGGAATTGCGGCGGCAGCGCCATGACGATGGCGTCGATATCGTCACGCACGAACAACTGGTCCGGCTCGATCGCCAGGCAGTCCTGCTCGCTGGCGAAGCCTTCTGCGCGGGCCCGGTTGGTGTCGGAGACCGCGTACAGCGCGCCGAGCGCCTTGAGAGTGCGGATGTGGTTGCTGCCCCAGTATCCGCAACCGAGGACTGCTATGCGCGGCTTCATCTGTTTCAAACTCTAAAAACTCGTGGCCGAGACATAGCGACGTGCCCCTTCGAACTCAACCCCGGCGGCGGCAACCAAATGTCCGCGCGGCAAAGCTTTTCGATAATGACGATAAGCCGGCAAGCCGGTTGCTTCGAAGCTTGACAGGCTCACCCTCCCAACCTTATATCCGCGCGACCTTGGCGAACGCCCCCGACATGCCTTTCGATTTGAGGCGGATTTCGGGCCTTTCGCCGCCCTGGCGGGGTAGCTCAGTTGGTTAGAGCACGGGAATCATAATCCTGGGGTCGGGGGTTCAAGTCCCTCTCCCGCTACCAGCCCTCTTAAAGACGGCAAAAAGATCAATAAAATCGATGGGGCCTATGCCGGTGCGTCCGAATGCATCCTTGATGTGGAGTCATTTGCGATGGTGAAGGATGGCGCCGGCACGCTGACCCTTTCAGGCACGTCGCTGCTGGACTGGACCGTCGACCAAGGCGGCATCATCTCGGCGGCCGAGCGCTAGGCGGCGATGTCTCGATCGGTGCGGGCGCCTCGTTCACCTTCGACCAGACAGCTAATGTGAGCTATGCCGGCGCGCTCTCGGGTACCGGCGATTTCGTCAAGGACGGCTTGGGGACAGTGGTTCTGACTTCGGACAACTCGGCTTTCGCCGGCGCCACTTCGGTCAATGGCGGCACGCTCGCCGCAGGCGCGGCCAACACGTTCAGTTCCGCCTCGCAATTCTCGGTCGCGGCGGGCGCGACGCTCGATCTCGCCGGCACTTCCCAAGCCATTGTCGGGCTGACCAATGCCGGGACTGTGGGCATCGCCGGCAGCCTCGGAAGCAAGCTGACCGTCAGTGGCGACTATGTCGCCGAAGGGCGTCATTGCCCTCATCTCGCGGCAGATCCAATGCTCCCGCAAGAAATCAGCCGTCGGCGGCCGCTCAAAATTTACCATTCTCATGAATAGTCCCAGATATTTAACACCTACCGGTATCTTGGCGGCTATAGTCCGAGCCGCGCTGGTGGACTTGGAAATATCTCGGCATGTGCGGTTTTAGCGGTTATTTCGGCACTGTCCGGGATGGGAGGGCGCTCCTTGGAAGGATGACGGCTGCCATTGCGCATCGCGGCCCCGATGAGCAGGGATTCTTCACCACAAAGGCGGCCGGCCTCGGCCATGCGCGGCTGTCCATCGTCGGCCTGGGGGACGGCCAGCAGCCCATGTCCGATGCGACGGGCGATCTGACGATCGCCTTCAACGGTGAGATCTTCAACTATGTGGAACTGCGCGAGCAGCTTCGCGCGAAAGGCCACCATTTCCGCACAGCCAGCGACACCGAAGTGATCCTGCATCTCTATGACGAGATGGGGGAGGATTGCGTCTCCGCGCTCAATGGCGATTTCGCCTTTGCGCTCTGGGACGGCCGCCGCCGCCGCATGGTTCTGGCGCGCGACCGCATGGGGGTCCGGCCGCTCTTCTATACAAGGCAGGGCGAACGGCTATACTTCGCCTCGGAGGTCAAGGCGCTCCTCCAGGCCCCGGGCGTCGCGGCCGAGATTGATCCGGTCGCACTCGACCAGATCTTCACGCTCTGGGCCCCGATCGCGCCGCGCACGGCCTTCCGCAATATCTACGAGCTCGAACCCGCAAGCCTGATGATCGTGCAAGAGGGCAGCGTCTCGACGCGACCCTACTGGAGTCTGGAGTATCCCGACCGGGACGCGCCGCCCCGGCACCGGGACGAGCGTGCCGCGGCCGAGGAACTGCGCGCCCTCCTGACGGAGGCGACCCGCATCCGCATGCGCGCCGATGTGCCAGTCGGCGCCTATCTCTCTGGTGGCCTCGATTCCTCCATCACATCGGCGCTGGCGGCGGGCATGGCGCCGGGTGGCCTCAGGACCTTCTCGGTCACCTTCGATAGCGCCGAACATGACGAGAGCCCCTTCCAGCTCGAGATGGCCCGTGCGCTCGGCACGCATCACAGCGCCGTCGCCTGCGGGGAAGGCGATATCGCCGCCGTCTTCCCTGACGTTATCCGCTCCACGGAGCGGCCGATCCTGCGCACTGCCCCTGCCCCGCTCTACAAGCTCTCGAGCCTCGTGCGCGAGGCCGGCTTGAAAGTGGTGCTGACGGGCGAAGGCGCCGACGAAGTCTTTGCCGGCTACGATATTTTCAAGGAGGCCAGGGTTCGGCGCTTTTGCGGGAGACAGCCCGGCTCCCGCATCCGGCCGCATCTGTTCCGCAAGCTCTACCCCTATCTTCCGGGCCTGAGGCAGCAATCGGCCGAGTACCTGTTCTCCTTCTTCGGGGCTAGCGGCGCGGCGCTCGACGATCCGCTGTTCTCCCATCGGCCGAGGTTCGACGGCACGGCGGCGACGAAGCTGTTCTACTCGGGCGATCTGCGTGCCACATTGTCCGGATATGACGCCGCCGAGGAACTCGCCGCGCGTCTGCCCGAGGCGTTCGCCCGCTGGCATCCCTTGCATCAGGCGCAATATCTGGAAGCCCGCTTCCTTCTCCCCGGCTATATCCTGTCCAGCCAGGGCGACCGCATGGCGATGGCCCACGGCATCGAGGGCCGCTTTCCCTTCCTCGACCATCATCTGGTCGAGTTTGCCGCCGGCCTTCCTCCCGAGATGAAGCTGAAGGGGCTCGTGGAGAAGCATATTCTCCGGGAGGCGACCAAAGACCTGCTGCCGGCCGCCATCGGCCGGCGGACCAAGCAGCCCTATCGCGCACCGGACAGCCAGTCCTTCGTTGGGCCGGGCACGAGGGACTATGTCCAGTCGGCCCTGGGCGACGCCGCAGTCAGCGCCGGCGGGCTCTTCAATCCGAAGGCAGTGGCAAAACTACATGAGAAATGCAGCCGCCAGCCGGCCTCCGGCTTTCGCGACAACGCGGCCTTTGTCGGCATCCTGTCGACGCAGCTGTGGCTGACGACTTTCACCGGCACAGGCATTTGCAACGCAAAGGCCGCCTGACACCACCAAGGAAAGCGAACGACATGACCGATACGATCCGAGACGCAGTGAAGGCCTTTGTCATCGAGAACTTCCTGTTCGGCGACACCACCCACGCCCTCGCCGATACGGACTCGCTGATCGAGAACGGCATCATCGATTCGACCGGCGTTCTGGAACTGGTGGCCTTTATAGAGGACCATTGCGGAATCACAGTTGCGGACGCCGATATCGTGCCGGCCAACCTCGATTCACTGGCGCGCATCACGGCCTTCATCACAGCGAAGGCCGCATCGCTCGTCGCGGCGTGACGGCTGGCAGCGGAAGGCCCGAGCTCATGCGGGTCGAGCAATTCCTCATCACGAACGCGGCCGCGCATGGCGCGAAGACGGCGCTTGTCACCGACCGGAAGCGGTTGCGCTATGACGAGCTCGACGATCTGTCGAACCGGCTCGCGACCGCCCTCGCCGCGAACGGCGTGCAGCGCGGCGACCGCGTTCTCGTCTTCATGGACAATTGCTGGGAAGCCGCCGTCTCGATCTTCGCGGTTCTCAAGGCGGGCGCGACCTTCAGCCCGATCAACGCCTCCACCAAGGCCGACAAGCTCGCTTATGTCATCGACGATTGCGAGGCTGCGGCGATCCTGACCCAGGCCAAGCTGATGCCTGTCGTGATCCAGGCGCGTGCGCTGTCGGACCAACCGCTCTTCGTCGCGTCGACGCAAGCGCCATCCAGCCATACACCGGATGGCGCTGCCTCCTTCGAGGATTGTCTCAAGGTCGCGCCCGTGCCCGTTCGCCATGGCGGGATCGACATCGACCTCGCCATGCTGATCTACACCTCGGGCTCCACCGGCCGCCCCAAGGGCGTGATGATGACGCATCGCAATATCGATGCCGCGGCCGAATCCATCACGACCTATCTGCGCAACACCCCTGACGACATCATCCTCAATGTCCTGCCCCTGGCTTTCGACTACGGCCTCTATCAGCTGCTGATGGCGATGAAGCTCGGCGCGACCCTCGTCCTCGAAAAATCCTTCGCCTTTCCGCAGGCCATTTTCGAGCGCATCCGCGCCGAGAAGGTCACCGGTTTCCCGCTGGTGCCGACGATGGCGGCGCTGATCCTGCAGATGCGCGATTTGGCGCCGGGTTTCCTGCCGAGCCTGCGCTATATCTCGAACACCGCCGCCGCCCTGCCGCCGGTGCATATCGCCCGGCTGCGCGAGCTGTTCCCCGGCGTGCAGCTCTATTCCATGTACGGTCTGACGGAGTGCAAGCGCTGCACCTACCTGCCCCCGGAGGAGCTGGACCGCCGGCCGGGTTCCGTCGGCATCGCTATTCCCAACACGGAAGCGATCGTCGTCGACGATGAGGGCAACCGCGTGCCACCGGGCGTGGCGGGCGAGTTGGTCATCCGCGGCCCGCATGTCATGCAGGGCTATTGGCGCAACGACGTGGCCACGGAGCAGATGCTGCGTCCCGGGCCGCATCCCTGGGAAAAGCGGCTCCACACCGGCGACCTGTTTCGGACGGACGAGGACGGCTTCCTCTATTTCGTTGGCCGTAAGGACGACATCATCAAGACGCGCGGCGAAAAGGTTGCCCCGAAGGAAGTCGAAACTGTGCTGCACGCCCATCCCGGCATCGTGGAAGCCGTGGTGACCGGCGTGCCGGATCCGGTGCTCGGCCACGCCATTGCCGCCCTCGTCGTTCTCTCGGACGAGACCCTGAGCGAACGGGACATCATTCGCTACTGCTCCGTTCATCTCGAGGATTTCATGGTGCCGAAGCTCATCGAGTTCCGCCGCGAGTTGCCGAAGACTGATACCGGAAAGGTCAGCCGAAGACTGGCGGCCGAAACGTTGGGGACTGCAGAATGAACCACTCCCTCGCCCCGAGCCGTCCCGCCTTCTCGGCCGACGCGCTGACGCTCGACAACGCTGCGGAAACCGATCGCATCGTCGCCGGGTTGCGCGAGCAGCTACGCGGCATGCGCAAGCGCGGGCTCGTGCTCGGCCTCTCTGGCGGCATCGATTCCAGCGTCTCGGTCGCGCTCGCCGCCCGCGCCGTCGGCGCGAAGAACGTCTTCTGCCTGTTCATGCCGGAAAACGACTCCGATCCCGACAGCCTCCGCCTCGGCCGGCTGGCCGCCGAAACCTTCGGCGTCGAAGCGATCGTGGAGGATATCGGCCCGACGCTGCACGCGATGGGTTGTTATGAGCGGCGGGATGCCTTCATCCGCGAGCTGGTGCCGGAATACGGGCCGGGCTGGGCCTCAAAGATCGTCATCGCCAATTCGCTCGCCGGCGAGGGCTACAACATCTCCTCGCTGGTGGTGCAGGGCCCCGAAGGCCGGCAGACGAAGCTGCGCATGTCGCCGGCGGTCTATCTCGGCATCGTCGCCGCCACCAACATGAAGCAGCGCACGCGCAAACAGATCGAGTACTATCACGCCGACCGGCTGAATTTCGCCGTGCTCGGCACGCCGAACCGGCTCGAATACGACCAAGGCTTCTTCGTGAAGAATGGCGACGGCGCAGCTGACGTCAAACCGATCGCCCATCTCTACAAGAGCCAGGTCTATGCGCTTGCCGCCCATCTCGGCATTCCCGAGGAAATCTGCCGCAGGGCGCCGACGACCGACACCTATTCCCTCGAGCAGACGCAGGAAGAGTTCTATTTCTCCCTGCCCTATGACCGCATGGATATTTGCCTCTTCGGCCTGAATAACGGCCTTTCAGCCGTGGAGGTCGGCACCGCCGCGAAGCTGACTACGGTCGAGGTCGAACGCGTCTGGGCCGATATCGCCGCCAAGCGCCGGGCGACGCGCTATCTGCACCTTGGCCCGCAGCTCGTCCGCCCCGTCGAGGAAATCGCCTGCTGAGATCGGCGCGACAATCGGGATTATGTTGCCGCGCGCGCACAATGATGGGCTATTCGAACCGCTCCCCGGCCAGGCGATTCCAGTGCTCGCCGGCCAGCCCGTTGAAGAAGCCTTGCGAGCTCAGGAACGCGTTCACCAGTTCCTCGTCGCGCGAATGCACCACGGTCGAGGCCGGTTGAGTGAAGGCGACCCGTCGACCCAGCATCGCTGCCAGCAGGGCGGGTTGCGTCCGGCCGCGCAGGCCGGCGGCGCCGCGCCGCGCTGCATCGCCAATCAAGCAGTCGATGACGGAACCAGCTTGCCCCGGCAGGGCCAGAACCTGCAGCACGCGCGCCATCCTGCCCGGGCGGGTGTGATAGAGGAAGGCGCCGACCAGCGCCCCGCTGGGGGAGGAGACGGACGCGAACACGGCCTCGCCATAGTCCGGCTTCTGGGAAGCCTCCCCGAGGATATGCGCAAGCTGCTCCGCGCTCCAGTCGGGTCGGAGCGGGAACTGGCGCATCAACGGGTCCAAAAGAGCCGCAAAACCGGCATGATCGATTTCGGCAACCTTGAGGCCGCCCTTGCGATTCCAGAGTTCCGGGACCCCGGACCAGCGCATCTCGTTCTCCTGCATCCGTCCGCGAAGATAGCGATCGAGTCCGCGCGCGAGCGGGTCAAGCAAGCGCACGGCGCCGGCTCGCCGCGAGGCTAGATCGAGCAGGAAGGCCGAAGGCCGGATTACCCGGATCCAGTCCAGGCTGTATTGCGGCAGGGCGACCCCGCGCAGTTTCGTCCACATCTGCGTCGAGAGGGCATTTGCGGTTTCGCTGAAGGAGATGTCCTGCGGCCCGGCCAGGAATGTCCTGAGCAGCCTTGCGCCGGCCATCGGGTCGTTCGCCCGCGTTTCGACCATGAGCGAACCACAGATGGCGGCGCGCAGCTTGCGCTGGCCATGCCTCATCGGCAGTACATTCACGCCGACAAAGCCTGAAATGTCGCCTTCGCTCGCAATATGGACGAGAGACGCGATCTCCGGATCGCAGACCGGGCCTTCAAGATAGTGCCAGCGCAGATAAGTCTCAAGCGCCGGAGGCGGCGGCTTTCCACCGTCCCGGAAGGTTCTTTGAAAGAGCCCGACGACGGCCGGAATATCCGCAGCCTGCAGGGGACGAATCTGGCTCATGCCAAACTTGCGGAGGATGAGATCGCGGGCGCACCGTTCTCCAGCTTGCGGAGGAGTGCGACACGCGGCATTCCGACCTCATCCTTGGCGAATGTCACGGGTTCATAGGCCTTGGCTCTGGCTATCAGGGCAGCCACCTGGCGGTCCTGCCCCTGCCCGAACTCGAACAGCAGCCAGCCACCAGGCTTGAGGAAATCGATTGCGTCCCGGATCAGCCGCTGGTGGATCGAGATGCCGTAAGGCCCCCCGTCGAAGGCCTCGCGCGGCTCGCCCTCAAGCAGATGCGCGCTCTCGCCTTCGAGGCGCGCGGTCGAGATATAGGGCGGATTGCAGACAATCATGTCCGCCGCGCCGATAAGCCCATCGCCCTCCAGCGCACCGAACAGATCCCCTTTCCGGATGGCGACCCGGTCCTGAAGGGCCAAGCGTTCGGCATTGCTACGGGCGAGCGCGACCGTGCTGTCAGTCACGTCCACCCCCCAGACGCAGGCCGACGGAACTTCCGCCGCGATCGCCAGAGCAAGGTTGCCGGAGCCGCAGCACATGTCGATCACCATCGGGCCGGGCGCGCGATCGCGAAGAATCGCGAGCGCGCTCTGTCCGAGCAACTCTGTTTCCTTACGCGGCACGAGAACGCCCGGAGCCAGTTCGAGCATCACGCTCATGAAACGATGCAGGCGGGGCGTAGAACGACCGGCTAGGGCTGCTGCTCTGTGCGGCACGGCGGTTCCTTACGTCATCCGACGGTATTGCATACACAATGACCTATCGCGCTCCGGTAAACGGCTGCTAAAGATATCCGCCGATACTTCGCAGCGCGCCAGCTCGGCCATATAGATGCCGTCCCATCCAAGGGATGTGGCTCCAATCAGAGCTACCCAGCTGTAAACTTCAATGACCGACTTTGGGCGCATTGCTGTCATTCGCCTCCGGCGCATAAGTCGCCGCGTCGCCTAACACGCTAAGCCCGCCACTCATCCTGTCAGGCGGCAGTTACCTTGGATCGGATTCTCCGCCTCAAGTATCCGCTTCCAGCAAATGAAGATTGAAAGTTTTCCATTCCGTTTGTGGATTCATTTTTTTCAAAATTTTGACTAAGACGATATAACGCATTGACTTTATGCCGATTAAAGTCCCTCTCCCGCTACCACTTCAAACGCCACTATCGTACGCAATGGCCGATTGTGGCGGGCTGCCCATGCGGTGTCCTGTGCGATAGCGGCTATATCTGACCTTCCTAGGGCGAGTAGAAGCCTTCAGCGACCTACAGCATCTCGCTCAGTGACGCCAATGCGGCTAACGATGCCGTCACCAGATATTCTCGCCGTCACCCACGCGTATCGGCTTCACCCATCGGAAGTTTCGCGCTCGCCTGCCGGGCTTCGCCTTCGATCTCGATCTTGCTCCGCGCTTGAAGATCGAAGCGCACCGTTACGGTGCGCATGCGCGCATGCAGGACTCCGTCCAGCGTACCGCGCATTTCATGCAGATAAGTCAGCGACGATTTCCCAAGCTTTTCTATAACGCTGCGAACGGTGACCAGAGTTCCCGCCGCGGTTTCATGCACGTAGTCGATCTCCATCCTCACATCCGCCCAGCCGAGGGTCGGCGTCAAACGAGGATCGGCAATCCTGCCCAGCAACTGGAAACTGGCGTCATCAAACATCGCCACATAATGACGAACGTTGAGATGGCCCATCGCGTCGCACATCCAAGGATGCACGACGCCGACATAGGTTTCGATGCCGGGCGTCAAAACCCGACCTCGTTTGCGCCCTTGAGATCCAGCAGTTGACGGGCTTCGTCGGGCGTCGCGATTTCGAGCGACAACTCGTTGAGAATGCGCTTTATCTTGGCAACCTGTTCGGCATTGCTCTTAGCGAGCGTGCCCTTGCCGACATAGAGGCTGTCTTCCAAACCGACCCGTACATTGCCGCCCATGATCGCGCCCATCGTGCAGAGATTTATCTGGTGCTTGCCCGCGGCAAGGATCGACCAGAGATAGTCGTCTCCGAACAGCCGATCAGCCGTCCTGCGCATGTGCATCATGTCTTCTGGGTCGGCGCCGATTCCGCCCAGCAGCCCGAAGATCGTCTGGACGAAAAGCGGCGGCTTCAGCAGCTTGCGGTCTAGAAAGTGCGCAAGCGTGTAGAGGTGACTGACATCGTAGCACTCGAACTCGAATTTCGTGCCATAAGCCTGGCCGACTTCGACGATGATGCGCTCGATCTGCTCGAACGTGTTGGAGACGATGCCCTTCTTTGTGTCTTCCAGGTAGCCCTTCTCCCAGTCGTACTTCCAGTCGGTGTATTTCGGCGCGATGTGGTGCAGGGCGAAATTCATAGATCCCATATTGAGCGAGCAGAGTTCCGGCTTCGAAGCGTGGGCGGCTTCAAGGCGCTCTTCGAGGGTCATCTTCAGCCCGCCGCCGGTGGAAATGTTCATCACGGCGTCGGTCTGCTGCTTGATGCGCGGCAGGAAATCCATAAACAGCTTTGGATCAGGGGTAGGCTTGCCGGTCTCCGGATCGCGGGCATGCAGATGGATCACCGACGCTCCGGCTTCGGCTGCTCCGACGGCGGCGTCGACGATCTCGGACGGCGTTATCGGCAGATACGGGCTCATCGTCGGCGTGTGGATCGAGCCGGTGACCGCACAGGTGATGACGACTTTCGGCGATTTCTTCATTGTTGAACTCTCCCTTGTCTGCCTTTTGTTGTTATCTCTCGAGCGCGAGGCAATCCTCACGACCACAGCCCAATCGAACCGCCTCGCCCGCATTGAGTTCGGACCGAGACGACGATGCGGCAAGCTTGACAATGAATTTCAGGCCCCCCGCCGTCACAGCGACGAGCCGGATGTGATCCCCGACATAGACGGACTGAACGACGGTTGCCGCAATCACGTTGAGGGCGGTGGAGCCATCGTGCAATAAGGACATGCGCTCGGGCCTGATCGACAGCGTCACCTTGGCGCCCGCAGGGGGCGTCGCGCGAGGGGAAATGGCGTTCAACACCAGATCGCCATCGTCGAGATGGACGGCCACGCCACCGTTTTCACCGCCGGCAAGCACGGTGCCGGACATGCGGTTGTTCTCGCCGATGAAGCTCGCCACAAAGCTGCCCGTCGGACGCTCATACAGTTCGCGTGGTGTCGAAAGCTGCTCGATGCGGCCGGCGCTGAACACCGCGATCCGGTCCGACATGGTCAGCGCCTCGGTCTGGTCGTGTGTCACATAAACGAACGTGACGCCAAGCCGGGCATGGATATCCTTGATTTCAAACTGCATCTGCTCGCGCAATTGCTTGTCGAGGGCGCCGAGCGGTTCGTCCATCAGGACAAGATTTGGTTCGAAGATCAGGGCGCGGGCAACCGCGACGCGTTGTTGCTGCCCACCCGAAAGCTGCGCCGGACGCCGGTTGCCGAATTCGGGCAACTGGACCATGTCGAGAACGTTCCTGACACGTCGCGTCACCTCGTCGCGGCCAAGTTTGCGGACCTCGAGCGGGAAAGCCAGATTTTCGGCGACCGTCATGTGCGGGAAAAGCGCGTAGTTCTGGAACACCATGCCGATGCCGCGACGATTAGCGGGAACGTTGTCGATGCGCTGACCGTCAATGAGGATTTCGCCCTCGGTCGTATCTTCGAACCCCGCAAGCATCATCAACGCCGTCGTCTTGCCAGACCCGGAAGGCCCCAGCAGCGTCAGGAATTCGCCGCGCATGATTTCCAGGTCGAGCTGACGCACCGCCTGGACCGTCTGCCCGTAGCGCTTGCTGACGCCACGAAACTCGACATGAACCGGGCCACGCGGGGATCCGCCCATCACCGCGCCTGCGCCTTGGGATCACGGCGTGCCGAAGCCGGGCGTTTGCGCGCAGGTTGAGCCTCAGCCGCCGCGGCGGCGCGAAGAATGATGTCGGCGGCCTCGCGCAGGTCGGCCACCAGCGCCTTGCGCGCAGCCGCGCCATCGGCGCGACGCAGCGCCGCGAGCATTTCGTCATGATGGTCCAGGCCCAGGCCGTAGGTCACGTCCGAGCGGACGATGTTCAAGAACGGTCCTGCTTGCAGCCACAATTTCTCGATGATTTGCTGGATGAGAGGTGACCGCGCGGCATGGTACATCGTGAAATGGAAGCGCCTGTTCAAGCCGAGATAGCTAGCCATGACATTGCTCTCGACGCATTCGCGCATCAGCCCGTTCAGCTTCGCCAATTCATCGAGTTCTTCGGGCGTGATGGTCGTCGCGGCCCACTCGGCCGCCGTTCCTTCGACGCTGCAGCGCACACGCACCAGATCCGAAATACGCGCCACCGTGGCCTCGGGGACGATGACGCCCCGATTTGGGTGGTCGAACATCGCCTCGTCGCTGACGAGTTGCCGTAAGGCCTCGCGCACCGGCATGGCGCTGGTCCGGTACTGTTCGGCAAGCTGTCGCACGACCAGTCTTTGGCCGGGCAGGAAGTCACCGTTCATCAGTGCTTCCTTCAAGCCCGTATGGACACGAACATGAGCTGTCTTTTGCGCGGCCGAGCCGGCACTGGCATCCTTGCGATCAAGCATCAGTTTGTCCGGCGCGGCAGTATTTTGAGGTTGCTCGACAGGAAATCGTCGAATGCGCCGGCGAAGCCGTCGAGTTCGGCGTCGCCAAATGGCAGTGACAACGCCAGCATGCCGCGCGGCGTCACGTAGTACCCTCGCAACAGCATTTCGATATGCCAAAGCGCAATCACCGATGGATCGGCGTCGTCGAGCCGCGCCGGCGTGTCCACCGGCCCCCTGACGAAATGCAGGTTCATCAACGACCCTCGCCCTATGACGATGCCCTCGACGTCATGCCTTTCAAGGGAGACGTTCATCGCTTCGCGCAGGCGGTCGCCGCGCGCATTGACCGCGCGGCTCGCCTCTTGCGTCAGCACCTGGGTCAGACCGGTGAAGCCAGCAGCCATGCTGAGAATATTGTTGTTGAACGTCCCGCCATGCGAGAACGCACCGGGCAAAGCCGGATCGAAGCGATCGACGAGGTCGGCGCGTCCACCGAATGCGCCAAAACTGGCGCCGCCGCCGATATACTTGCCGAGCGTCACGAAATCGGGAAAAATCCCATGCGCCCCGTGGAGCGCGCGGTAGTCGAGGCGCGAAGTCATGACCTCGTCGAAAATCAGCAGCGCGCCGGTCTCCTTCGTCGCCGCGCGCAGCGCTTCCAGGAACTCACGCGTCGCCGGGATGCAGCCGCCGCCGCCCATCATCGGCTCGACGATCACCGCGGCAAGCTCGTCGCCCTGTTCCTTGATGAGCGCCACGGCGCCTGCACTATCGTTGTAGTCGGCGAAGACAAAGGGGAACGGCAGATTGAGCGGCGAGCCGCCATGCGCAAAGGTGAGTACGCCACCGTGATAGCCCTCGCGGAACGCGAGTATCTTCGAACGCTTTGTGATGGCGCGAGCGGCGGAAATCGCCATGATGTTCGCCTCGGTGCCCGAGTTGCAGAAGCGCACGCGCTCTATGGCTGGAAAACGGTCGACTACCGCCGCTGCAAGGCGCGCTTCGTAGCGGTTGGGGGCGCCCAGCATGATGCCGCCCTGTATTACGTCCACAAGGGCTGCCGAAATCGCCTTGTCGGAATGGCCGTAAAAACCGGCGCTATATTCCGAGACCAGGTCGACATAGGTATGGCCGTCGAGATCGGTGACCCTGCAGCCGTCGCCGGAAACAAACGATACGGGGAACGGCGGATACCATAGAACAGCCCTCGTATTGCCACCCGGCAACGATGCCGCGGCCTCGTTCTGACGCGCCAGGCTGTTCGGGTTGGCGTCAGCGAAACGCTGTCGGGCCTCATCCAGAACAGCAGCGAGACTGACATTGGCGCGCAGGTCTCTAGTGCCTTGCAGCATTCGATCAAATCCCCTCGTCTTTTCAACTTTTTTGCACCATATCGCAAATTCCTGTTGCTAATCAATCCATTTTGCGTTTGAAATTTGATCAAATCTACAACGATAAGAAAGGGGAACTGCAATGAGGACTTATCTGCAAGCCGTATCTGCCGCCGCGATCTGCCTCGCGACCTCGACTTTGGCCGCGTCCGCGGCCGACCCCGTCACGGTGGTTGGCTGGGGTGGTACATGGGACAAGGCCTACAAGGATGGAGTCTGGGACAAGTACACCGAACAGACGGGGGTCCCGATCGTCATGGAAGAGTGGGGCGGCGAGGTCGCCAAGGTGCGTGCCCAGGTGCAGGCAGGCAACATCACTTATGACGTCGTCTCGGTCGAAGCGCCCGCCATGGAAGTCGGCTGCGCCGAAGGCCTGTTCGTCCCGCTGACGCCCGAGATCACCGGCGACGCGGCGAATTATCTCCCAGGCACCCTGCACGAATGCGGCGTCGCATCCGACACCTGGGCTACGGTCCTTGCCTACAACACGAAGGTCTACAAAGGTGACGCCGCGCCGAAGAGCTGGGCGGACTTCTGGAACGTCGAGAAATTTCCGGGAAAGCGCGGGCTTTACCAGCAGGCACAGTTCACGCTGGAAAATGCGCTGATGGCCGACGGCGTTAAGCGCGAGGACATGTACAAGGTGCTGGCCACGCCGGAAGGTGTCGATCGGGCTTTCGCCATGCTCGACAAGATCAAGCCGAACGTCGTCTGGTGGTCCACCACAACGCAGGGCATCCAGAACCTCGACAGCGGCGAAGTCACGCTCAGCGACGGATTCAATGCGCGCATCACCAACGAAGCCATCAACGAGAAGAAGCCCTATGCGATCGCATGGGACGCTGGCTTCTTCTATGGCACCGACTACTGGGCGGTGGTGAAGGGCGCGCCGCACCAGCAGGCCGGGCTGGATCTCCTCAAGTGGTTCTCCATCCCTGAAAACCAGGCCGGCTTCTCGAAACTCTATGCCTATGGCACCGGCCGCAAGGAAGCCGCCGACCTCATTCCCGCGGATTGGAAGGCCAACCTGCCGACGTCGCCGGAGCACCTTCAGTACGGCGCCTCCTATGACAACGACTTCTGGACCGAGCACAAGGAAGCACTGGAAGAACGCTTCAAGGCCTGGCTCGCGAAGTAACCCAGGCATGTTGGTCGGGACAAAGCCGGCTATGAAGCGGCGCCAACGGGGCGGCATGCTCGCCCTGTTGACGGCCCCGCTTATTCTGTTCGTCGTCATTCTGTTTCTGTGGCCGGTAGCGCGCTTCCTCGCTCTGGCCGTCGACAACTCGGATTTCTCGAACAACCTGCCGCGCACAATTGCCGCTCTGGCGGGCTGGAATGCGGATAGCGGCCTGCCTGGCGAACCCGTCTTTGCAGCACTCGTCGAGGATTTGGCCGACGCGCGGCGCGCCGGGAAGGAAGGCGTCCTGGCGCAACTCGTGAACCAGCGCGTCGTCGGCAGCCGTTTCCTCGTCATCAAGACGGCAAAGGATGCGGCCGACGGCAAACTCACTATGCGTCCCGTGCGCGACGAGGTGCTCTCCAAACAGGCCGGCTGGAAAAACATCGATCTCTGGCAGGTCATAGCGCGCCAGCAAAGCGCGCGAACGGACTATTATCTGTTGGCGAGCCTGGACCTGAAGCGAGGCGCGGACAATTCGATCGAAGCCGTTTCCGCCGACCGCGCCATCTTCGTCGACGCGCTGCTGCGTACGATCTGGATCAGCATCGTGGTGACCGTCATCTGCGCGGTGCTCGCCGTGCCGCTGGCGCAGGCAATTGTCAGCGCGCCCCCGGCGTGGTCGAAGCTGATGTTCGCGTTGATCCTGTTTCCGCTCTGGACGTCGCTGCTGGTGCGCACCGTCATCTGGATCATCGTGCTGCAGAAGAACGGCCCCGTGAATTCCACTCTGCTCGGATTGGGTATCGTCAGCGAACCCCTCGACCTCATCTACACCCGCTTTTCGCTCTATTTGGCGATGGTTCAGGTTCTGCTGCCTATGATGGTGCTCTCCGTCGTCGCTGTCATGCGGCGGGTTCCGACCACCTACATGCGCGCGGCACTGTCGCTGGGTGCGCCGTGGCTCACGGCGTGGCGCCGCGTGCAGTTACCGTTGATCCTGCCAGGAATCCTGTCCGGCGGGGCGATCGTTTTTGTCTTCGCACTTGGCTACTACATCACCCCGACGCTTGTCGGCGGGCCGACCGACCAGATGATCTCCAGCTACATAGCTTTCTACACGAACAGCACACTGAACTGGGGCATGGGTGCAGCGCTTTCGCTGCAACTGCTGATGATCCTCGTGTTGTTTGCGTTGCTGTTCTGGACGGCGTCCGTCCTCTTCCGCCGCAAGGCGCATGTCGCATGAGCGCCGACCGCTTCCGGAAGTGGCTGATGTATGCCTATGCGGCGACGTTGCTGGCGTTCATCATCCTGCCCCTGCTGATCGTGATCCCTATGTCGCTGACCTCGAGCAATTCGCTGGCATTTCCGACGCCGGGCTGGTCGCTGCGCTGGTATGCCGAACTGTGGGTCGACCAGCGTTGGCCGAACGCACTGTGGAACTCGGTCGTCATCGGGCTATCCACCACGGTTCTGGCGTTGCTGCTCGGCATACCTGCAGCGATCGGACTCGCCTGGGGCGATTTTGCCGGCAAACGGATCCTTTACGCGATCATCGCCGCGCCCCTGGTGACGCCGGTTGTCATCGTCGGCGTCGCGGCCTTTTCATTCTTCGCCACACTGGGACTCGTCGGCAACAAGCTATCGATCATTCTGGTGCATACGGCGATGGCCGTGCCTGTGATGCTGACGACTGTCGTCGCCAGCCTTTCGACCTTCGACCGGACATTGGTTCGCGCCGCCGCATCGCTCGGCGCCGGCACCATGCGCACATTCTTCAAGGTGGTGCTGCCGCTGATAGCGCCGGGCGTCGTTACAGGGGCCATCATCGCGTTCATCATCTCTTTCGACGAAGTCGTCGTCGCAAGCTTCCTCTCGACAGGCGCGGAACGAACCTTGCCTCGCATGATCTTCTCCGGGGTTCGCGAGTCCATCAGCCCTGCCATCGCGGCCGTCGCTGTGCTGCTGATCGCATTCTCGGCGACCCTGCTTGGTGTCATCGCCATCCTTCAGGGCCGCTCGCAAACTCTCCGCGCAAGGGCATCGGCATGAGACTGGTTCCATCGGTGCAGCAGTTGGAGACCGAGATGACGACCTGGCGGCGGCATCTGCATGCCAATCCAGAACTCGGCTTCGAAGAGTTCGAGACGGCGCGTTTCGTGGCGGACAAACTGCGCTCGTGGGGCATCGAGACGACCGAAGGCGTCGGACGGACAGGTGTCGTCGGCACGCTCAGGGGCAGGCTCGGCGCTGGTCGCAGTCTTGGCATCCGAGCCGACATGGACGCCCTGCCGATGACCGAGGCGCGGCCGCTGCCGCATGCATCCCGCATTCCCGGGAGGATGCATGGCTGCGGCCATGACGGTCACACGACGATGCTGCTCGGCGCAGCCTCGGCGCTTGCCCGCTCGCCCGACTTCGCCGGCACCGTGCATTTCATTTTCCAACCGGCCGAGGAGGGTCGAGGTGGGGCACTCGCCATGCTGAATGATGGCCTTTTCGAGCGTTTCCCCTGCGATGAAGTCTACGCGCTGCACAATTGCGAACGGCCGCTGGGCGAGATCGCCGTCCACCGCGGAACGGTGGCCGCGGCGGCCGATCGCTTCGAGATCGTCGTCAATGGAAGGGGCGGCCACGCGGCGATGCCGCATCTGGCGATCAATCCACTCCCCGTCGCCGCGCGCATCCTGCTGGCAATCGAAGCCCTGCCCGGTCGCCTGACCGATGTGCACTCTCCGGCAATCGTCACCGTTGGCAGCCTGCGCGCCGGCGAAGCCTTCAACACCATCCCCGATGCGGCGTTTCTGACCGGCACCGTGCGCACCTTCGACCATCAGGTTCAAAAGACGCTGGAGATGGCAATCCGCCGCATCGCGAAAAACGAGGCTGAAGCTTTTGGCGCCAGCGTCGATATTCGCTACGAAACGCCCTTCGCGCCGACGATCAACACTCAGGCGCAAGCCGACGCGATGATCGCGATTGCGAACGAGGTGATGGGCTCGGAACGTCTCGTCGTCGATCCGCCTCCCGAGATGGGTTCTGAAGATTTCTGCTACATGTTGGAACAGCGGCCGGGCTGCTATTTCTTGCTTGGCCAGGCGGACGACGCGCACCAGGCCGCCGCGCACGACACCAATTACGATTTCAACGACGCTATCCTGCCGATGGGCGCCAGTCTTTGGGTCAGGCTGGTGGAGCGCCGCCTGTCCGCCGCAGGCGCATCGTGATGCAGTTGCCGGAAAAAGACATCCGCTGGCGGAGCCATTGGCTGCGGCAGGCATTGCCCGAGGACCCGGACCTTGCGCCTCCGCTCGAAGAGACAACGCAGGCCGACATCTGCATCGTCGGCGGCGGGTATCTCGGACTGTGGACCGCCATTCGCCTCAAGGAGCACAATCCAGGCTTCGACGTTGTCATTGTAGAGCGCGACATTTGTGGTGGTGGCCCGAGCGGCCGCAATTCCGGAATGGTGCTTTCGGCGTGGACCAAATACAGCGCGCTTGCCGCGCTGCGCGACGGAAACGACGCGCTTTCGATCATCAAGGCATCCGAAGCCGCGATCGGCGGCATCGAGGCTTTCTGCAAGGCCGAGGCAATCGACGCCTGGTTCGATCGCATCGGCTGGATCTGGGGCGCTACCTGCGAAGCACAGCTTGGCGCCTGGGACGACGCGTTAAACAAGCTGGCAGCGCATGGCTACGTCCCGGCGCGGCGAGTTTCGCGCCCGGAGATCGCGGCGATGGCCGGTACGACGAGCCACCTTGGCGGTGCGTTCGACGCTTCGTCGGCAACTGTGCATCCAGGGTTCCTGGTGCGCGGCCTGCGTCGTGCAGCGCTGAACCGCGGCGTTCGGATCTATGAAAAGTCGCCGATGAAGCGGTTTTCACGACGTGGCAAGCTCACGGTGGAAACGGCGAAAGGAACTGTGTCCTGCGGCAAGGTCGTGCTTGCCATGAATGCCTGGTCCGGGGCGATTCCGGAACTGGCCCCTGCGATCTTCAACATCTCCAGCGACGACGCCATGTCACAGCCCATTCCAGACCTTCTCGACAAGGTCGGCTACCGCCGGGCGCCGCTGATGATCGATTCCCGCGTCTTCGTTGGCGGTTGGTCTCCGACGCGCGATGGTCGGCTGTCCGTCGGCGTCAGCGGTGGCGTCATTGGCTTCGGCGGCATCGTCGACCAGCGTTTCCATGGCCTGTCGCCACGGGTCGCCGAAATGCGTCGCGCGCTGCGGGATGGCCACCCGGCGCTCGCCGATTTCCCACTCGAGACATCGTGGAACGGCCCGATCGACCGGACGATCAGCGGCGTCCCGCTGTTCGGCGCTTTGCCCGCCAACCGCGATGTCGTCTACGGCTACGGCTTTTCCGGCAATGGCACGACAATGGCTTATATCGGCGGCGAGATCCTCACCGGCCTGCTGACTGACGGCGAATCGGAACTGACGCATTCGGCGCTGGTGCGTCCGGTGACGCGCGGTTTCCCGCCCGAACCCTTTCGCTTCGTCGGTGCGCATTTCGTCCGTGGCGCGGTGCGTCGGCGCGACGATCTGGAACATGCCGGGCGCAAGCTGGATCCGGTGACGAGATGGCTCGCCGGGCTGGCTCCGTCCGGCGTCACTCCCTCCAAAGCCAATCTTCGTGGAAAGAAAGGATGACAATGTCCAAGGCCAAGATTTTCAAGCACAGCGAGTTGACTCTGAAGCCATCAGTCACGCCGACCGGAACGTCGTCGATCGCGCGCGTGATCAATGCCGACATCAGCCGGACCATGGGCGGTGGCATTGAGTATCTGGAGAACGCCTCGATCGACTGGACCGTGACCTATGACGAGGTGCTGTTCATCCATGAAGGCACGCTGACGATCGAACTGGATGACGGCCGCCACGAATGCCGCCCTGGCGACATCGTCTGGCTGCCCAATGGCACGCATCTGAAATACATCGCAACCGAACGCACCGGCTATTTTTACTGCCTGTACCCGTACGACTGGGCCGCGCGGCAAGGGACGTTAGAACCTTGAAGTCGCAGGCATATCATAGGTTGGCCTTTCACGGCGCAGTTCCGCCCCGCGGCCCCGGGTCGTTATTATAGCAACATGTATATTAGCTATTCCTTGACAATCGGCCTAGGCTCTGGTTTCCTGATTTAACGGGTGTTTAACCAAGTTCGTTGCGTTTTTTACGGGCGGTGTTCGCATGTCAACGTTAGTTGTCGCGGACCCGCGAGGGGTGTATCTCGCTGGTCTGGAATGGGTGTTGCAGAAGGCTGGACACGATGTTGTCGCCCAGTGTCGCCGCCCTGTGGACGTTCTCGCTCATGTGGAGCGCCATCGGCCTGATATGGTCATCGTGGGCGTGGATCTCGCGGACCAACAGACATCAGGTCTTTCCTCACGGCTGAAGGCCTGCAGCAGCGCTCTCGGCATCATCTTCATCGTGCAGCCAACCGGCGGGCTCGATGTCAGGGAAATACAGACGCTCGACGTCGATGGCCTGTTTCTGGACGGCATCAGCCACCGCTTTCTCATCGAATGCGTGAATGCGGTGGCGGCGGGCAAGAAGTGGATCGACAACAAGATCGTCCAGCAGCTGCTGATGCCCGGCTCGCAGCCGCAGCCAATGTCCAGGCTGACCGGGCGGGAGACCGAAATCGCCGATCTCGTCTCGCGCGGGCTGCGCAACAAAACCATCGCGCAGCGGCTGCATTTATCCGAAGGCACGGTGAAGATGCACCTGCATCACGTCTACGAAAAGTTGCACCTCGGCGGCCGGGCGGAACTGGCCTGGATGACGCACGGCAAAGCCGCCGAGCGACCGGGAATGGGTCGAACCGGCCTGCTCTGAACACTCTCCACTCGCACCGACATTGTACGCACGGCAACGGCCGGAGAGCCGTCTGACGGCGTCTGGCGCGTGCCTGCGCGACCTCCCGCAGCGCCCGCCAACCTGATCTATCGAAGGATATATATCGTTCGATCAGGTGCGGACATTGACCGCAATACTATCCAACCGGGAATGGACGCGCCCTCTGCGCCGGCGGCACAATGAAATTGGAGGGGCGCATTTCAGTATGCGACCGGCTGCACCGGGGTAGGTGCATTTCCGGCATTGGGGGCTGCATCCCTTTTCCAGAAAGCATTTTGAACCAAGGAGAATCTCCATGGCACTCGACATCGTAGCTCAAGACATCATCATCGACGAGACCACCGGCCTTCAGGACGATGATGTTGACTCCTCCCTTCCGCCGCACAGCACCAACGCCACGCTTACATATCTCCTGGGCCTCGACGGCGCGGGCGGACTGACCTCACCGGAAGTCGCCTTCCAGGCCAACTTCGTGGTGGCCTCGGCGAACGCAGGGGAAACCATCACCTCAATCATTCTGGCCCAGAACTCCTCCGGCACGGCGTTTTCCACGACCGTCGGCGTAAACAGTCTTATCAAGACAGTCGATGGCAGTTATGTCTGGCTGTTTCAGGACCCAACGCATCCAAACGTCGTAATTGGCGTCATTGGTACCTCTGACCCGTCCGCCGCACCGGCTGCAACCGGGCCTCTCGCCCTCTCGTTCGGGCTGAATTCCACAAGCGCCACCACTGCCGACCTTTACCTGGTCCAGTACGTGTCGTTGTTGCATCCGAATGCGGCTAACCCGGATGACCAAATTGATCTGACCAATAAGGTTTTCGCCTCGGTCACCGGGACCACGGTGCTCAATTTCAGCTCGCTTGGTGACGCCCCTCCCGGACACAACAAATGGTATATCCTCGACGCCGATACGGCGAGCCCGCAGAAGATCCTAGTCACGGCTCATGACAATGGCGTACAGGCCGAAGTCAACGTCAGCACGCAAGGCCTGGGTGTCTCATCCCAAGACGTGCGTTTTGGCCGTGAACTTCAGATCGACCTGATCAATGGCGGCACCCAGAGCGCGGGGAAGACGTTTACCGACACGCCAACCGTGGCGCCTGACTACAACACCCACATCGAGACCGTCTCCGGTGCGGGTTTTTCGATTTCGCAATCCACGCCGACCAATACCAAGGCTGACATCGAGATTCACGCCTATAACGAAGCCGGGAACGAAGAGGGCGCCGCGTTCCCCAGTGATGCTCTCGGTACGGAGATCAATATCACCGGCGTGACGTTCAAACTGAACGGCGTCACGATGACTGCCGCACAACTCGGCATCACGGTCGATCTTACCAGCACTGGAGCGATCCTACAGGATGTCGGCGAGGGCGTGACGGTCGATTTCACGACCGCGGGTGGGGTTGGCGGAACCTTTGATCGCTTCACCATCAAGAATATCGACACCGACAAAGACTATTTCGATGTCAAGGAAGTCCACTTTGCTGGCAACGTAGCCAACGCCTACAACGAAGAGGTCGGCTCCTTCATCAACTTCGATGACGACGGGCCTAGCATTTCATCGACCGGCACGGAGCCTACACTGACTGTAGACGAGACGGTGCTGGGGACCAACGACGTGCAGAGCTTTGCGGTCAACTTCAGCTCGGCTTTCGGCTCCGACGGCGCCGGCACGGTGACCTACGCGCTCGGCTTCACGGCAGGCGTAACTGGCATCGTAGATACCCTAACCGGACAAGCGGTTGTCCTCTCGCTCAATGGCGGCGTCATCGAAGGTCGCACCGTTACCAGCAACGACCTCGTCTTCACGGTCGCTGTCAGCGGTACCGGCAGCGTGACGCTCGACCAGATACGGGCGGTGGTGCATCCGACCGCCGACCCCGACGAGAGCACAACCCTGGCCGCCGACAACCTGGTCAAGCTCACCGCAACCGTCACCGACAAGGACGGCGACCATCAATCGGCCACCCTGGACATTGGTCAGAACCTCATCTTCAAGGACGACGGCCCGAGCATCAACGCAGGGGGCGCAGAGGCCAGCGCCACGGTTGATGAGACCAATCTCGCGGGCAACTCGACCGCCGACTACTCGTCGAACTTCACGGGTCTCTACGGCGCTGACGGGGCCGGGACCACAACTTACGCGCTCAGTGTGAGCGTGTCGGGTGCCAACAGCGGTCTTGTCGATACACTTTCCGGTGAGGCTGTCAACTTGACGGTCAGCGGTGGGGCTGTCGAGGGTCGCACCGCAGTCGGTAATCTTCTGGTCTTCACGGCCAGCGTGGACGCCTTTGGTGTTGTGACGCTCAACCAGGATCGGGCGATTATACACGATCCCAACAGCGGACCCAACGATACGGAGACGTTGACCGCCGACAACCTTATCAAGCTCACCGCCACCATAACCGACAAGGACGGCGACCAGGCATCGGCTTTTGTCAACATCGGCCAGAACCTTACCTTCACGGACGACGGCCCGACGATCACGGCACCGTTCGACGGTGACCCGGCATCAGGCATCCAGCGCGAGACGTTGCACAACGTGGTGTCCCCGCCGGCCCTCGCAGCTACCGGTGTCTTCGGGTACAGTATCGGTAACGACATTCCGGACTATGACGGTGCCGATAACATCGCCGGCAACTCCGACGACAAGTCGGACTTCGTGGACGGTAATCTTAACGTGGCTGGGGTGCAGCTTGCTCTCTCCGGTTTTGTCGGTAGCGCGACACCGCCGATCACGGGGTCTAACGGCACCGCGATCTTTGCGAACGTTAACAATGCGCCTGCCGCACCGGCATACGCTACGCTCGTGTCGGAGGACGCCAACTCTGCGACGTTCAACTTCACGTTCCACTACGACAAGGACCCGATCACGGCTGGTATTCAGGACGCGACGGCGGGTGGTCAGCTGATCTTTGACAAGGTCAACGACACCTACTCGATTGCCCTGAACGACGTTATCGATGGGTTCGCCTTTGATGTCGTCCACACCAGTCAGGACTTCGCTCGGAACCCGAACACTAATTCGGGCCACCCGGAAGTCGTCGTGGCGCAGTTGACGCCGAATGGTGATCCAAACCCGTTCCTCGTGCAGTTCACGGCCAATAATTCGCCGTTTAGCTTCTCGCAGAACGGCGAAGGGTCTACCGCTGACATCGCGTTTGACGGCGCCAACCACGACATGGCCGCCAGTGCCGTCACGACTTGGGTTTCTGCAACCCAAGGCGAGAATGGTGTCGCCGGTGATACGATCCAGAAGGGCGAACTGTTGACGATACGGTTCTTCAAAGAGCCGGCAGTGCTCAACGACCCGAACCCCGGCGTCGATGTTGATCCCGTCACACCGGGCATCCAACACGAACGGACCGAGCCGACAACGACAGCTAGCGGTATCGTGCTGAAGTTCGACGGCATCGGCAATGCCGAGGA
Source organism: Mesorhizobium sp. WSM4808 (assembly GCF_055811675.1). Classification (NCBI taxonomy): domain Bacteria; kingdom Pseudomonadati; phylum Pseudomonadota; class Alphaproteobacteria; order Hyphomicrobiales; family Phyllobacteriaceae; genus Mesorhizobium; species Mesorhizobium sp. WSM4808. The sequence continues at coordinate 171,154 of NZ_JBVVQX010000003.1, forward strand.
CCTCGTCTTGATCCTTGACTTGGTCGACACCAAGGGCACGGCCTCCACGTCGGACGACACCGAGACTACCGTCGCCTTGAATATCCAGAACTCGGACTTCCTCAAGGGCGGTGCTGTTGTACCCGCCCCGTACGATGCCGAGTTCTCCCTGTCAGGGTATTCGGGTTCCAACAACGACGCGTTGATCATTATCGAGCAGAACGACTACACTACCAATGCTAACGTCCTTATTCAGGGCGTGCAGATCATGCAGTCCGCGAACGGTCTGACCGGCACGGGTATCAACTTTGTCAATACGACCGGCGCGGGCGGCGGTAGCTTGGCGGGTGCCCAGCAAAATCTCGACCTGACCGACAACGACGTCCTCAAGATCGTGGACATCGGGTTTGTGCAAAGCACTTCCGGTACGTTGAACGCCAGCCTTGACTTTGCCGTTCAGCTTGCCGACGCGGACGGCGACGTAACGCCGACCCCGGCGGCCCACATTCTAGTGGACGTGGTCGCCTAAACTTGCCCAGAGGGGCAGTTAAACGCTGCCCCTTTACAGGACAAGATTGATTGACCGGGCCCCCTCTTAACCCGCCGGGGGCCGGTCTTTTTACATGACCACCTGCTTACCAATATACCAACATAACCGCACACCAGGGATAATTAACGATGAAAAACCCGCATCCCTCTGCCCTGCAAGCGGTGATGAAAGAGGCCAAGCGCGCTGTCAGACCACTTATCTGGTTCAGCGCCGGCATCAACATATTGATGCTGACCGGCGCCTTCTACATGCTCCAGGTCTATCACCGCGTGTTGGGCAGCCACAGCCTGGAAACGTTGGTAATGCTGTCATTGATGGCGGCGACGGCGCTCGCAACAATGGCGGCGCTGGAAGTTGTGCGCGCGCGCCTTCTGGCTAAAGTCGGCACGTGGCTGAACGCGCGATTGGCGCCGGTTCTCCTGACCGTATCGGTCGAACACGCCGCCTCGGCGCCCGGTCAGATCAACGCCCGGGCGCTGCGTGATCTCGACCAGGTGCGGAATTTTTTTACCAGCCCGAGTATCTACCCGATCCTCGACGCGCCTTGGGCGCCGATCTTCCTGGGCGCTATCTTCCTCATGCACCCTTGGCTCGGCTGGCTGGCGACCTGCGGCGGTATCGCGCTGTTCGCATTGGCGTTGCTTACCGAGTACCTGACCCGCAAGCCACTGGCGGAAGCCGCGATCGCCCAGACGCGAGCCTACATGCAGGCCGAGCAAACGATCCGCAACGCGGAAGTCGTCCAGGCCATGGGCATGTTGAATCCCCTGCTCGAGAGCTGGAAGGCGCAGCAGGACGAGGCAAATGATGCGCAATCTCGCGCCAGCAACCGATCCAGTGTCATCTCGGCCCTCGCGCGCTCTTTCCGGCTGGCCCTGCAGATGGCCGTGCTCGGCCTCGGCGCCTATCTGGTGCTGAAGAACGAGGCTTCGCCCGGCATCATGATCGCCGCCTCGATCCTGATGGGCCGCGCCTTGGCCCCGGTCGAGCAAGCGATCGGTACATGGAAGGCGACGATCGGGGCACGGGCTGCTTACAAGCGCCTGGTTGCAATGGCCGGTCAGCGACCGGAGGCCACGCCGGCCCTGCCACTGCCGCGCCCGAAAGGCAAGTTTGTGGCCGAGAATATTATGCTCGCCAGACAGGGCGGCGAACCAATCCTGCGAGGAATCAGCTTCCAGCTCAAGCCCGGTGAAGCGATGGCGCTGGTCGGCCCGAGCGCAGCCGGTAAGACGAGCCTTGCGCGCGTGTTGGCCGGCACTTGGCGGCCGACCGGTGGTCGCGCGTTGCTTGACGGAATGAACGTTGTCGAATGGGCGGCCGAGGACCGGGGTCGACATGTCGGCTACCTGCCGCAGGATATCGAGCTCTTCGCCGGCACCGTCTCCGAGAACATCGCCCGTTTTGCGTCGCTCAATCCCGCAACTTTCAACAACGTGGTCAAGGCCGCGCAATTGGCGGGAGTCCATGAACTGATCAAGGGGCTGCCGAAGGGCTACGCCACCGAGATCGGTCAAGGTGGCGCGGCACTGTCCGGAGGGCAACGCCAGCGCATCGGACTGGCGCGGGCGCTTTACGGCGACCCCGCGTTCCTTATCCTTGACGAGCCTAACTCCAATCTCGACCACGAAGGCGAGCAGGCGCTCGCCACGGTCATCGGTGGGCTCAAGGAGGCAGGTACGACCCTGATCCTGATCTCGCACCGGCCAAGCATCCTGGACAAAGTCGACAAGGTGTTGGTCCTCAACCACGGCGCTCAAGATCTCTTCGGGCCGCGCGATCATGTCTTCAATGAACTCGCCAGCCGTGTCGGCAAGGTGGCCCATCTGCCCAAGGTGGCCCAGTTGCCAGCCCTTGAAGTGGTGAAGGAAATCAAAGAGGTCAAGGAAGCATGAGCCGCCCCCCCGAATTGAAGGTCGTGCCGCTGCCCCTCGCGCCGCCCTCTCTCCTGGAGCCGCAACCCCTCCGTCTCACCGGCGTGACGTGCACCGGCTTCGCGATCATGTTCCTGTTCTTCGGCGTGGCCGGGGGATGGGCGGCCCTGGCGCCGCTGGACAGCGCTGCGGTAGCGTCGGGCGTGATCAAGGTCGCTGGCGACCGCAAGCTCATCCAGCACCTCGAGGGCGGCATCATCGCGGAGTTGAACGCCGCCAACGGGGATATCGTCAAGGCGGGCAAGATCCTCGTCGGGCTCGACGACACGCAGGCAAAGGCGCAGCTCGACCTGATCCAGAACCGGATAGCAACGCGTGAGGCGCTGGCCGCGCGTCTCAGGGCCGAGCGTGACGGCAAGACCGAGATCGAGTTCAATCCGGCGTTGCTCGCAAACCCCGCGATCGCCGTGAAGGACGCGGTGGCAGCACAGCGTGACGTGTTTACAGCGAAGCACCACAATCTGAAGGACGAGCAGGAAATTCTCGGCCAGCGCCGTCACCAGGTCGAGGAAGAGATAACGGGGCTGGAGCAGCTTATCGTCACGGAAGACAAGCAGATCGAGGCAATCGAGGGTGAAAGCAAAGACCTTGAGGGTCTGCTCAAGAAAGGGCTGACCACCCGCGAACGGAACCTGTCGCTCAGACGCCAACAGCGGGAGATCGAGGGCGAGCGCGCCACCAATGTCGCGGCAATCGCCCGTGCCGGACGCGCCATGGCCGAGATCGACATGCAGATCCTGAACCTCAACACAGTGCGCCTGAACGAGGCCGTCGACGAGTTGAGCAAGGTCGAGGCGGAGCTGTTTGACCTCGGACAGCAGGAGCGTTCCGCCAGGGACGTGCTTAGCCGTACCAACGTCGTCGCGCCGGTTGACGGCATCGTCATGGAGCTGAAGGTCCATACGGCGGGCGGTGTCGTGAAACCCGGTGAGACATTGATGACGATCGTACCGCTCGGACAACAACTCGTGGTCGAGGCTATGGTCAAGCCGGAGGATGTCGAGACGATCGCACCCGGACAGCTCGCGCGCGTCAGCTTCCCGGCCTTCGCCCGCTACAACCTGCCGCCGCTCGAGGGCGTCGTGGAGATCGTGTCGGCTGACCGCATGGTTGAGGAACGCAGCGGCGCACCTTATTTCGCCGCGACGGTTGTGATCGACAAAAGCGAACTCGGCAAGCTGGAGGGCCGCAAGCTGCTGCCCGGCATGTCGAGCGAGACGATGATCCGGACGGGGGCTCGCACCGTGCTCTCTTATCTCGCCGAGCCGATCACGCAGAACTTCCGCCGGGCCATGCGGGAAAAATAGCCGTAGGCCGCTGAACCTGATTCAGGAAAGCAGCATTCGCCCGGCCGTGATCGCCAGGAAGAACGCAAAGGCAAGTTTCAGGTAGCGCGGGTTGAGCGCGTGGGCGAGCCTTGCGCCCAGAGGAGCGAACAGAAAGCTCACGGGCGCTATGATGGCAACCGCCGGCAGGCTGACGTAACCCAGGCTGAGCGGAGGCCTGCCTGCAATTGCGAGACCCGACCAGATGAATCCGGCCACCGCCGGCAGCGCGATAAGCAGGCCAAGCGCCGACGATGTGCCGACGGCCCGGTGCACCGGAAAGGAGAAGCTGGAAAGCGTCGGCACCGACAGTGTGCCGCCGCCAATTCCCATGAGCGAAGAGACAAAGCCGATCACAGCAGCGATCGCGCGGTTGATCCAGCCGCTTTGCGGCAGGTGATCGGAGATCACGAGGTGCTTCGGCAATGCCATGTTGACGGCCACCAGCAGGCCGACGACGCCGAAGACCAGCCGCAAGCCGGCGCCCGGGATGAATTTCGACATGATGCCGCCGATGAGGGCACTGACGAAAATGGCCGGTCCCCACAGAGTGAGCAGTGCCCGGTCGACATTACCGCGCCTGTTGTGCGACCGCATCGACGAGATCGAGGTGGGGATGATGACCGCAAGCGATGTCGCGACCGCCAGATGGCTGATCACAGCAGGCGAAAAGTGGAACAGGCTAAGCACCCAGAACAGCACCGGAACGATGACGATGCCGCCTCCGACTCCCAGCAGACCGGCGAGCACGCCGGAGGCAATTCCGGTCATGGCCAGGCCGGCGATCAGCATTGCAATCGTCAGCCCGTCGAAAACCGACGTGTCGAATCCGAAGTCCACTATGATTTTTCCTTGATTGGCCATTTACGGCACGGCCTTGCGGACACGGCCGCGCTCATCCGCTGTTGCGACCCAAAATGCAGGTCGCCCGGAAGGGTCGTAGCGTTTTTGGGATGCGCTTTTGGCTAGTGGCGCACCATCCCTGCGTCGACATTGAGCGTCTGGCCAGTGATCCAGCGCGCATCGTCGGAGGCCAGGAACGAAACCACGTCGGCGATATGTTCCGGCTGCCCTTTGCCTTTCATCGCCTGAAGCATCTCGACGAAGCCGAACGCCTCGTTGTGCGGGCTCGCCTTGACGCCGTCGCTCTCGATCAGGCCGGGCGTCACCGCATTGGCGGTGATGTTGTATTTGCCAAGCTCGGTGGCGAGCGCCCTGGTGAAGCCGATGACGCCACCCTTGGCCGCGACATAGGCGGCCATGTTCGGCGTGCCGGCAAAGAAGGTGTTGGATGCGATGCTGATTACCCGTCCGGCCTTCCCCGCCGCACGCATCTGGTCCGTACCGGCACGGCTGACGATGAAAGTGCCGGTCAAATTGACGTCGATGATCTTGCGCCAATGGTCGAGATCGACATCGTCCCAGGCGACGAACGGCACGATGCTGGCATTGTTGACCAGGATGTCGATGCCCCCGGTCAGGGCCTGGATTTCGGCGAAGAGTGCCTTGACGGATGCCGGATCGGAAATGTCGGCGGCGATCGCCCTCGCCTTTCCGCCTGTCGCCGCGGCCGCCGCCCCGGCGCCTTCGGCATTGATGTCGCTGACGATGACGGTCGCACCGTCGGCGGCAAGCCGCGCTGCGATCGCCTTGCCGATACCCTGCGCGGCGCCTGTAACCAGGGCCGTCTTTCCCGCAAGCCGTTCAGTCATGAAAATGCTCCCTCAATCCGTGGTGATGTCTGTTCAGGCGTCGGCGTCGATCACGGCCAGCGCCGCGTCGATGCCCCTGCCGATCGCCAGTTTCTGGCCGGCCGCGTTCATGGCGCCGCCCAGTGCCGTCAGCGCCGCGATCGCATAGATCGGCTGGGCTGTCGGTCCCATATGGCCGATGCGCGTCAGCTTTCCCAAGGTCTCGCCGCGGCCCGACGAAAACACCACGCCGTAACGGGCGCGCGCGGCCTGGCGAAGCGCCTTCTCGTCGACACCGTCGGGCGTGCGGACAGCGGTCGTGGTCGGCGACGCGATGCTGTCGCTGGCAGCCCAGATCGACAGGCCCATCGCGGCAACGCCGGCGCGCATGGCCTTGGCGGTGAGTGCATGGCGCGCCCACACCGCCTCCGGTCCCTCATTGAGGTAGAGGTCGAGCGCGACATCGAGCCCGTTGATCTCCGAGACCGACGGCGTAAATGGAAACGGCTTGTCCCGCGACCACGCATGCTCCCAGTCGACGATGCTCAGCATCGACGCGCGCGGCGCCAGGGGATTGGCCTTCATCTTGGCCCAGGCCCGCTCGCTGACACCCATCATCGTGAGGCCGGGAGGCGCGCCCAGGCATTTGTTCGGGCCGGTGACATAGATATCGGCCTTGCAATCCTCGGGATGCGTCTTCATGCCGCCAAAGGACGAGACCGCATCGACGATGAGATAGCCGCCATGCGCCGAGACCAGCGCACCGATGGCGTCGATCGGATTGATGGTGCCGGACGGCGTGTCGTGGTGGCAGACGGAAACGACGGTGATCTCCGGATGCGCCTTCAGCATTGCCTCGACATCCTGCGGATCGATCGCCTCGTTATAGGGCACCTCGATCTCGAGCAGATGTGGCGAATAGCGCTTCGCCCAATAGCCGAACCCCTTGCCGTAAACGCCGGAGGCAAGGTTGAGCACGACATCGTCCGGCGTGATCAGCGAGGCCGCGGCGGCCTCCAGGCCAAGCACGGGCTCGCCATGCAGGATGACCGGCTTGTTCGACAGCCGCATCGCCTTTTGCGCCTTGTCGACCACACCTTCGTAGAAAAGCTGGAACGCCGGGTCGTAGTCGTAGAGCACCGTGCGCCCGAGGCCGCGCAGCACTTCGGCATAGGCGTTCACCGGCCCCGCGGTCAGGGTGATGACCGGATCGGCATGTTCGAGATAGCGCATCGTCTTGTCTCCTCCTGACTGCGGTCAGCCGTAGAATTGCGTGCCGGTCCTGTAGGTCTTGAAGTTGTCCATGTCGTGCGAGTACATCAGCTCGGCGCCATGGTCCTCGGCAAGTTTCTTCACCTTGCGCATCGAATTAACGCCCGCCACCGGATCGATGTGGAAGGCCGCCTGGCACAGCGTTTCAAGGCTCTTCTGCGTATAGGCCGCGTCGATGGTGAACATGATCGGCTTACGCTTGGGGAACTCCACCAGCAGGCTGTAGTGGCCGATCGAATGGCCGGGCGTCGAGATCAGCCGGACGCCCCTGGCAAGCTCGACGTCACCATCGACACCTTCGAAGGTCGAATTCGCCCGTGTCGTACCCGCAAGCAATTGCCCGGTCGCGCCACGCGCTTCTGCAGCCTCCGCCGAAAAACTCAGATCGGAATAGCCGAGATGTTCGAAAGGCTGGGGATTGCACGCCTGCGGCACCTCGGTCCGGTGGCAGATCTTCTTGGCATGCGGAAAATACTTGTTGCCGCCGCAATGATCGAAGTGGAAATGCGAGTTGACCACGACGTCGATGTCCTTCGGCTCAAGGCCGAGCAGCGCCAGGGCGCCGGGGATGGTCTGGTGCTTTTCCTGGATCGGCTTTTCGAATGGCAGCACCTTCATCACATGATCGTAGTCGTAGCCGGTGTCGATGAGGAACCGGCCCTCGGCATGCTCGATCAGGATCGAATAGACCGGGAAGCGCACTTCGCCGCCAGGGCCGCGATTCCAGAACACATGATAGCCGTCGAGAACGAGCGAGCCGCCATCGAGCAGGTAGACCTTGGTATCCGACATTCTTGCCTCCTTTATTGGCGCGGGTCCCATCCGCGCATGAATTGTCCTCAGCGCGCGCCGCGCTCGTATGGAATGCCGAGCGCCGCCGGCAGGCTCGCGCGCCGGCCGAACAGCACCAGCATGATCATCACCGCCAGGAACGGCAGCATCTGGATGATGTCGGTCGGTATGTTGATGCCGGCCACCTGCATGGCCGTCGTCAGCGACAGGCAGACGCCGAACAGCAACGCACCGAACAGCACCCAGATCGGGCGACCGCGCGCCAGCATGGCCAGCACGATGCCGAGAAAGCCCGCGCCATTGGTGATGAACGGAATGAACAGCCCAGCCCCGACATTGGCGAGATAGGCGCCGCCGAGCCCAGCCAGCGCTCCGGTCGTCAACACGGCGATGGTGCGGGTCCGCACGACATCGATGCCGGCGACATCGAGCGCGGCCGGCTTGTCGCCTGCCGCCTGCAAATTGAGGCCGAGTTGCGTGCGCCGATAGAGGTAGCTCATGCCGAAAACCAGCGCGACCGCCAGATAGACGATCAGATGATGCTTGAAGAATGCAGGCCCGATGACCGGGATGTCCGAAAGCAGCGGGATGACGGTAGCATCCGCCGCGGGCAGGCGCGGGTAGCTGCGTGAGAACTGGAAATGGTGGAGCAGTGCCGTCAGGCCCTCGAGCCCCAAGGTCAGCGCGATGCCGATGACGATCTGGTTCAGCCCGATGCGCACGCAAAGCAGCGCCATGACAAGCGCCACCGCAGCACCCCCGGCGGCACCGGTGAGAAAGCCCAGCCACAGCGACCCGGAATAGAAAGCGCCGACAAAGCCGAGATAGGCGCCGGCCAGCATCATGCCTTCGATGCCGATATTGAGCACGCCCGCCTTCTCGGAGATCTGCTCGCCGAGCCCGGCAAGCAGCAGCGGGATCGCCGCGGTGACGGCGCCGAACAGGAGCGCGCTGAGAAAGACTTCGCTGAACAGCCCGGTCATGCCCTAGGCCCTCCGCGACTGGTTGTATCGGTGATCGAAATATTCGGCGAGCGCGAGCACGATCAGCACGATGGAAACCAGCACCAGAGTGAAATGATTGGGCACGCCGAGCCGGCGCGCCGCGCTCTCACCGCCGATCGAAAGCACCGAAAGCAGGAACACGAAGCCGATGGCTGCAAAGCCGTTCATGCGGGCGAGAAACACGGCGGGTATCACCGCAAGCCCGTAGGCGGGATTCCAGTCGGCGCGGACATTGCCCTGGACGCCGATGATGTCGACGGCGCCGGCAAGCCCGGCCAGCCCGGCCGAAATGGCGAAGACGGCGACGGTCAGGCCGGGGACACCGAGTCCCGAGTGAACCGCCGCGCGTGGATTGGCGCCGACGATCCTCAGCTTCAGCCCGAACGCCGTGCGCGTCATCACCAGATGCACGATGACGATCGCCGCCAGCCCAAGCAGCAAGCCGCTGGTGATGGTCGTTTCGAACAGGCGCGGCAACCGGTCTTCCACCGGCAGCGTACGGGTCTGCGGCACGGTCGTGTTGGGGTCGCGAAACGCCAGCTTGACCAGCACATTGGCGAGCGAGGTGCCGAGGAACGTCATCATCAGCGTGGTGATGATCTCGTTGACGCCCTGATAGGCACGCAGCAGGGCCGGCACCAGCGACCAGATCATCGCCACCACCATGGCGATGAGGAACGAGCAGACCAGCGCCAGCCAGGCTGGCATGACCTGCACGAACATAGGAGCGCTGGCCGCCGCCGTCACCGCGCCGAGCAGGAACTGGCCGTCGCCGCCGAGATTCCACATGCCGGCGCGAAAGGCCACGATCAGGCCGGCGGCAAGAAACAGCAGCGGCGCCATGCGCGTCAGCGTCTGCTGGATGCCGAGCGGCGAGAACAGTCCTTTCTCCAGCACGAAGCCGTAGTAGGCGAGCGGGTCGACGCCGACCGCAAGCAGGATACAGCCGGCTATGACGAGAGCGATGAGGATCGGGCCGAGCGTCATCAGCAACCGATGCGCGATGTCGCGACGCGTCGTTGCCCCGCTCGTGGCATCGAGTGCGGTAGCACTGACCGTGGGTGCGGTGTCGATGCTCATGCGGCAAGTCCGATCATCAGGCGACCGACCTTGGTGCGGGCGTCGTCTACGTTCTCGACGGTGCCGACCAAAGCTCCCTCGGCGATGACGGCGATGCGGTCGCACAGACCAAGCAATTCCTCGAGGTCGGTGGAGATCAGCAGCACCGCAAGGCCACGCGCCGCCGTGTCGCGAATGCGCTGGCGCGACGCCAAAGTGTTGGCGAGATCGAGCCCGTAGGTCGGCTTGTTGAAGATCACCACCTTGGCGCCTTCAGCCAGTTCCCGTGCCAGAAGCACCTTCTGGATGTTGCCGCCGGACAGCCGCGCGACGGGCGTCTTCAGGCTCGGCGTACGCACGTCGTATTCGCGCACGAGCTGCGCGGCGCGCTTGTCGATCTCCGCGCGCTGCTCGACGCCGTTGCGCCAGAACGGAGCCGCGCCGACCTGCTTGAGAAAGAAGTTGATCGAGACCGGGAAGGTTCCGACAGTGCCCTCGCCCAGCCGGTCGTCGGTCAGGTAGCGAAGGCCGCGCCGGCGGCGCTCGCCGACGCTCAGCGTCTCGATGGCGGCGCCTTCCAGCCGTATCGAGCCGCCGGCAGCTGTACGCTGGCCGGCCAGCGCTTCCGCCAGCTGCTTCTGGCCGTTGCCGTCGATGCCGGCTATGCCCAGGATCTCGCCCGGGCGGATGTCGAAGGAGATCGACGACAGGCCCGGTGCATTGTCGGTCGGCGCAACCGCCAGATCCGCGATCTGAAGCAGCGGGGCCGCTTCTGCCCGGGCAGTGCGGACCGGACGCTCGACGGCTTCCGGATCATCCTTCTGCTTGCCGAACATCAATTCCACGATCTCGGAGACGATCTCCTGTTCGCCCAGCGTGCGAAACCGCTCGGGCGGGATCTCGCCGACCTTGCGGCCGAGCTTCAGCACCGAGATGCGGTCGCCGAAGGCAGCCGCCTCCTTGAGCTTATGGGTGATGAAGACGATCGCCAGGCCCTGCTCGACAAGGCGGCGCATCAGCGCGCCCAGTTCGTCGATGCCTTTCGGCGTCAGCATGGAGGTGGACTCGTCAAGGATGAGCAGCCGGCTGTTGCGCAGCATCGCGCGCAGGATCTCGACCTGCTGCTGCTCGCCGAGCGACAACTCCGATACCTTGGCTTGAAGCTTGACGGTGATGCCGAGCGTGCCGGTGATCTCGGCGACGCGCGCCGCCAGTTCCTCGGTCCTGGGGCGCTGCCACCACGGCCCGCCAAGCAGAAGGTTCTCCGCCACCGTCAGCGTCGGCACCAGCATCATGTGCTGGAATACGGTGCCGATGCCGAGTGCCAGCGCATGGCGCGGCGAGGTGATCGGCGTCGGTTTGCCGTCGACCAGTATGCGTCCTTCGTCCGGCTGCTGCAGGCCGGACAACATGCCGATCAATGTCGATTTTCCAGCACCGTTCTCGCCCAGCAGCACATGCACTTCGCCCGGGCGGACCGACAGGTCGACGCTGTCATTGGCAACGATGCCGGGGAACCGTTTGGTCACGCCTTCAAGCGCGACGATGTCGCGCCCGGCAACGGACGATGAAGAAAAACCGCTCATGAAAGCCCAGCACCAAAAAACAGGAATCGTCCGGAGGGGTGAACGGATCACCCCTCCGGCAGCTGACCGTGATCGCCTTACTGGGCGACGCTGGTCATCAGTGCCCTGACGGCGTCCGCGTCATAGACCGGCTCGACCTTGATCTTGCCGGAAATGACGTCCTCGCGCAGCGCCTGGATTTCCGTCCAGACATTGTCCGGGATCGCAGCGGTCTTCAGCAGCTTGACCGAGTCGTCCTTGAGGCCGATCGTATAGTGTTTGGTGCCGAATGTGTCGGCCTTCAGGTCGGCAATCATCGCCGCATAGACCGGCTCGATGTTCCACACCACCGACGACAGCAGGAAGCCCTTGTCGATCGGTGACTTGTCGCCGATGACGTCGATGAAATAGACCTTGCCGCCATCGGCTGCCTTGGTCGTCTCGACCGCCTGCAGCATGCCGAAGCTCGAACCGTTGCCTTGGCCGAAGATGATGTCGGCACCCGATGCGATCACGCTCTCGGTGACGCGCTTGCCGCCGGCCGCGTCGCTGTAGGCGGCAGGGCCGATCACCGCATAGGTGATCTTGACGTCCGGGTTTTCCGCCTTCACGCCTTGCGCGAATGCCGCCGACTGCGAATTCCATGATGGCGGTTCGCCCGAGACGACGATGCCGACCGACTTGGAACGCGACACCTTGGCGGCGAGACGGCCGGCGAGATAGGCACCCTCGTGGCCGCTCAGCGTGTAGTCGGCGACGAGGCCCTTCTCCAGGCCGGCTGGCGTGTCGACGATCGCCACCGGAACTTTCAGTTCCTTGGCGATTTCGGGCGCCGAGGTGTTGTAGCCGCTGGCATGGGCGATCAGAAGGCTGGCGCCATCGGTCGCAAGTTCCCGCAAGGTCGGACGAACGTCGCCATAGCCGAGGCCCTGGGCCACGACCACTTCGACGCCGGCGGCCTTGCCCGCCGCCTTGGCGGCGTCGATACCTTGCTGGTTCCAGCCATAGTCCGTGCCTTCTTCGGGCGTCAGGATGGCGATCGACTTGACCTCGCCGGCAAGCGCGCCGCCCATCAAGACACCGGTCAATATAGCTGCACTTACACTGCTCTTAAGAAGCTTTAACATGTTACCCTCTCTGTTGTTTTACCAATCAATATTCTTATTGTTATTGCGCAAAAGCGAGATAGACTGCCTAGGAAAAATTACATTATGGAGCTCAGGCAAAGTGAAGATCCGTTATGCCCTTCCGGTGATGCTGGCGTTGTCGTCCTTCGCCAACGCGGTTGAGTTGCACCATGTCACCGTCCGCACCGGCACTGACGGGCTCGACATGGTTCCGTTGACGATTTCGAATGCGGGCAGCGAAAGCCTCTCCTGCAACGCCGACTTCGCCCACTGGTATTCAGCCGGGATCGCAACGGTCGAGCCGGGCAAGAAGACCCGCGTCGAGCTCTGGTTCGATGCGAAGACCGGCACGTTCACGATCCTCAACGACAAACGCGAGAACCTGCCCGTCGAGCGGCTGTGGTGCGGTCTGGCGAGCCGCGCATATGCCACCCGCGTGCAGGTCACGCTCGACCGCACCGATGCGGCGAAAGGCGAGCGTGATGTGTCCTGCGGCATCGCGCGGGACAGCCTGGTCTGCCGGTAGGCGGTCATCGGGCTTTCCGTTCGAACACCGCGCGCCCCTTATTCTTTTGCCAGGAATGCGTCGGTGAAGACGTCGTCCGCCGACAGAGCCGTCTTGAGCACGCCCTGGTCCGTCAGCGTCTTCAGGGTCTCCTCCCACTGCGTCTTCGTCATCCAGCCAAGACCGTGTTCCTTTGTGTCGGGGCTGCTGAACGTCGATGCGATGTCGGCGTTGATCTGCGCCAGCAGTACATCCTTTTTCTCCGCATAGCCGGGCGCGGCCTTGGCCGTGATCTCGGCGGCCTCTTCCGGATGAGCCACGACATAGTCGAAGGCCTCCCTGTATGCCTTGACGAAGCGGCGTACGACGTCCGGCTTGTCCTTGATCATCGCCTGCGAGGTGAACAGGCCCGAGCCATAGGCTTTCCACCCATGGTCCGCCCCCATCATGATGCTGAGCGAGCCGGGGCCTCCGGCCTTCGCTTCCAGTTCGGGAACCTCCGCATCGATATAGCCGACGACCGTCTGAACCCGGCCAAGCAGCAAATAGCTTTCATAGGGAGGCGAGACGCTGTTCAGCGTCATGTCCTTTTCGGTCAGGCCGTTGGCGGCCAGGAAGCCCTTGAAGAAGATGTAGGTGGAGCCGGCCGGATGAATGCCGATGGTCAGTCCCTTGAGGTCGGACGGCTTGGTGAGCTTCAGCGTCTTGGCCAGCGAAATGATCCCCAGCGGCGAGTGCTGGTTGACAGCCGCCAGCGCCACGACCGGGACATTCTGCGACCGTGCGACGGCAAGCGTGGGAAGATCGCCGAACCCGAAATCCGCGTTCTCATTGCCCACCAGCCGCATCGCGTCCGGCGAGCCGGATCCCTTGCGGATCTCGGCCACATCGATGTCGTTCTTGGCGAAGAAGCCCTTTTCCTTGCCGACGAAGAACATGGCGTGATTGCCGCGCACCACCCAGTCGAGCTGGACGTTGACCTTGTCGGCCGCCAGAGCCGCGCTGGAGAAGCCGAGCGCGCCGACAAAAGCTGCCAAGGTAGCTGCCTTGATAAGTGACCGTCTCAGCATGTTTTGTTCCCCTTTATGAATTTGGTTGATCGAGTGGGCCTAGGACTGGCTGAATTTCGGCGCCCACGGCACCACGATGCGTTCGAGGATTTCGGCGGCATAGTAGAAGGCGATGCCAAGCACGGAAACGAGCAGCAGCGCTGCGAAGACCAGCGCCGTGTCGAGCTGGGTCGAAGCGAACTGGATGACGTAGCCGAGACCGTCCGAGGCGCCGGCAAATTCGCCGACGATGGCGCCGATCACGCTCAACGTGGCGGCGATCTTGGTTCCGGCCATAAGGTTCGGCAGCGAGTGCGGAACGCGGATCCTGAACAGGATCTGCGTCTGGCTGGCCCCGACCGAATTCATCAGCGACAGCAGCGAGCGGTCGACCGATTGCATGCCCGCCAGCATGGAGAGCGTCACCGGGAAGAAGGCGATGACCAGGATCAGGCCGATCTTGGGCGCCAGTCCATATCCGAACCAGAGGATGAAGATCGGCGCGAGCGCGACTTTCGGCACGTTCTGGAACAGCACCACCAGCGGATACAGGGCGCGTCCCAACCAATCGAAGCGCACGATGAGCAGCGCAATGGCGATGCCGACCACGACCGAGACCAGGAAGCCGAACAGGATCTCGCCCGCCGTCACCAGCGTCGCCTGCATCAGCGTGCCCCATTGCGCGACCAGCGACTTCGCGATCTCGGACGGAGCGGGAATAATGAAAGCGGATATGGCAAAGACCCGCACGGCCGCTTCCCACAGCACGATCGTCACCAGCAGCAGGATGACCGCAGGAAGCCAGCTGCCGGTCGCCGCACTCCAGTTGGAGGCGAGGCGCGGCTCGGAAAGGTCGGTGATGGGTTGGTCGCTCAAGACGCGCCTCCCGGTTGATGACTGGAGCGCAGCATCGTTCGCAACTGGACCACCAGCCTGACGAACTCCGGATCTTCGGTGACCGACAGGTCGCGCGGATAAGGCAGCGCAATGTCGAGGCTCTCGGTGATCCGCCCGGGCTTGATCCCCAGCACGTGAACATGGCGCGACAGATGGATGGCCTCGTCGATGGAATGGGTGACGAGCACGATCGTCTTGCCGGTCCGCTGCCAGATCTCCAGCAGCGACTGGCCCATCGAATCGCGGGTGATGGCATCGAGCGCGCCGAACGGTTCGTCCATCAGCAGGACTGCGGGATCGAGCGCCAGGGCCCGTGCAATGGCGACCCGCTGCCGCATGCCGCCCGACAGCTCGTTTGGCCGCTTGTGGGCGCTGTCGCCCAGCCCCACCAGCTCCAGCATCTCCTGCCCGCGCGCCCGCAGATCCGAGCGCGACAGCGACTTGTCGGCGATGCTGAGCAGCATCGAGGCATTGTCGACGGCGTTTTTCCAGGGGAGCAGGTTGGCGTCCTGGAAGACGAGGCCGATCATCCGCTTGCGCGCCGCCTCGGTCGGCGCGAGCCCGGCGATCGAAACGCTGCCCTGGGTCGGCTGCACCAGTCCGGCCAGCACCTTGAGCAAGGTGCTCTTGCCGCAGCCGGAAGGGCCGATAAGGGAAACGAACGACCCCTTGGGCACCGAAAGATCGATGTTGCTGAGGATCAGCTGCCGGGCCATGACCACCGAAACGCCCTTGGCGGAGATCAGATCGTCATGGCGGATATGGGCCGGCCTGTCGCCGGCGGCTCGAATGGTTTCAATGCGCATGGCTTGTCGCCCCGCGCGCTGTTTTCTGCCGCACCCGCACCACCTTGATGGCGAAGGCGCCCTTCACACAAACAGCCGACCGGTGGAACTCCTCAAACCGGCCTGCCCTCTGCGCACCATATGACATCGGCTACTCCCGGCCTTCCAGGATGCGCCGCACCGCGACGAGCTTGCGCGCCCGTTCACCCTGCAGCGCCTTTGTCTGCTCGGGCGTGTAGGCAAACATGCCCTCGCCCGACTTGATGCCGAACTTCGACGCAGCTGTCTTCTCCAGCACCATCGGCGCGACATCGTCGCGGTTGGAGAGATCGGCATTGAGGAAAGACGAGACGGATTTGTAGATATCCAGCCCCGCCATATCGAGCAGCGCCATCGGACCGATGACCGCGATCTTGTAGCCGATGCCCCAGGACACGCAGGTGTCGAGGTCTTCCGGCTCGATGACGCCGCGCTCGACAAGATCGACCGCCTCGCGCAGCAGCGCATAGAGCACGCGGTTCTCGACGAAGCCTGGAATGTCCTTCTTCACCACCACCGGCAGCAGGCCGATCGAGCGGATGAGATCGCGGATAACAGTCACGGTTTCAGGCGCGGTCTTTTCGCCGCCGATCACCTCGATCATCGGGATGATGTGCGGCGGGTTCGACCAGTGCATGCCGACCATCCGCTCGGGATGCGAGATATGCGCCTGCAGCTTGGTGATCGGGATGCCCGACGTGTCGGAGGCGACGATGACGGACGGGCCGATCAGCGGATCGATGTCGCGATAGGTCTGCGCCTTGATGTCGATATTCTCGGGCACGTTCTCGATCACCAGTTCGGCGCCATCGACGGCCTCGGCGATCGTCTCGACGAAACGCACGCTGCCGGCGCCAGTCCCGGGCGCCTTGATGTCGAGACGGTCGAGCACGCCGCCGGCGAGATCAAGCATGCCGCGGGCGCGCTCGATTGCCCCTGGCGAAACATCATACGCCGTCACATCGAGCCCGCCGCGCGAAAGCCGCGCGGCGATGCCTGGACCCATCGTTCCCAGTCCGATGAGAGCGGCGCGCTTGATCATCATGCCGCCTTTGCGGGAGCAGCAGTGGTTGCCGCCTTGAAGGCCGGCCGGGCGGCGATTGCGGCCACCCAGCGCTCCAGATTGGGCATTGACGGCCGGTCGATCTTGAAGTCGACGCAGCGCTTCAGGATCGGCGCGCAGGCAATGTCGGCAAGGGTCAGCTTGCCGAGCGCCAGGAAGTCCTTGCCGGCCAGATGGCCGTCGACGATCTTGAGCTGCGCGACAAGGTCCTTCACTTGTTCCTTGTATTCGGCGGTCTGTTCCTCGGGCGTGAGCTTGGCGCCCTTGAAGGCCGCCAGATAGCCGGGATTGACCGCCGCCAGCAGGAAGTCCATCCAGCGCTCGACCTCGGTCTTTTCGGCCGGCGTGGCGCCATTCAACTGTTCGCCGCCGCATGCCGCGAGATAGCGCAGGATGGTGTTGGACTCCCAGATCACGGTGTCGCCGTCGACCAGCGTCGGCACCTTGGAGGTCGGGTTGAGCGCCTTGTATTCCGCCGTCTGCGTGTTCTCGAACTGGCGGCCATAATCCTCGCGCTTGTAGGAGGCCCCCAGCTCTTCGAGCATGAAGAGCACCTTCTGGACGTTGCCTGATGTCTGGCGGCCTAACAGCTTGTACATGTCGTCTCCTCGCTAGTGTCCAGGGGTCTACTTGCTCGCCGGGAGCGGCTTGTAGACGATGGCGTCCATTTCGATCTTGGTGTTGATGACGGCCTTTGCCTCGACGGTCGTGCGTGCCAGAACGGCGTCGCCGATCCCTTCGAGGAACGCCTTGTTGTAGCGACCGAAATCGCGCGTATCCTCGAGATAGGTGGTGATCCGCACGACATCCGACAGCGTCGCGCCTTCATGCGCGATGACGCGCGCAATGGTCTTCAGCGTCGCCAGCGTCTCTTCCTCGATCGTGCCGCTGATCATGTTGTTGTTCTCGTCCTTCGGCACCTGGCCCGAGACGAAGATGAAATCGCCGGCACGCACCGCCGGATGAAACGGCAGGTTCGGGTTCTTGTTGCCGATGGCGTAGTGGCTGGCGGATTTTCGCGTGCTGTCGCTCAACATACCCCCCTAGAGAACGCTGGTTTCGATAATGTCGACGCCACGGATGCGATCGATCAGGTAGACGATGCCACGGTCGTCGATGGTCACGTCGTTGGACGAGGAACGCTCCGCCCCCTCCGGCGCGTCGGGCATGAAATGGCCGACTTCCTTTGGCGCGAACGGATCGGCGATGTCGACGAGGCGCAGCCCCTGCGCGAACCATGCAAACGGAATGACGGTTCCATTGAACCGCTCGGAGGGCTGGTGGCAGCCGGTCATCGGCGGTTGCGGCGCCCCATCCGGGTCGAGGCCCGGCACCTGGAAGGTCGAGATCGGCAACGGGTTGGTCTCGTCGGTGATGTCGTAGATCCAGGTGAAGGCCGGCGGCGAAGGTCGCAGTTTGGCGACATCCTCGTCCGCCACCACCATGATGTTGCGGCCCTTCAGCAACTGCGGGATCGGCAGGCAGGTGTGGGTGGGATGCGGAAAGCTCGGGCTCGAATTGACGTGCGAGACCAGTTTCGGCTTGGTGATGTCCGAAATGTCGAGGATGAACAGCCCGTGATGCCAGTAGCTGACATAGAGCCGGTCGCCCATGCGCAGCGGATGGTGGCAACGCGGCGTGACATAGTCATGCCACGGGTATTCTTCGCCGCCACCCGTCCACTGGCCGGGTATCCACCAGCGTCCGACCTCGACCGGCTTCGTGGGATCGATCAGGTCGAGGATCATCACGATGTTGCCGACATAACCGTCGGCGGTCGGCGAGATGTAGACGTAACGGCCGTCGAAGTCGTAGCGGTGGACGCCCTTGCCGCCGGTTATCCATTTCGAGATGAGCTTGGGCTGCGCCGGCTTGGTTGTGTCGTAAAGCGCCAGTCCGCCGCCGAAATCGGCCGGGCCGGCATCACCAAAGCGCTCGTGGTTGATGATCATCAGCCCGTCCTTGGCGCGCACCTTGTGCGAATGCCAGCCGGGCGGAACATCGATCGTGGCTATCTTGCGCGGATTGCGCGGGTCGGAAATGTCGACCAGCGTCGTGCCGCTCGGCGGCCGCATGTGACCGATATAAAGGATGTTGCCATCGACCCAGACCTGGCCGCCGCCTGGACAGTCGACATGGCCGATCTGCTTGGTGTTGAACGCCGAAACCAAATGCATACGCCCTTGCTGCTGAAACGTCATTTCGATGTCCCCGCCGCCAATCGCGGCGGGACAGTGCTTGCCGAAGGGCCGAAAACTAGACGAGGCGGAGCAGGTCGCCGGCCTGGTTGCGGCCCCAGCGCTTGTAGAGGAGCAGCGCCTTCTGCGTCGGCGCATCAGTGGCGCCGAAGAAGATCACCGGCTCGCTAGACGAGCCGTTGACATGCTCGACCCAGGAACCGCCAGGTATGGCGATGGTGTCGAACTGGTTCCAGTCATAACGTTTGCCGTCGATGATCGAATGGCCGTTGCCGCGGAACGGCGCCAAGAGCAGGCTGGCGGTCTCGCGCTGCGGCAAGGTCCTCTCGCCGGGGCGCAGCATCTGCACGTAGAAATTGATGGTGTGGAAGACGGGGCCGCCGGTGGTCGGATCGACATAGTCGATGACGATGCCTTCATGGGGGTCGCCATCCCAATCCTTGTGGGCGTCGAGGACCGCTTCCATCTTCTCCCAGCGATAGACATACATCGGCGACGACAGGCCGCCGCCGCGCTTGTGGTCGACGAAACGCGGCATCAGGCCACCCTCGCCATAGATGCGCTGTGAGTAGTCACCGGGATAGCGGGCGGTCTGCACCTTCTTCTCGACTTCCTTGCCATCGACCATCTCGGTGTATTTGTGATCGAAATGGACGGCATGCAGCGTTTCGACCAGCGGCAGGTCGAGCACCGACAGGTTGACCGCCTGCTCGCCGCCGACGGTGCCATGATTGTGCCAGGCGTCGTTGGGCGTCAGCACCATGTCGCCCGGGCCGAAGACCACGTCTTCGCCCTCGACGCCGGTGAAGTTGCCCTTGCCGGTCAGGCCGAAGCGGATGGCGCTCGGCGAGTGCTTGTGCGGCGGCATGATCTCGTCGGGATCGTTCAGGCGGTAGGCGGTGTACATGGTGCTGACCGATGCACGCTTGGGCGCAAGACCGGGATTGACCAGGATCAGCGAACGGCGCTCACTGTCGTCCATGGTCACCAGTTCGGCGGCGCGCTGCAGCAGCGGCTCGATGTCCGAATAGGACCACACGAAGGGAACGGCCTTCGACGTCGCCATCAGCTGCTTGATCTCGTCATGATCGACGCCTTCCGACGTCGCCCAGAACGGAAACATGTTCTTTGCGTAGAGGGCGTCATAGAGGCCCTTGAGTGCTGCCTTCTTGTTGGTGAGCACATCGTTAGCTGGTTGCGCCAGGGACATATCGGACACCTCTCGTCACGAAGAAAATACTTCTAACCAACTCAACCGTATTCGCATTGGTTTTGCTCGACAATAGCCAAATTGCGAATTTTATAAGTTTTTGGTTGAGGTGCATTTTTGGGAGGCAAATGCCTAGAAATAGGCAAAATAGCCTAGAAATCGCGAGATACAGCTCGCAACAAGGGCGTGAAACCGCTTCGCCACGGCCATGCGGACGCGCATGACAGTCCAACCAACGCAGTTTTTCAGTCTCAACCAAAAGACTTTGGTTGTATTCCGGCCGCCTCTATCAGGCCGCCACGCTCTGTTGAGCGCGGCTGCGGATCAGATCCGCGGCCTTTTCGGCGATCATGATGACCGCCGCATTGATGTTGCCGCAGACGAGGTCGGGCATGACCGAGGCGTCAACGACACGAAGTCCGGCGATGCCGCGCACCCGCAATTCCGGATCGACCACCGATGCCGCATCGACGCCCATGCGGCACGTGCCGGCCGGATGATGCACGGTGATCGAGGTCTTGCGGATATGCTCGTCGATCTCTTCGTCGCTCTCGCATTTCGGGCCGGGGAAGAACTCTGCGCCCACGAACGGGGTCATGGACGGCTGGCTGGCAAGGTTGCGGGCAACGCGAAAGCCGGCGCGAAGCGATTGCCAGTCGCGCTGCGAGGACAGGAAATTCTGATGGATCAGCGGCGCGGCGACCGGATCGCTCGACGCCAGCCTGACGCTGCCGCGGCTCTCCGGCTGCACAGCAACGATACGGGTCGCAAAGCCGTCGGCGAACGGCGCCTTGAACGGCGACATGTAAGGCCATGCCCCCAGCGGTGCGGCGGTGAAAAGCAGCTGCACGTCCGGCAGCGGCCGGCTTGCGTCGCTCTTCAGGAATGCCACGACGCCGCCAGGCACATCTCCCGAAAAGCCCTTTCCGGTGAGATAGGTCTTGACGAAATCCAGCCCGATACGATCGGCCCGCATCATCTTGAGAAACGGTCCCGGCTGTTTGCGCCGATACATCAGGATGACCGAAACGTGGTCCTGCAAATTCTTTCCGACCTGCGCACGATCGACCTTCGTCTCGATGCCATGCGCCGCGAGCTCACCGCTGTCGCCTATGCCTGACAGCATCATCAGCTGCGGCGTGTTGATGACGCCGCCGGCAAGCAGGACTTCGCGCCGCGCCAGAACTTCATGGCTCGCCCCGCCTCTGGTGTAGGCAATGCCCGTTGCACGGCCATCCCTGAGCAGGATCTTCGTCGCCATCGCGCCGGTCAGCACCTTGACGTTGCCGCGGCGCATGGCAGGCCGCAGATAGGCGGTCGCGGTCGAGCAGCGGCGGCCGTTCGCAATTGTCATCTGCAGCCGGCCGAAGCCTTCCTGTATGGCGCCGTTATAGTCGTCGGTCTGCGGGTATCCGGCATCACGGCTGGCTGTGGCGAAGGCATCGATCAGTTCGTCCTTGTACCGGCAGAACTGGGTGTTCAGCGGCCCGCTGCCACCACGGTACCGGCTTTCCCCCGCTTCCCAGCGCTCCTGCTTCTTGAAGTAGGGCAGCACCTTGTCGAACGACCAATCCGTCAGGCCGCTTGCCGCCCAGCGATCGTAGTCGCCGCGATTGCCGCGCACATAAGCCATGGCGTTGGTGGAGGAAGAGCCGCCGATGACCTTGCCGCGCGCGCATTCGACCTTGCGCCCGCCGACATTGGCCTCGGGCTCGCAGAAATACATCCAGTCGTGGCGGCGCTCGGTCAGTATCTTGCCCCAGCCGAGCGGGATGTGGATCATCGGATCGCGGTCCCAATCCCCCGCCTCCAGCAGAAGCACCGATACGGCAGGGTCCTCGCTCAGCCGGTTCGCCAGCACACAGCCGGCCGATCCCGCACCGACAATGACGTAGTCAAAGGTTTCGCCAGCCGGCATGCGTGATCCTCGGGAGAAAACGGCCCGCCGCGATGGCAACCGTCGACATGGGCAGTCAACCATCGCGCAACTGGTGTTGTCAACCATTGCGTACAGCTGTAGATTGGTTGAATTGGTTGAGTGCCGTCGAACAGGCTTTCGTGTCACAATATGATGCCGGACGTTGAGTCGGCGGTCTGCCGATCGGACAGGAGATTTGGTTTTGAGCGCATTCGAGCCGCAGGTCGGACCATCGGATCTCGACGACATCATCGCCGCGGTCCGCCAGTTGCAGCAGGGCGGCGGCAAGCTTCCGTCCGAGCGCGATCTTGCGGAACATCTGAGCGTCAAGCGCCATCAGCTTCGCAAGGCGCTTGAAGTGCTGCGCCTTTCGGGCGACCTCAAACCGGCGCGCGCCAGGCGGGCGCCGACCGCCCTTCCGAGATATGGCGAGGAACTGGTCAGGGTAACCAATCCGATCGAGGTCCTGGAATTGCGCCTGATCATGGAGCCGGGCCTTGCCCGACTGGCGTCGCTGCGCGCCTCCTCTTTCGAGACGGCGCGGATCCTCGACGCGGCAACCACGCCGGAGAACGCCCCGTCGGGTGAGGTCGACTTCGCTTTCCATCTCGCGATCGTTGCCGCGGCCCGCAACCATCTCGCCGCGGAATTCTACAAGATGCTGCGCCAGGTCGGCGTCGATGCGCGGGTGAAGGTTGCGCGCACCGCAGCCCCCACCTGCCCCAAGCGGATCGCCCACCGCGACGGCGAGCATCGCCTGATCGCCGAGGCGATCTCGCAGCGCGATCCCGAAGCGGCAGAGGCCGCAATGCGCGCGCACCTTTTGTCCGTGCAGAGACAGATCATGGAACGGTCGAATGCCGGCGCCTTTGCCGCGTGATCGTATCAGCTTCCGATAGTGAGCCTGTGCGGGGAATTTCAAATTGAAACGTCATTTCGACGTGCTGGTGATCGGTGCGGGATCCGCCGGCTCGGTTGTTGCCAGCCGGCTCAGTGAAGACCGGTCGTGCCAGGTCGGCCTCGTCGAGGCCGGGGCGATGCCGGCCGATCCCGACATCGCCGATCCGCTGAAATGGACGATGCTCCAGGGCCGCGCCTACGACTGGAGCTACCGGACCGTGCCCCAGCCCTTCACCGCCAACCGCGTCCATGAATGGCCGCGCGGCAGGATCGTCGGCGGCTCGAGCTGCCTGCATGCAATGGCCTATGTCCGCGGCCATGCCGATGATTTCGAACCCTGGGCGCAAGCTGGCGGCGAGCGCTGGTCCTATCGGGGGTTGTTGCCGGGCTTCATCCGCAGCGAAGCCTTCACTGCCTTCGACGGGCCGACACGCGGCAAGTGTGGCCCGCTGGACGTCTATCTGCCGGACGCCGAGGTCAGTCCGGTCGTGCGGGCCTACATCGCCGCCGGGCGCGCCATGGGTGCTCCCGCCCTGAGCGACCACAACAGCGGCGAACTGGTCGGCACTAGTCCCAATTCACTCAACATACGTGACGGCAAGCGCCTGAGCGTCGCCGACGCCTATCTGTCGTTGCAGGTCATGGCGCGGCCGAACCTGACCTTGCTTGCCGGCCACGAGGTCGAGCACCTGGTGCTGGACGGCCACAAGATCACGGGCGTGAGCGTGGTGTGCGAGGGTGAGACCGGAACGCTGTCCGCCGACCGGATCGTCCTTTGCGCCGGCGCAGTATCCACGCCGCTCATCCTCATGCGGTCGGGCATTGGCTGTCCCGATACGCTGAAGCAAGCTGACATACGTTGCCTTGCCGATCGCGGCGATGTCGGCCGCAACCTGCAGGATCATCTGCTGGCTCTCGGCAATGTCTACAGCACGAAGAAGCCGGTGCCGCCCTCCCGCCTGCAGCACTCCGAATCGCTGATGTACCTGCACAGCGACGACCCGACCCGCTCCACGGGAAGTCCCGATATCGTGCTCGCCTGCGTCGTCGCGCCGTCGGCGGCCGAGGGCCTGAAGACCCCGCTTTATGGCTCGGCCTTTACCATCCTGTGCGGCGTCACTCATCCAACAAGCCGCGGGCGCATCACACCGAGCGGCCCGAGCCGCAACGATGCGCCGGTCATCGACCCGCATTACCTCGAAACCGAACACGATCGCGCGACATTCAGGATGGCGTTGAAGCGGGCGCGCATGGTCGGCCATCATGCGGCCCTGGACGAATGGCGCGATACGGAGATCCTGCCAGGTGCACCGGTTCAGTCCGATGCCGAACTCAATGCTTTCATCGCCAGGGCTGCTTCCACCCATCACCATCCGGCCGGCACCTGCCGGATGGGTCGTGACACTGAGGCCGTCGTCGATCCTGACTTGCGGCTGAACGGCTTCGACAATGCCTTTGTCGTAGACGCCTCGGTGATGCCGGCGATCCCGAGCGGACCGATCAACGCCGCGATCGTCGCCATCGCCGAAACCTGGGCGGCGTCTTCACGGGCTACCCCGTCCTCAGCGTAACCGCGGCCGCGTCCGACAGTTCCCCTGGTTTCCGAATGGCTCTGGTTCCCAGCGACGGTCAGCTATGGAGATGCGTCAGTTCAAACGCGGCTCCGTCCTGGACGCCGGCCATGCGCTGCTCGGCGGACCGGAACATGTCCGCGAACTCCACCTGGTTTTCGAACACCACGCCGCCGACCTTGACGGTCAGGGCATCCTCCATCCCTTTTGGCGCGAAATAGACTTGCGCGATGCGCGCACTGATACGCTCGCCGATTTCCCTGGCTTCTGCTTCGGTCGCGCCGGCGAGGAAAACCCCGAACATCGACGTCCCCATGCGTCCAACCAGATCCTCCGCGCGCACCGACGATTGTATGGTCGAGGCTATGAGCCGCAAGGCTTGATCGCCCCATTCAAGACCAAAGCGCAGGTTGATGGACCGCAGATGTTCCGAATGGATGACCAGGAAGGCGCCCGATTTCGGCCCCGGCACCGACGGCCGTGCCGTTCTTTTTTCGACCATCGACGTGAAGACCGCTCCGTTCAGGCAGCCGGTCATGGTGTCGAAGGTTGCCGACTTGTCGAGTTCCCGGCGATAGCGACGAAGCTCGATCTGTTTCAATCCAACGAACAGAAAAAGCGGAACGCCAAGGACAACGGGCAACAGGATTGCCGTGATCATGCTGCGCCCAAATGGCGTCAGCGCCTCGGAGAACAGGAGCAGGTAATTGAGGCCGACGGAAACGCCCAGGATTGCAGCGGTTCCCAGAAAGGTCAGCAAAGCGACGCTTTTCCATGCCTGGTCGGTGGTGCTCGCCATAGTCTTTATCACTGGCCGATCTCCTGTGGTTGGGCTGGTATAAGGCCGGTGTGTTGCAATTTCAGTTTCAAGGAAGCTTGCAATTTAATCGATTGCGCGATGACCCCATCAAGGCTGCGCCCGTGGCGGTTAACAAACAAAACATCAGGGAATGAATGGCAGGCTATTGCGCCGGGCCGAATATGCCCATCCCAGCCTTTCGGGCTGTCGCCTCCGCCTTGCCGTAGATGCCGCTCGGCAGCGCCGTGGCCCAGCCGTTGGAGACAAGCCAGGCGCCAACATCCTGCTTGCCCAGCCTGCATGGTGCGGCGACGGCAAAACGCTCGACGTCCGGCGGTACGAAACAGTGCAGCGCGCGTCCCCTCAGCCAGGAATTGAAAACGGCGCGGGCGCGCACGCCGCAAGGCCAGATGACGTCATGAAACGAGCAGGAGCTGTCGAGATCGATGCCTCGCACTCCGCTGATGACCACCTTGCGGCCCATGGCTTCGAACATCGCCGACGATGTGGCGATCGGGCGGTAGAGCAAGACCTCCCGCCAATCCCCGGGCATTGGCGTTTTCGGGGGCACGGCGAGACCGAGCTCGCTTAGTGGCGGACGGGGCTCGGCCCGTTCGATCTCAGCGGGATCAAGCCGTGGCGGAGCGATCAGGTCTTGAGCAACCTTGCGCGCCGGCTCCAGGCGTTGCGCGCCGGCAACCGGGGCAACCGGCCGGATAGGCCGGGTATCGCCAACATCCGGCGACGGGGCACGGACAGGCCGATCGACCGAAAGCAACGCCCCGCCCTGAATGATCAGCAGGATACCGGCCAGAAGCAGGAAGCTTCCGAGCGCGATCGCCAAGCGGCTGCGGCCCGGCCTAGCCATCAGCTTGAACAAGATCTCGGGGATTTGCGCCGGTCAGAAACCCGACGTCGATTTGGCAACCAGCTTGAGCGCACCTTTTTCAATCCGATAGAACGGCATCGAGCGTTGGCTGGATCCGTCGGCCCGAAACCGGAACAGGCCGGTCGAGCCACGAAAGCCGTTTGGATTTTCGAGAACTTTCTTGCTGAAACCATCAGGCCCGACCGCGCTGGCAATCCCTGCCGTCAAGGCAACCATATCATAGGCATAGGCCACGTTGACGTCGGCAGGATAGTTGTATGTCGTCCTGAAGCGGTCGGCGATCGGCCCGGTTTCACTTGGATCGAGCGTGGCGATAAACGCCCCCTCGAAGAGCGGATCCATGGGGTGCTCCAGCCAACGGTTCGTTCCGACGACGGAGATGGTCTTTCCCGGAATGCCCTTCGATTTGAGGGCGGCAAGGATAGGCGCCGGACTGCCATTGCCACTGGCGACAATGACGGCGTCGGGGGCGTCCACGAGTGAGCCCATTTCGTCGACCGCCTTCGCGCCACCATCGCCGGCAGAATATCGGAGAGTGACCGCAAGCGCCGCGCCGTAGATGCTGAGGCTGTTTGCGACCCGCTTCTCCATGGCGCCGGCGTTTGGACCGTCCGCGACAAGCAGTACGAACTTCTTGCTGCCTTTCGCAGCCAGTCCCGCGGCGCCGGCTGCGGCGCTGTCCGCCTCGCCAAGGAGCACGGCATAAACCCCGGCGCCGCCGGCGAAATTGTCGGCAAGCGCCAGAACCGGTGGCCGCTTCGATCCCGAAAGCGTGGCAATATGCTGGGCTGCCGGCAGCTCGGTCGGGCCAATGACGACTTTCGATCCCGTCGTAATGGCCGTTACTGCCAGTTTGCTGGCCTGCGTGCTGTCGCCCTTGGTGTCCTCTATCGTCAGCGTCAGCAATCCGTTGCCGATATCCGTCATCGCCAGCTTGGTCGCATCGAGCATCTTCCTGCCGTTTTCCCCGGCCGTTCCGGGGGCGGACAACGGCAGCAGCATCGTGACTTTGGTCGAACCGGTGCCCAGCGACTGGGTCGCCTGGACGGGACCGGCACCGGCGGCGCCATTCTGCCCGGCAGGCGCGGCAATCGCCGCCGGATCGAGCACTTCGGACACGCCGCCCTTCGACTGGCAGCCCGACACGATCGCGGCGAGCGCCAAGGCGATTGCCCATGTCCGCGGACAGTGGACCTGTCGGCCAGCTTCCATGAATGCTCCACCCCTATGTGCCGCCGGATATTGTTCCCGGTCTGGTCTTCAACGCATGTTACGGCGGACTTGCAGTGCCGTCTGTAGTTCTTTTAGCCGCCGAAGAGCCTGCCTCTGAGCGCCCTGATCTGCCTTGCTTGCCCGGCACTTCGATACTCGGCGCATTTCATGTATCGCGGCCCCGGCACGAACACGCGGCGCACGCAGACGCCCTTTGCCTGGGCAGCGGCTCCACCCTCTCCGCCCGGCGAAAATGCGGAAAAGCCAAACGTCGCCACCGGCAAAGGCCCGGTCACTTCAAAGCCTTCCCTTGCCAGGATTGCCCGCGCACGCTGGCAGTAGCGGACCGAAAGGGCTGAGAACCGGCTTTCATTGTGCCCGGCGCGATATTTCATGACCGTGGTGCACAGATCGCCCGCGGCGAGCCTGTTGGCCTGTGCAAGATATTTGACCCCCAGCGCGATGTTGGCCGCCGGCGCGCTCAGATCGTCCAGGGAACCTCGAAAGCCGAGCATCCTGGCCGTCGCCGGCATCACCTGCATCAGGCCGACTTCGCCGTCGCCGCCTTGCACGCCGGGATCGAAGCCGCTTTCGATCTCCATCACCGCATGCGCCAGCATCGGCTCCAGGCCATAGATCGATGCCTGGCAACTCGCAAATGCCTTGAAAGCCTGCCGGGTCCACTCCGTGGCCGGATCACAGCGCACCGGTTGCTTCAGGCCGGACGAAAGCTGTTGTTTCACGGATGGTCGTTCCAGCCAGTTGGCACTGGCCGGCGTGACCGTTTGGACAAAGCCAAACAACACGATCGCACCCGCGACCGCCTTCAGGAAGGATCCGTCGGCTGTCATGATGGCCAACAGGCGTGGGTTCGCCTATCCGGTCAGTGCATGTACTCGACCATGCGATCGTGAAAACACTCGCATTTGTTGAGGTAGTCTTCGTCCTTGTAGTTCGTCTTCAGGTAGCCATAGGCCTTGCCGCAAGCGACCTTGGCCTCCGACGCCCAGACGAAGACGGGCCGCGACGAGTTGATCCACTCCGAGCTGTTGGCGACGGCAACCGACTCGTCCATCAACTTCACAACCTCCTGCTTCAGATCGACGATGTTGTCGTTCAGCACCAGGTTGGAGGTGCCGACGACACGGCAATAGTCGCCCGTCGGACCGTCGATGATGTCGGCGGCATACCCCGTCGACCCGACTGCCAGCAACAGCGTCGCAGCGGAAACAAGCAGTCTTGCAGAACGTTTCATATTGAGCTCCCCTAGATATTAGCGACGTATAACATAGTCACGTGGTTGTGCGCTATGGCGTTACACCACGTTTGCCGTTGTCTGATGCTGGGTTATGCCATCGTCGTAGAGCAGCGTGATCGTGTTGGCAGCGGGGTGGTTCGTGAGTTCCGCCACTTGGACAAAATTGGCCGGATCTCCCGATCCGCTCGTGTCGACACTCAGCACGCCGGTCCCTGCGTCGTAGTTGACGAAGTTGCCGACATTCGCAGGAGCCGAGTCGAACAGGGCTGTCAGGTCGATCTTGTCGCCGTCGCCGCCATTGAAGTCCGTGATCAGATCCTTGATGTCGAGGTTCTCAAGTCTGAACGTGTCAGTGCCCGTCCCGCCGGTGAGCGTGTCACTCCCGGCACCACCGACCAGCAGGTCGTTGCCGGCGCCGCCGATCAAAGTGTCGGCGCCGCCTTCGCCTCTGAGCGTGTCGTTGCCCAATCCGCCGGCCAGGTAATTGGCGCCGGAGTTTCCGTAGAGATAGTCATCGCCGGAACCGCCGATCAAGCCCTCGATGCCAGTCAGCGTATCTCCCGTGGCATCGCCCCCGGTGATGTTGCCATCACTCGGATTGCTGGGGGTGCCATGAACACCGGCGGCGCCACCTGCATCTGTCAGGTTTATCGAGATCGCCGCGCTCCCGGTATAGTCGGCAATGTCGGTGCCGGCTCCGCCTGAGATCGTGTCAGCGTGGGTGCTGCCGGCGATCACGTCGTTCACGGTGCCCGCAAACCCTGCCAGCGTAAAGGATCCACCCGAACTTGCAGCTACCTGGTGGATGTCCAAGGACTGGGTTGCACTAACGTCACCGTCACCATCGACCGCACTGACTTGAAAATGCAACGTGGTGTCGGATGGCAGTATCGTTTGTGAGATGTCGACGGCGGACAGCCTGATTTTCGAACCAGCATCACCGGTTATGGAAATTAGGTTGAAGTCGATCGAAGGATCGATGACCAGATGTCCGTTCGTAACTGTCGCCGTTCCGCTACGGGTCTCGCCGGTGACGGAATTGGTTGCGATCCACGATACAGAGCCCGAGCTGTTGCCGCTTGCCGCGAAATCGAGGCTGCCTATGAACTTCGGATTCAGCGTCGGTGCGTCATCCCCCGCGGTTGCGGAGGTGTGAAACTCCATGGTGAAGTTCTCATCTTTCTCGATAAACTGATCGGCGACACCGAAGCCCTGTGTCGAAGAATTGACGCCCGTGCCAGTACCGGTGAACTCGATCAGGCCATCCGATGTTTCAAGGAAAGGTGTCGGACCACCCGGCGACAGCCCCGTGAGCGTTTGAGTTACCGTTGTTGCTGCATCGGGTGTGATAAGCGCAAAGGCGTAGGTACCATCTGGATGCAAGGTGAGTGAATAGATGTCAGTCCCCGTGGAGGTTTCGGCCAGCAGCACCGTCGTTCCGTCAGCCTGGACTGCCGTGCTGTAGCTAACCCCCGTGATCGCCGGACCTGTGATGTTGAAATGGTTGACACCGTCGGCTCCCGCCACAAAGTCAAACAAACCGTTGACGGATCCGACCTCGTTGGGGATCGTCCCTGGCGTGAAAGCTCCAAGCGTCGGCACGTCATCGACGATGTCGACCAGGATGGAGCCGGTGGTGGTGTTGCCGTGGGCGTCGGTCACCGTATAGGTGAAGCTGTCCTTGTCCTG
>NZ_JBVVQX010000003.1:201533-236839 GCF_055811675.1 Mesorhizobium sp. WSM4808
CCGTCCGTCAGCACGTTGCCCGAGGCCTGCGCGCCTTCCGACACGCTGTTGGTGTTGGCATGCGCCGTCGGCACGTCGTCGACAATGTCGATGACGATGGCCGCCGGGGCCGACGACGATGTGCCGTCCGAGACGGTGAGCGAGAAGCTGTCGGTCTCGGTGACTGCCGGAACGTCCGTCGTCGTGCTGGTCAGTGTGTACTGATAGGCCGCAACACCGGTTGCCGGGTTGTAGCCGGTGATCAGCAGCGTGCCGTGGTCGCCCTGGAAGGCCGAACCGTTGAGGCTGCCGATGGCAACCGTGACGCCGCCGATGGTGACGGTCTGCACGTCGTCGAGCCCGTCGGCGTCCGACACAGTGAAGGTGCCTGTCGCCACAGTGCTGCCGTCGCCGGCCGCCGAACCCGCCGCCAGACCCGCCTCATAGACCTGGTCATGCGCGCCGGCCGGGTTGCCCTGGTCAACGACGATCTGCGGCACGTCGTTGGTGCCGTTGATGGTGATGGTCAGCGTTGCCGTATCGGTGTCGCCGTCGGCATCCTTCATCGTGTAGTTGAAGGTCTCGGTCAGCGTCTGGCCGGCGTCCAGCGCCTGCACCGCCGGATCGGCATTGTTGAGCGTGTAGGTGTAGGTGCCGTCGGGATTGGCAACGAAGGTGCCGTGTGCGCCCGTCGTCGAGCCATCCCAGCTGACGAAGCTCGTCGGCGTGTCGGCGCCCGGCTGGTTGTTGGCATGAAGGTCGTTGGTCAGCACATTGCCGTTGACCGGCGAGAGCGCGTCTTCGCTGATGCTGTTGGTGTCGTTGACCGCATTAGGCACGTCGTCGACGATGTCGATGACGATGGCCGCCGGGACGGACGACGAGGTGCCGTCCGAGACGGTGAGCGAGAAGCTGTCGGTCTCGGTGACTGCCGGAACGTCCGTCGTCGTGCTGGTCAGTGTGTACTGATAGGCCGCAACACCGGTTGCCGGGTTGTAGCCGGTGATCAGCAGCGTGCCGTGGTCGCCCTGGAAGGCCGAACCGTTGAGGCTGCCGATGGCAACCGTGACGCCGCCGATGGTGACGGTCTGCACATCGTCGAGCCCGTCGGCGTCCGACACCGTGAAGGTGCCTGTTGCCACCGTGCTCCCGTCGCCGGCCGCCGAACCCGCCGCCAGACCTGCTTCATAGACTTGGTCATGCGCGCCAGCCGGGTTGCCTTGGTTGACGACGACCTGCGGCACGTCGTTGGTGCCGTTGATGGTGATCTCGACCGTTGTCGTCGAGGTATCGCCGTCGCCATCGGTCAGGGTGTAGGTGAACGTGTCCGTCAGATGCTGGCCGCTGGTCAGCGCCTGGACCGCCGCGGCGCCGTTGTTCAGCGTGTAGCTGTAGTGGCCGTCTGCATCGATCGTGATCGAACCGTAGCTGCCCCCCACGGCCGAACCGACATGGCCCGAGGCCGATGCAACCGTGCCTGCCTCGACGCCCGTTACCGTCGCCCCGTCCGCACCCCTAACGTCGGCAACGCCGTCCGTCACATTCGCGTCCGCGCCGCCGCTGGCCGTAATGACATTGCCGTCCGCGACCGTCGCACCGTCTTCCGTCACGCTGTCCGTATCGGCAACCGCCGTCGGCGCGTCGTCGACGATGGCGACGGCAAAGGTCGTGCTGGCCGAATCGCCGTCAACATCCGTGACAGTGATGCTGAAATTGTCCGGGACGGTGTCGTTGTTGGGATCATAGCCGGCTGTCTGATCGGTATGAATGACCGATTCGGTGACCGTGTAATTGTATTCGATAGCACCGGTGCTCGGATTGAAGGAGACGATCGTCAGGTAACCGTACTCTCCCGGGATCTGCTGGTTGACGCTAGTGACGGTGACGCCATTGATGACGATCGACCCAATTCCATCAGGCGCGTCGATGCTGATCGTTCCAGTGCTGGACGTTTCATTGTCGGTCAGCGCTTCGCTGCCCGGAGATTGCGCCCCACCGCCGTCAAGACCGGCTTCACTGGCCGCTTCGGTCGGGGCAAGCAGTGACGTGGCCGTCACTGAAACCTGCCTGTCGACGATGGACGGGAACAGTTCGCGCCGCTCCAGGAGTCCGAACTGCAAGGCAGTCGGCGGCAGCAGTGCCGACAGATCGAACCCGTCGCCAATGCCGCCGGGGGGAACCGAGAAATCTCCGCCCGCGCTTGAGTTCGAACCGCCCGGGCCGGCCGACATGGAGCCGTCGGCGCCGAAGGCGACATCGACATGGCTGGCTTCCAGCGCTGCCAGCAGCGCAACGCGCGGCACCTCGACGTCGCCGATGATGAAGGTCGGCACGTTGAGGGCGCCGTCCTTGATCACGATCACCGAGCCGTCGGCCTGTTCGAGCAGAAGGTTCTGGCCGTCGACCTTGATGTTGTCGATGGAGGCGTTGGCCGGAAGCCTCACCACATGGCTGGCGTCGGCTACATATTCGTGCGGCGCAGCTGCCGGCGGTGCCTTTGCTTCCGCGGGGGCTTCCGGCTTGACAGGCGCTCCGCCGCCGACATCGACCGGCACCGGTTCGGACGCTGCCGGCGCGGGCTGCGTCGAATTTGCCTGTGCGACCCGGATCTCCGCCGGTGATGCCTGATCGCCGTGTTCATTGGACACGGAATGCTCGTTCAAGGAAGCCGAAAAGCTGTCCAACTCGATATTGTTCGTCATGGCTGAAACCCCTCCGATATTTACCGGATAGAGACAGCGGCCACTTCTACTTTGCAACTGCCCCCTAATCTATTTCATATATTATGATATGCATTGCCCGGCATTTTTTACACGTGGTAAACCGCTACAATATAACCGGTTATATGTAGGTTTCTGGAGACCTCCTTGACGGATAGCTGGGCGGCAATTTTCCGGTAAACCAAAGTATAAATTTGAATAAAATTTTAAGCAAAATGGATAAAGACAGTTGCTGGATATTTATCCACCTTCCTTTCCAATAATTTGAGACAAGATTGGTAGCGTCCACAGTCAAAGGTGGGCGTTATGAAAAAGCAAAAATCAGTTCCGGGAAAAACCCGGCTCCAGATGCTCCTGCTGGCAATCGGGCTTGTCGGCTTGGCGGGGCCGTCATTTGCGAGCGATATCGCCGCATCCGGCAGGCCTCCGGAGAAGGTCCAGACGCCACCCAGTCTCGGCGGTGTTTCGCTGGCGAGGCCTCAGCCCTGGCAGCCTGCGGGCGCTTACCGGATCGGTCTGGTCACCGGCAGCTATGGCCCAGATGTTGGCCGCGGGGATGGCTCGTCAACGGCGCGAGATGACGCCGGGATAGATCCGCTGCAGACCGCGTCGATTATTCCGGGGGTGTTCGGATCGGTTGCCTTGTCCATGCGCAATTTTCCCGTCGCGGCTCGCTGGGCGCCCGTCTACCGGGCAATCGCCGCTTGTTCGGCAGGCAGCCCCTGCGAGCGCAAGAGCGCGGCTTTTGCCGGCATGATCGCCGCCGCACAAGGCAAGGGATTCAGCGAGAAGCTGTCGTTCGTCAACAGCAGCGTAAATCGCCTGATCGCCTACAGGAAAGACAGCGTCGTCTACGGCAAGCTCGATTATTGGGCGAAGCCTTCGGAGATTCTCGAGCGGCGAGCCGGCGATTGCGAGGATTTTGCCATCCTCAAGATGACGGCCCTGCTGAGGGCCGGCATTCCGACGCAAAGCATGGCGCTTGTCGTCCTCCAGGATCGCAAGAGAGGCTTCTTTCACGCAGTGCTGTCGGTGAGCACAGGCAGCGGCACCTTCATTCTCGACAGCCTCAGCAACACTGTCGTGCGTGACAGCGATCTTCCGGATTACGTTCCGCTCTATTCGTTCAGCACGGACCGGGCCTGGATCCACGGTTCAAGACCGGGCGGAGCCCAGATGGCCGACATCAAGGGCGGTTTCGCAACCGTCGCCCCCGGCGAAGGTTTTCAGCCATAGGTTTCGGCCGGATTGGCGATGCATCCAGGGCAATTCCGGGAACTGCCCTAGCCGCCGAAGACGAACGCCATCAGCAGCTCCGGCTCGAGCACAGGAGCCCGCACCGCATTCAATTGTCCCCGGTATCGACGGTCGCCCGCGCCGATGACAAAACCGGTGGCCACCGGCGATTCGCCATTGGCATCGAGCCGCGCGAAGATGTCGGACACATTGAGGTCCAGCGCCAGCTTGAGATCGTGGCGTGCGTCATCGCTTGGGGCGATCGGCAATTGACGTTTGACCAATTGCTGGAACGGCGCGTTGAACGACAGGATCTTCTTCGACGAAGCCAGGGCAAAGGCGGGAGACGGGCAAGCGACCAGTATGGCGTTGATGGTGTTGATCGATGCAAGCTTTCGCAAGGTCAGGTTTTCGTCCCCCAGCCCACGCATGCAGGCCACCCGGATCGCGGATGTCAAATTTCCTGTCTGTGCCTGGCTTTCGGCGATCTCGTCGATGAGCATGCCGATCGTGCACTTCCTGCTTTCGGCCATCTGCTTCAGCGACATCCAGAATGCCCGCTCCAGACGGATGCCGCGCCGGATGCCGCCGCGCGCCACAACCCGGAATTCCAGTCCAAAATCCTCGGCGGCGACTGGAGGCAGCAGCCGACCGGAATGATGAAGGCTGGCGCTACCGCTCACTCATCGCCTCCTCGCGCGCCTTGTTGATCGGCTTCAGGAGGTAGTGCAGGATCGTCTTGCGCCCGGTCTTGATGTCGACCGAGCAGATCATTCCGGGGATGATCGAGTAGGCCTTGCCGTCTCTTTGAAGGGTGGATTTGTCGGTCGCCACACGCACCTGATAGTAGGGTTCCCCCGTTTTCTGATCGACCAGGCTGTCGGCTGTGATGTTCGAGACCTTGCCCTCGATGCCGCCGAAGATCGAGAAATCATAGGCAGTGACCTTGATAAGGGCCTCCTGGTCGGGACGGATGAACGCGACATCCCGTGGCGAGACCCGTGCCTCCACCAGCAACGTCTCGGAGGTCGGCACGATGCCGGCCACCACGGCGCCAGGCTGAACGAAGGCCCCGACCGTGTTAAGCTCCAGCGTGTTGACGATGCCATCCACGGGCGAACGGATATCGGTGCGCGCGACCTTGTCGGTGGCTCCCCTTATGGTCTCATCCACCACCGACAGTTCCGCCAGCGCCTGGGTAAGGTCGTCCAACGCCTCCTGCTGCAATTGCAGGCCGAGTTCCTCGACCTGAAGCTGGGCTTCCGTGATCGACGATTTGATCTTCTTTATCGTTTCGCCCGCAAGGTTCAGCTGGCCGTTGAGCTCGGTCTGTTCGCGCTCCACCCGGAGCTGCTCGGTCCGTGCCATCAGGCCTTTCTTGACCATCGCGTCGACCAATTTTGCCTCCTGGTCGCTGACGACCAGGTTCTTTGTAAGACGATCGGAATTGGCCTGCGCCTCGGCCAGTTCCCTCTCGCGCTGGTCAAGGCGTGACTTGAGCACGGATAGCTTGTTATCGAAGTTCCCGCGCCGGGCGATGAGCAGCTTCTGTTCATTGTCGCAGATTTGCGGAGCGACCGACTGGATGTCCTGCGGGCACGGAAATGGGCCGGAGAGATTGCCGGCCTGTTCGTATTTCAGCCTTGCTATGCGCACTTCCAGCGCGCGCGCCTTGGCCTGCTGCTCGCCCAGACTGGACGTGTTGAGCGTGTTGTCCAGGCGGATGATGAGATCGTTCTTCTTGACCACCTGGCCAATCGTCACGGCGATTTCCTGAACGACACCGGCTTCACTCGCCTGAATGATCTGGGTCTTGGAAGCGGGTATGACCTTGCCGTCGCCGCGTGCGATCTCATCGACTTCGGCAAAGGACGCCCAGGCGACGAAGACCACGAAGAGCGCTCCGATGATGAATATGGACGCCGACGCAAACAGCGGCGGTCGATCTTCTCTGGCAAGCATTTCCCACGCCCCAACGCATTGGATGCAGCAATATTTGTTTTGTCAGGCGCTTGTTTTCTGCAACGCCTGTATGACTTGGTCCTTCGGTCCGTCGGCAACGATTCTGCCCTGTTCGATAACGATCAGGCGGTCGGCCAGCTCAAGCATGCTGAAGCGATGCGTCGAGACGATCAGCGTGGTGTCGCGGTCGAAGGCGACTTTGAGCTGCTTGATCAACTGGCGTTCCGATGCGAGATCCATCGAGCCCGACGGCTCGTCCAGAAAGACGATTTTCGGTCTGGTCAGCAGCAGGCGTGCGATCGCCACCGTCTGCCTCTGGCCACCGGAAAGATTGGTGCCGCGCTCGCCGACATTCATGTCGTAGCCGCGCGGGTGGCGTGAAACGAAATCGTCGACGCCGGCCGCCTTTGCCGCTTCGATGATCTGTTCGTCTGTAGCCTCGGGGCATGCCATCAGGAGGTTTTCCTTGATGGTGCCCGAGAACAGGTCGCCGGCCTGCGCAACGATGCCGACCGCGGCGCGAACCTCGGACGGGTGATACTGGCGAATGTCGATCCCATCCAGCAGCAGCTCACCGGACGTCGGCAGGAAGAGCCGGCCGATCAGCCGCCCCATCGTCGTCTTTCCCGATCCTATGCGGCCGATGATGCCGATCCGCTCACCCGGCTTGACCGAGATATTCAGGCCGGTCAGAACCTCGTTTTCCGAGCCTGGATAGACAAACCCGACATTCCTGAACACCATCGCCCCCTTGCGGATAGGGCGGTTGACGAAGCCCACCGTGTCGGGTCGATCTTCCGGCTGAGCCATGATCGAGTTCACCATTCTCAGCGAGAGCATGGCCTGGCGAAACCGGGACAACGTTATGGCAATCTGGCCGAGCGGCGCCACGGCCCTGCTCGCCAGCATCACCGTTCCTATGATTGCTCCTGTCGAAACATGCCCTTCCGAGAAGGCATAGGCGCCGGCCACGACCAGGGCGACGGTCACCAGCTGTTGTATGGATTGGGTGATGTTGCCCGCCGCCGCCGAAAGCTGCTTGATCTTCTCGGACGTGTTGGCGGCGTTCTTGGAGTGCTCTCCCCATTTTCGCAGCAGATAGGCCTCGGCGCGCAGCGACTTGATGGTCTCCAGCGTCGAGATGGATTCGACCAGCAGGGCCTGGCGCTGCGACGCTTCGTTCATCGAGGCGGCGACGCGCTTGCCGATGCGGCGCTGGGTGATCAGGCCGACGATGACGGACATCACGAAGGCCAGCGCCGGTATGATCACCAGCCATCCGCCTATCGCATAGATCACAAGGAGGAAGACGAAGACGAATGCCGTGTCGATGAACACGCTTATGGTGTTCGAGGTGAAGAACTCCCTGACGAATTCATACTGCGTGACCCTGTTTGCGTATTCACCGGTCGAGCCGGGGCGCGCCGACAGCGACGAGTTCAGCACTTTCTCGAACAGCAGATAGGATATCCGGAGATCCGCCTTGCGCCCGGCATAGTCGATGAGGGAAGCCCTGGCCGTCTTCAAGAGCAGGTCGAACAGGATGACCGCGCCGATGCCGAGAGCCAGCACCCATAGTGTCGATATTGCCTTGTTCGGCAGGATCCTGTCGTAGACGTTCATGGTGAAGATCGGCGAGGCTATGGCCAGCAGATTGATGAACACCGCCGCCAGGACGACTTTTGAGTAGGTGCGCCAGAAAGCGCCCATCGTCCCCGTAAGCCAATGTCTCCGCTCGATCCTGGCCGCCGAGCCGACCGACATGGTCTCGGCGGCATTGGCATAGGTGATCGAGAAGGAAGCGCCGCCGCTGATGTAGCTGGCGGCCAGTTCCGATCGGCCGATCGTGGTGCGGCCGTCTTCCTGGGGCGCGGTGATATACGCATCGTCTTCGCCCAGAGCGAGCAGGGCAACCGGCAATTGGCTGACGCGAAAGACGATTGCCGGCAGGTCGATACGCCCCCTGAGAAAATCGCGGTGGTTGAACTCGGTGACTTCCAGGCCGATGCGTTCGGCAAGGTGCCTGATGTCGTCGGCCGCAATTCGCGTGTCCGAGAGCGGCACGCCGGCAAACAGCACGGTCTCCGCGCTCGGCCTGCCGAGATATCCGGCAACGGCCGAGAAGCAGGCCTTGAACGCCTCCTTGGGGGAGAGGATATTGGGTTGCTGGTTCACGATCTGCCCGTCAGGACGCTCGCTGGACCTTGCGTCGTCTTATTTCTTCCTCACCGGGGCGAGGATATCGAATGGCAGGTCGTTCTTCTGCTCCGATGGCGTCCGCGCATAGGTCTCGGTGTCCGCGGTTTCCGGTGTTGCAAACTCGGTGCGCGCATAGGCTGTCGCTTGCTTTGCCGGCTCGAGATTCATCGTTTTCAGCAACTGTCCGGTCGCGGCCAGGAGCCGGTACTGGGCAAACAGCGATGCGTAGGACGCGGTATCGGCCAGCGTTGCCGTGTTGAACCGCGTATTCTGCGCGTCGAGCACGTCGAGCAGCGAGCGCTGTCCAACCTTGAACTGCTCGCGATAGGAAGCGACCAGCTTTTCATTGGCGGCGGCCTGTTGCCTCAGGGTCTTCGCCAGATCGGCTTGCCGGAAACGGCGATCCCATGAGGTGCGAACGGCTTCCTCGATTTCGCGCAAGACCTGATGATAGGCGAGCCGCTGCTCGCTGGCGCGGCGGATCTGCTCCTGTTCATTGGCCTTGTCTATGCCGCCGCGATACAAATTCCAACGCAGCACCAGACGCGCCTGCAGGTCATTGGTGTCCCCGTCGTCGCCGTCAATGTCGGTGCCTGCCCTGGCCCGACCTTCAGCAATGACTTCAGGGCCATATTTCGCCCGGGCCGCATCCACCAGGGAAGCCGCGGCGTCGATATCGCTGGTGGCCATGTGAACGCGCGGATTGTTCTGTCGTGCCAGGCCGATCGCGTCATCCAGTGACCGCGGAAGCGCGGCGGCGACGTCACCCGGCCGCGAAGCATTGACCAGCGGCTTGCCGACGGTCTTGAAGAACCGGATCTTGGAGGCTTCCAGCTCTTCGGTCGCCTCCTGCATGCGGGCCTTGGCCGCGAACAGACGCTCCTCGGCCTGTTGGCGGTCGGCCTCGTTCAACGCCCCGCCTGAGATGCCTTGCCGGATGTCGCCGAGTATCGCCTGATGGAAACCCAGATTCTTCTTGGCTTCGGAAACGATCGAAGCCTGCAGCATGTATTCGAGGTAATCCTGGACAACGGACAGCCCGATGAATTCGGACCGTTCCAGCA
The DNA here is from genome assembly GCF_055811675.1 of Mesorhizobium sp. WSM4808. NCBI lineage: Bacteria > Pseudomonadati > Pseudomonadota > Alphaproteobacteria > Hyphomicrobiales > Phyllobacteriaceae > Mesorhizobium > Mesorhizobium sp. WSM4808. The sequence continues at coordinate 210,694 of NZ_JBVVQX010000003.1, forward strand.
CCCGGAACGACGCTCCGTCGACGCGCGATGCCTGGCGGTTCAATTCCGCGCGACGCGCTCCGCTGTCGAATAATTTCTGGGTCACCACCAGATTCGCTTCCGCCGGATAGAGCGAATCGTTCTCTATCGACAGCGAGCGCCGGGACGAATTGTCGAGCCGGCGAACGCCAGCCGATCCCTCGACATCGACACTGGGAAGGTAAAGGCCCTTGGCCTGCCGCAACTCGAACTCGATTGCTTCGCGGTTTTCGATCGCCTGTCCAATCTCGGGATTGGATTCCACCGCGACAGCCATCGCCTCCTTGAGCGTAAGCGCATGAGCACCCCCGCAGGTCAGCATGGTGGCCGCCATCAAAAGACCAAGGCGCCTGCCTATGGTCGACATGTTTGTCGTATTCATTAATCCCACCCTAACGTTTCCCCAGCGTCCTTTTCAGAGCGCTAACCAAGCCAAGGCCTGCCCGTCGGTGGATTATTCACAAATTCACGAAATGTGTGAGCGATTATTGATTTAGAGGGCGCTAAATAGCCTTTTTGGGCAACAAGGCTGCGAGATGTAGCAAAAATAGCACATAACGTCGGCTCGCTGCGGTTGTATCCGGACGCCCCATTCAGTGGGCAAGCACAAAAAATCGCAGGCCAGTGGGCCGATATGCCCAGAATCATGGCCGGTTCGGATAGCGGTTGTCGACAATCCAACCGGAGGTTGAACGCTTTTTCAGGCACGCCCCCCTTGGGTGCCGCGTCCAAAAAATACTCCATAGTGGCGGCCGGCTTGCGCGTCATGTCGCTCATCACGGCCAAAAGCTGGTCAGCGCGTATCTCTAATTTGCGCTCAACGCCACCATGCGGTCGAGCGCCGCGGTCAGGCCGCGAAGCGACACCGGGAAGCTCAGCGGGGTCTCGGCGTCCGTCGTGACATTGAGCTTCAGCACCGAGCCTCCCCTCAGCTTTCCAAGCGTCGGCCGATCGACGGTAAAGACGGAGACGCAACCCGTCGGCAGGCAAGTCCTGAATCGCTGCGGGGACAGTGGCGGCTGATCATCGATCTGCAGCGTCACGCCCGGATCGAGCAGGATGCCGAAGGGCAAAAGCAAGGTAGCCGTCGTCGAGCCGTCCGGGCGTGCCGCGATCTCCACGGCAAGAAGCCTCTGCCCGTTCTGCTGGACCTGGTCTTGCGCGAGCGAGCACACTCTCGCCTTCTCGCGAACCGAACAGGTCACACTCCAGTCCTGATAGACCTCACGCAGCGATGACGGTCCGTCCGGGACAGCCGCCACCTGTTGCTGGGCGGACGCCGGCGACATCAACGAGAATAGAATTGCCCCACATGCGGAGACGGCCTTCGGGCCAGGCTTCATGTGCAGACCCACTCGCGGATCTTGCATTTCTCTCCCGTCGCCTCGCAGGCCTGCAAAGCGAGATCCTCCGCTTCCCGACGGGTCTCTGCCGAGTTCACGCCCCAGGGCGTAAAACGGTTCTCCACCTTGTCCGCCACGGCGAGGGCACCGCAGTGCTTGTAGGGAAAGCCGGTCTCGTCGTCATCATTCCAATGGCGATGGTTGCGGAAGACGGTGACGACGTTGCAGGCTTTTCCGCCCGCGTTTTCGCAATATTTCTGTGCGATGTCCTTCGCTTCCTGCCGCTTGTCGGCGCCCCAGAAGAAGCCGTATTTGCTATCGGCCTGCGAATAGGCAATGGCCGCCCATATGCCTTTTTCCTCCTGTTGCGGCTCCGATGGGGCCACAAGGTCGGCTGAGACGACTTGTCCGCTCCACAACAGGGTCAAGCCCAAAACTGCCAAAGCCTGCGATCTCATGGTCGGCCATCCTTTCCTTAACCTCAATCGCTTCGCGTCCTACTTCGCCGCCGAAGCGAGGGAGATCACCACACAGCTTTTGCCCGTCGGCAGGAGAAGCGCTTCACCGGCATTGCCGCCGAGTTCGTAGACCTCGACCTGCCCGAGATGGTCGGTAATCTTGCTGCCCTGCGGCAGGATGGATGCGATGTCGGCGCACGGGCTGGCGAACGGCGCCACCCGCACCATCGCCCCTTCGCAACCGGTGGCAGTAGGCGAAGCGAACACGATGCCGGCGGCCGGTCCGCTATAGCGTTCCGACGCATAGTCCATGCCGACAAAGGCCTGGATGGCGTGCTTGTCGGCCGCCTGATCGTTCCACAGGGATTTGACGCTGTATTTCGTGCCGTTCGTCAGAATCTGTCCGAGCGTCGGATAGACGGTCGAGCAGGCCTGCACACCGGCCTGCTTGACATGCTCGAGGAAGGGCGTGTCCGGAAGCACGGGGGCCGCCGCAGTTTCTGCAGGTGCGGCCGTCGCGCCGCCGACCAGATTGGCGATCGCGGCATAGTTCCCGGCGGCGAAGCCAAGCCCCGCCACGACCAATCCCAGCAATGAATATCCGGCCACGCGTGGCCAGCGCCGCCGTGGGGGCTCGGCCCGCCTCTGCCGATCCGCCTCGACGGCCGGAGTGCGTTTCGCGGACGTGAACTGGTCCTGCTGGCTCATGGTGATGCCCCGATTATTTGAGTGGTGAAAGGGCCTCTGACAGCCCCTTGAGTGTTGCGGTCACGGTGATCGTCTGGCCGTCGACTGTCGAATAGGAGATCGCCGGTGTCGCATTCTGCGAGATCTGCCGGCGCATGAGGGGGCCGACCGGCAACATGCCGACACAGACCATTTCGTTGCAGCCGTTCAGGTGCACGTCGATCGGCTGCTTCTGTCCATCGAACTTCAGCGACACCAGGCCATCGCTCCTGGCATTCGCAGCGGTGCGCAGGATCATGTAAGGCTTGCCGTCCTGTGTGGCGGCAAGCGACCAGCTGAAGGCCATCTTGCCTGCTGCGTCCTCGATGATCTGCGAGACGTTGCAGACCTTCTTGCGGGCCTTGAGGTTCTCGTCGCAGATCAGCGTCCAGTTATCGAATGGGCGGATGGTGCGCTGATAGTCGCCGAGCTTCACCTCGGGCGGCACCACCACGTCCGATGGCTTGATCCTGTAGGTCGAGGCGACCTGCCCGGCGGCCGGCACCAGGCCGCCGCAGAGCGCCAGGCAGGTCAGGGCAACAAGTCCTTTCATTCCTGCCTCAGTTCAAGGTGAAGCTGATGCCGGCACCGACACCGACATGCCCACCCGCGGCCGTGCCCGACAGATTGCCCCGGATGCGGCCGTCTTCGCTGGTGTAGCCCGCACCGAAGGCGAACGCGCCTGCGTCCCGCCACAAGCCGCCGCCCGCCGCCACGCTCAGCTTTCCGGGCCGGTCGTCATAGCGCAGCGAGGCAGCCGCAAGGCCTATTGCGGCCGCCTGCCGCGCCTCGTCGCGGATGCCGCTAATGTCCGAATTGAGCTGGCTGAGCTTCTGGTCGGTATAGTCGTTGGCCTGCTGCAAGGTCGTGACCGCCACCTTGTCGGTGTAGTCGTTGGACGTATCGATAGCGTAGGCTACGCGGTTGTCCGTATAGCTCTTGCCCGCGGTCAGGCCCTGGTTCATCTGGTCGACGTTGACCGCATCGGTCCCTTTGACGCCGGGGCCGACATTGGAGATGACGACCGGCGCGTTGACGTCGCCGCCCTGCAACGTGATGGTGTTCGACTTGACGCCGCCCGGGGCGTCATAGGTCACCGCGTTCTCGGTAAGGTTTCCGACGCCGGCTTTCAGATCCTCGATCGCCGTATTGGTGGCGTAGAGCTGCGAGCCGTTGATCGCATCGGTGCTGTCGGAAGACACGCGGCCGGCAGCGACATTGGTGATCGTCCGCTCGGCGCCGGCGTCGCCGACGCTGACGGTTCCGGTTGGAGTCGTTCCGGCATAAGTGTAGGTCTTGCCGTTGATGACGGTGCTGGAGGTCCCGACGGCGGTCTGCGTCACCGAACCGGAACCGAGCGCCACATCGTTGGCATTGTTGGCCTGCGCGCCCTGGCCGAGCGCGACGGCGCCTTGCCCAGCGGCCGTCGAGCCATGTCCCGCGGCCAGGCTGTCGGTGCCGCTCGCCACGCTCTCCGGTCCGATCGCAACGGCGTTGGTGCCGCCGGCGATGCTGTCGGCCAGCGTCGAGTTGGCGTGGAAATACTTGATGCCGCCGCCATTGCTGATGCTGGTCAGCGCATTGTCGACGGCCGTGAAGCCGTCATAGACGGTGGAATAGTTGTTGCCCTGGATGTTGTAGGTCGGGCCGGTGATCGAGCCGTCGGGATTGACGGTCGTGCCGCCGCCGAACAGGTTGCTGACGTTTTGCGTCACGCCGCGCAACTGCGAAACGTTGACGCCGTCGGTGTCGGCAGAGCCCGCCGCGACATTGGTGAGCTTGCGTTCGGCCCCGGCAGAGCCGATCGACACCTCGCCGACCGACGTTTGCGGACCGGCGAGCGCAAAGGCCGTGTAGCCTGCCTGCGCGCCGACCGTGGTGATGGACTGCGCACCGAGCGCCACGCTGTTGATGAAGGTGCTCTGGGCGCCGGCGCCGAGCGCCACCGACTGGATGCCGGACGCCAGCGAATTGGTGCCGAAGGCCAGGCCGTCGGCCAGCATGACATGGGCGTTCTGGCCGATCGCGGTTCCGCCGGGTGCGGTCTGGTCGACGATGGCGCCGTTGCCGATGCCGATGCCGTTGTCGCCGTTGACGACCGTGGTCGGACCGACCGCGACCGACTCTGCCCCGACCGCCAGCGAGTCGCCCGCCGCCGAATTGGCATGGAAATACTTGGTCGAGGTGACCGATACGGCAGCTATGGCGCCGGCGAGTTGGCGCACCGTCACCGCGTCCTGGTCCTGGGTGCCGTCGGCCACATTGGTGATCTGCCGGTACGAGGTGGCATCGCCCACCGAAACGGCGCCGAGCAGCGTCTTGTCGGTGGTGTTGTACTGGATGAAGTTGGATGGGCCGGCGGGCAATTGCCCGGTAGTCGGAGCGATCGCACGATCGGAAACCGAGCCCGAACCGAGCGCCACGCCGCCGTCGATGCTGGCATTGCTGTCGCGGCCGAGCGCCAGCGCGCTGTCGCCGGTCGCGGTCGCCTGGTAGCCGACGGCGGTGGAGCCGACCCCTTGTGCGAAGGAATCGGTTTGCGCCAGACCGGCCTCGTTGGTGCGGGCGTAGCGGATGCCCTCGCCATTGGCGTCGGTATAGGCGGTCGAGGTGTCGCCGGCGATGTTGTTGATCGTGTTGCCGAGATCGGTCACCGAACCGCCAATGGTGCTGAGCGTGGTGCCGATGGCGTCGACGGCCTGGTTGGTGGCGGCGAGCTGCGAACCGTTGATGGCGTCGGTCGACGTCGAACTGATCCGCCCCGCGGCGACATTGGTGATGGTACGTTCCGCGCCGACCGTGCCGACGCTGACCGTCGAAGTCGGAGTGGTGCCCTGGAAAGCGTAAGTTGTGCCGTTGATTACGGTGCTCGGCGTGCCGACGGCGACGTCGGTGACACTGCCCGAGCCGAGCGCCACATCGCCTGCGTTGCCAGCGGTCGAGTTTGCACCCAGCGCGAGCGCATCCGCGGCGCTGGCATTCGCTTGCATGCCGAGAGCGGTCGCCTGGAGGCCGGTAGCAAAGGCGTTCTGGCCGATCGCGGTGGTGGAGGTCGCTGTCGCGTTGGCATTCGCGCCGATGGCGGTGCTGTATTGGCCCGAGGCGTTGGAGATGTAGCCCATCGCCGTTGCGTCGAGCGCCGATGCGACGGCGCCGCTGCCGAAGGCCGACGCATTGGCGTCGGATGCGCTCGAATTGACACCGGCCGCGATGGCGTTCGTCCCCGTTGCGGTCGCGACGGGTCCGATCGCGACGGAGTCCGTGCCCGTCGCCGAGGAGTCCGCCGCCGTCGAGTTGGCATGGAAATACTTGATGCCGCCGCCGACATTGATGTTGTTGACGACGGCGCCGATGGCATCGACGGCCTGGTTGGTGGCGGCGAGCTGCGAGCCGTTGATGGCGTCGGTCGACGTCGAACTGATCCGACCCGCGGCGACATTGGTGATAGTGCGTTCCGCGCCGGGCGCGCCGATGCTGACCGTCGAGGTCGGGTTGGTGCCCTGGAAGGCATAGGTCGTGCCATTGACCACCCCACTGGCCGTGCCGACCGCCGTGGTGGTCACCGAGCCCGAGCCGAGCGCCACGTCGCCGGAGCTTGCCGCCGCCGTCGCGCCATCGCCAAATGCGATATTCCCGGCGAGGCCGGCGGCACCTGCCGTGGAGCCGTTGCCCAACGCCACTGAGCCTTGGCCGATCGCCTTGTTGTTGTTGCCGATGGCGACGGCACCGTTGGCCGCGTTGGCCGCGGTGGCGGTCGCCGTGCCGTCGCTGTTGGCGATGTTGTTTGCGCCGCCGGTGAAGGCGCCGGTGCCGCTGGCGAAGCTCGGATCGCCGATGGCAACCGCGCCGTCTCCATAAGCGACGTTGCCCGCACCGATGGCGACAGCCTTGCCGCCGCTTGCGTTTGCGTTGGTGCCGATGGCGACGGCGTCGACGGAGTTTGCGACCGCGTTCGTTCCGGCGGCGATCGCGTTCTGGGCACTCGCGTTCGCGGTATCGCCCATCGCCAGCGCGCTCGCGCCACTCGCCGATGCGCTAACGCCCAGCGCCGTTGCGCGCGCGAGGGTCGCACGGGCGCCATTGCCGAGCGCCACGGCGCCAACATCCGTGCCCTGGGCACCCGATCCAATCGCGACCGAGCCGATTCCACTCGACACGGCGGCATTGCCGAAAGCCAATGCGAAATTGCCTGAGGCGAGTGCGTTGGGGCCGAGCGTTGACGAGCTTATCCCCGTCGCACGGGAATTTACCCCGATTGCGACGGCGAACTGGGCCGATGCCACGCTTGTACGGCCGATCGCCGTGGCATCAGCCACGTTTGCCGTCACGTCCACGCCGATAGCGATCGCGCTCTGAGCGAGAGCCCCCGTTCCGACAGCGGAGCGTGCGCCCAGATAGATGGAATTCACGCCGCTGGCGATGGATCCCGTGCCAATGGCGGCGGCGTTAGTCTGGCTGGCTTGGGCGTTGTGGCCGATCGACGCGGTGTTGCTGACGGCGACACCAATACCGGCATTGGTTCCGATCGCGATGTTGTCGTTGCCGGTGACCAGATTGCCCGCGGAGGCGGAGAGCGTTGCGTCATAGGCAACGGCGCCGTCACCAGTGCCGAGGGCGACATTGCGCTGCCCCGTGACGCCGGAGCCAGCGCCTCTCAAGACGCTTGGGACGCCGCCGCCGACAGCGGTATTCTGTCCGCCGCTGACGAGCGTGCCTGCCGCGATGCCCACCGCGACCGAGCTGGCATTTCCGGTGGTCGAGCCGGCACCCGCACCCTGCCCGACCGCAACCGTGCTGTCGCCGATCGCCACCGCTTGCACCCCGAGTGCCGTTGAGCTGTTGCCGGTCGCCCTAGCAGCGTTGCCGACGGCGACGCCCGAGACTCCGCTGGCGTTGGCGCCGTTCCCGGCGGCGAGAGAATTGCCGCCGGTCGCCTGGCTGACCACTCCCAGCGCTATCGAATTGCCGCCGCTTGCGTTACTACCCGCTCCCATTGCGGTCGCGTTGCCGCCGGTTGCTTGGCTGGTCGATCCAACCGCGGTACCAAAGCTGTTGGCGACGGTCCCCGTGCCGAGGGCGGTCGAACTGTTCCCCGAAGCCTGGCTTACGCTGCCGATAGCGACGGAATTGCCGCCGGTCGCTTGGCTCGATACGCCAACGGCCGTCGCGGCGGCGCCAGCAGTAGCCGTGGAGCCGATGGCAGTCGCGTTCGCCCCGTTTGCGGTGCTGTTGACACCAAAAGCTGATGCTCCATCCACGAGCGCGCGGGCGTTCCCGCCTACGGCAAGAGCATTGACGCCGGTCGCGTTCGCGAAGACGCCTATGCCTATGGCGTTGAGGCCAGTGGCACTCATCGTATAGCCGATGGCGATCGAAGCATTGCCCGTTGCGGTGTTACCGGTGCCTATCGCCACGCCGTTGTCACCATTCACCTTGGCGCCAGCACCAATGGCGGTCGAGGCGGAGCCGGTGGCGCTGGTGGCACATCCGATCGCTGTGCTTTGCACCCCCGCGGAGGGAGTCGTGCAGTTCGCGGTGTTGGTCAGAACCCCGTTACCAATGGCAAGCTGCGCGAACGCCGGCTGCGGGACCATGATCCCCACCACGGCCCCGAGCATCCCGCCAACGCCCAAAGTTCCCAGCCCCAGGCGCTTGCGCCCCATACCGAGCGCACGATGCGCCATCCGCAGCACCGCCATCAGGCGGCGGCGAACCGAGCGGGAACTGACATCGGCCCCCGCGATCCAGTGCCCGGCGAAATGCGCCGCGCGACGCTGAACAAGAAGCGAGCCGTTCGAAAACTGGTTGTCGGTCATGGTTCCCTCTCCGCTGGCCGGCACGAAATGTCTGACAATTCCGCTCCACCGCAGGAAGACATGATTCCTGCCCGCGGTATTTCACGAAATTGCTGCCTTGTGAGAAAAGATCGGAGCAAACCTGCAGAGGTTAACGGCTTGTTACCTTAGCCAATGCTTTAAAACCAAGAAATAAAGCAACGACCTAAGCGCCGCCTCATCTAACCTTGGCGTTAAGCTTGCCCACCCGCAGCTGCAGCGGCGTCACCTGGCGGTATTTCTTCATCACGGTGGTAAAATGGCTCTGGCTTGAAAATCCGCAGGAATGCGCGATGTCGGCGATCGTCATGCGGCTGTCGGCAAGCAGTCTTTCAGCCAAATCCAGCCGCAGCTCGAGGACATACTGGTGCGGCGGCACCCCGAACGTCCTCGAGAAAGCCCGCATGAAGTGGTACGGCGAAAGCTCGCAAACAGCGGCCATTTCGGCAAGCGCCAGCTTGCGCGTAAAGTTCTTGTCCAGAAATTCCTGCACGCGGCGTGTGCTGCGGACCGAAAGTCCGCCTTTCGCGTTGAGCGTCGGCTGTCGCAGATTGGTTCCGGAAGCCGGTCCGGGGAAACCATCATCACCCGGCATTTTTCGGCCTCCTGACACGTCCCAGATGAGGTTCAACCGGAGGCCTTCCTCCTCGTTCCCCCGAAAAACAATTCGTGATTGATCGAAGCCGACCGGCATCGCCATTCATCGGATCGTTCCGGCCGGACGGCGAACGATGAATGTCTGCGAGACGGGATCGCGGACGGAGGATATGACACTCCCCCGCGCGGTGACCCTCCTGGGCCCGGCGCTTTCAGGAATTATGTCCAGGACAAATCGAGCTGTCCGTTCTCGATTGACGCCCCGGGAAACGCCGCTTTCCCGAGCATCGTCCGTATTTTTCATTGCCTGGCCTCAGCCGCTTGTCCGCCGCCTGAAATCCCCCTTAGCCCGACCCGGATCCAACGTAACGCACATGGCGCGGAGTGTGAATAACATCCGTACGCAAAGAAAAAATTTTGTTCGGGATAAGAAGACGGACCAGTCAACAAGGCAAGGGCTGGACCATTTCGGAACCTTCGCCGGCGCATTGGCTGACGGAGCATCAAACGAAAAACCCGCCTGTTCGGCGGGTCACTGGCGCAAATCAGCACCATGCACGAATTTATACCTTAGCTGAGGTCACCGAGTCAAGAAAAAATTCCTATCGTGAAAGCTGCCCGCGCAAAAGCTGCCACACCGAGCCCGCTGCCGCGAGGCCTCTGGTTGGCCTGAGTTCGGAGCCCTGCTTCAGGTTTGGACAATTCGACCAATTCAGCAGCCCTTCAAGGCAATGCAGAGCTACCCGATTTGCTGCCGGTCATTGCAGATCGTCGCGACGATTCTCGTACAAATCCCATGTAAGTTCCACAAACCCCAGAAGAACGTCCTCCTCGCTCCACCCGGCAGCGACCGCTGCCTGAACGATCTCACGGACGAGAGGCAGCAATTGGCGTTGGCATTCTGCCGACGTGTCCGCAACTGCGTCATCGCCGGGAGGTCCATCGAAGTTGAATTTCATCATTCAGCGCCCCCCTCGCCATCAATCAAAGTGTTTATATAACTAAATTCATTCCTCCTGATATACAATAGAGGTGGTACCAAAGCATAAGAGGCTTCGGTGGGCCTGGGAAGAACAGGACGATGCCAGGCTTTATGCTTCCCCTGGGTCAGGTTTGTCCTTCTGAACAGGATCTATCGGGGTGCTTCAACCCATCGATCTCTGCGGCCGGTCGAACTCTTCAGCCAAGGCCGCATGCCACCATCCACCGAATGCACGGCACGAGCGGCTGCATTGCCTTCTGCAACCGCTCGCTGGATAGTCTCGGCATGTTGGCGACCCTGGCGACTCACTGGCCGCAAATTCTGGCGATCATCTCCGTGGTGATGGCGACGCTCGGCATCGTCCATGCCGTCATGACCAAGGAAGATGTCCGCGCCGCCACCGGCTGGGTCGGCGTGATGGTGCTGTCCCCGATTCTCGGCGTGCTGATCTATGCCGTCGCCGGCATCAACCGCATTCGCCGCGCCACGATCACCGCCCAGCGCCCGTTTGCCGATGGCGCGGTATCCGCCAAGCACGAGCGCGACGTCGCTGTCGAAGAGGCTCTGATCGTCGAGCGCTACGGGCAACGGTTCACGGGCTTGCGGACATTGGGCGACAGGGTGGCGCGGCGCGCGCTCAATCCTGGAAATGCAATCGATGTGCTGGAGACCGGCGACGAGGCCTATGCCGCCATGTGCGCGGCCATCGATGGTGCCGAGCGCAGCGTCCTGCTCGAGACCTATATTTTCGACAATGACGCCGTCGGCCTGCTCTTCGTCCAGGCGCTTGCCGGCGCCGTCCACCGAGGCGTCACCGTCCGCGTGCTGATCGATGCCGTCGGCGCCCGCTACTCGGTGCCGAGCATCCTGGGGCATTTGCGCGAGGCCAACATCCCCGCCGATGTCTTCAACGGCAACATCGTCATGGGCCTGCGCCTGCCCTACGCCAATCTGAGGACCCACCGGAAGATCCTGGTGGTCGACGGCATCGCCGCCTTCACCGGGGGCATGAACATCCGAAAAGGCTTCTCCGCCGAATTCGCCGGCTCCAACAGCGCCAGGGACACACATTTCCGGGTGACCGGTCCGATCGTCGCCGACCTCTTTTCGGTTGCCGCCGAGGACTGGCGCTTCGCCACCAACGAGGCGCTGAAAGGCGACGCCTGGCGCATCGCCCCGCTGTCGCCGTCGCCAGGCGCACCGATGATGGTGCGGGCGGTCGCTTCCGGCCCGGATGCCAGCAACGAGACCAACCACAAGCTGCTGATCGGTGCATTCTCGGTCGCCCGCAAGTCTATACGCGTGATGTCGCCCTATTTCCTGCCGGATCGGGAACTGATCAGCGCGCTGATCACCGCCGGCAGGCGCGGGGTCGAAATCGACATCGTGGTGCCGGCGGTGAACAATCTTTTCCTCGTCGACCGCGCGATGATGGCGCAGTTCGATCAGGTGCTCAAACACTATTGCCGTGTCTGGCGCACCGAGGGACCGTTCGACCATTCGAAGCTGCTTTCGATCGACGGAGTGTGGGCCTATGTCGGCTCTTCCAATCTAGACGCCCGATCGCTGCGGCTGAATTTCGAGATCGACTTGGAGGTGCTCGATGCCGGCTTTGCCAGCGAGATCGAGGCGCGGATCGGGTCGGCGATCGCCTCCGCCGTGCCGGTGACGCTGGAAGCCTTGCGAGCCCGGCCGTTTCTTATCAGGCTGTTCGACCGGGTATTGTGGCTCGGTTCACCCTATCTCTAAGGCGGAGGTGCGCTTGAGGAACTCGTCCGTCATGGAACATACGCGGAAATTGCCTATTTTCACTGTATCCGGCTTCTGAATTGATGCCAGCGAGGACGAGCAGCACAGAGATGCACAGAATTGGACGCAGCCTCCCGGCAACCATGCTTCTGTCCCTTCGTGACCGCCGGATGCAGAAAGCGAATGCCGCCGCACTCAAGACGACAGCCACCACCGGCACGCTGGTTGCCTCCTACAATGTCCACAAATGCATCGGCGTCGACAGGAAATTCGACCCGGAACGGACCATCCGCGTCATCCGCGAAATCGATCCGGATCTCATCGCGCTGCAGGAGGCCGACAATCGCTTCGGCGACCGTAATGGGCTTCTCGACCTGCCCCGGCTCGAACGGGAAACCGGCCTGGTTCCGGTGCCGATTTCGGCCACCGGCAAGGGCCATGGCTGGCATGGCAACGTCTTGCTGTTCAAGAAGGGCGTCGTTCGCGACGTGCACCAGATCAAGCTTCCGGGACTGGAGCCGCGCGGCGCGGTGGTGGCGGAGATCGACCTCGATGGAAGCCAGACGCTGCGCATCATCGCCGCCCATCTCGGCCTGCTGCGCCGCTCGCGCTCCCAGCAGGCGCGCGTCGTGCTCGACCTGATGAACAGCCCGGACGAAAGACCGACCTTGCTGCTCGGCGACCTCAACGAATGGCGACTTGGCAACCGCTCCGCTCTCAACACGCTGCATGCAACGTTCGGCCCGCAGCCGCCGGCGGTCCCCACCTTCCCGTCGAACCTGCCACTGCTGGCGCTCGACCGGATCATGGCCAACAGGCACGGCATGATTGCCGCCATTAACGCGCATGACACGCCGCTTTCGCGCGTTGCCTCCGACCACCTGCCGCTGACGGCCTTCGTGCGCCTGGAGCGGGTAGACGATAACGCCTTAATGTCTTCCGCGTCGCAAAGCGTGTAAAATTAGACGGAACGCCCAGTTCTTCCCCGAGTTAACATGTCTCGAACGCGCAGGAGGACGAGATGAAAAAGCTGATTCTGGCTTGCCTGTTGGCATTGGCCGCGACAGCGGCGATCACTGCGCCGACGCACGCGGCAAGCGTGACCATCCAGTCCGACGATGACGACCGATATTTGCCGGATGACGATTCCGATAGTGGGATCGTTATTCGCCGTCACCACCGCGATCGCTATTACGACAATCAGTATGATGGCGACCAGGACGTTCAGTATGACAATGGCGGATACCGGTACGGCGAATATCGCCGCCACCACCGGCATCACCGCTGCCACAAAGAACTGGTCAGGCACTGGCGCCACCACCACAGGGTGATCGAAGAGGTCCGCGTCTGCGGCTGATGCCGATCGTACCAACCGGCCGGCCAAAGCTGGCCGGTTTGGTCGCGTATTGGGCGCGAGAGATGATGCCGCCATGGATCAGTTGAAAACGCCCCTGCAGACTGACGCGCGGCGCGGTTCGCGCAGCTGGATGGCTGATTTTGTCGCGATTGCACTTGGCACGGTAACTCACTCTCCACCATCCCCGTCAAGCCGCAGATCACCGGCCCGCTTCCCAGGGCATGACAACCGGTTAGCGGATCCCACCATCAACCGGTCGTGGCCGGCCCCATGTTCGGGTTGGGCTTGCTCTTCGCATTCGGTGCCTCTGGACACAGCTATCGAAGGCTGGAAAATGTAGACGCGACTCCGCTGTTGGAGTTAACTCGGAACATGAGGAGGAAGGCGCTGAATCTGGAAGACATTGCCGGCCATCCGGCCCTGCATCGCTGTGTCCAGGCACAGTCGTTGGCGCTGATCGACATCTATGAAACGAGCCCGCGACTGGCTTCCATTTTCGCCACGCAGCAGCGTTGGCTGATGGGTCATGTCGGCCTTGCCATGCATTTCAGGCGCGATCCGCACGACCGCCGCAAGGAGCTGACGGTATCGCGTTTCATCGAGTTCGTACACCAGCACGCGGTGGCCAGCCGCAACACGGCGGACGCTTTCATCAAGGAGATGCTGCACTATCATGTCGCCGAGTACGTTTCGGGTGGCGACGGGCGCACGCACCCCTTGCAGCCAACGGCGGCAACCGTGCAGACTTTCACCGGCTGGGTCCTTGCTCATCTGCGGACGCTGGATCATCTCGATGGTGCCGACCGGCTGGCCAGCTTCCTGGAGCGGCCCGATATGGTTGCCAGGCTGCAGCCTCTGGTGGCGGACGGCCTGCTTGCCTCCAAGCCGGTGCGCGAGCCCAACCAGACCTTTTCCCTGTTCATCTGGCTCAACAATGGCGGTATCGTCATGGACTGGCTGATGTCGGGCATCGACCCCGATCATGCCGGCCTGCACCGGATTCCGACCAGCGTGGTGTCGATCGGAGATTTCGCCAGATGGCTCAAGCTCTCGCGGACCCACCTCGCCCGCAAGCTGCGCGCTGCCGAGGAACTCGGCAGCATCGGCTGGCTCGGCCAGCGCGGCCATTCGGTGATGTGGGTATCGAACACCTTCTACCAGGAGTACATGACCGTCCAGGCCGCCAAACTGGCCATTGTCGATGCGGCCTTCGACGCCTGTTTTCCAGCCCCGGAAGACCGCTGAAGGATCGGCGCGATCGATATCTGCCCGGACCGAGAACCTTGTCTCCTGGCGATCATAACCTGTTATAGACAGGGCGCGTCTGGACACGGGCCGTGAAGGCTGAAAATGTGATCTGCGTCTTCGTGGCCGTAAGGCTGGATCGGAGCATGGGGGGAATGACGCAGACCTTTGACCATATTGCCGGTCACCCGGCATTGCATCGCTGTGTCCGTGCCCAGGCGCAGGCGATGATCCAGGCCTATGGGACGAACCCGAGGCTTGCCTCGATATTTGCCACCCAGCAGCGCTGGTTGATGGCGCATATCGGCCTTGCCCTGCATTTCAGACGGGAGCCCGATGATTACCGCAAGCAGTTGACGGCGGCGCGTTTCATCGACGTCATCCGGGAGAATTCCGTCGCCAGCCGCAACACCGCCGACGCCTTCCTCAAGGAGATGCTGCATTACAATTTCATCGAGCACCTGCCGGCAACACAGGACGGCCGCATCCGCCCCATTCAGCCAACGATGAACACGCTGGAGACGGTTGCCGGCTGGATGATGGCGCACCTGCACACGCTGGACAGTCTCGACGGTGCGAACCGTCTGGCGACGTTTCTGGAGCGGCCCGATGCTCTCGCCAGGGTGCAGCCGCTGGTGGCCGACGGCCTGATCTCCTCCAGCCCCGTGCGCGAGCCCAGGCAGACCTTTTCGCTGTTCACCTGGCTCAACAATGGCGGCGTCGTCATTGACTGGCTGATATCGGGCGTCGATCCCGACCATGCCGGCCTCGCTGAAATACCGACCGGCGTCGTCTCGATCGGCGATTTCGCCAAATGGCTCAAGCTGTCGCGAACCCACCTGGCACGCAAACTGCGGGATGCCGAAGACCTCGGCAGCGTTGGCTGGCTTGGCCAGCGCGGCAATTCGGTGATGTGGGTGTCGGGCGATTTCTACCGGGAATACATGACCGCCCAGGCCGTCAAGCTGGCTATCATCGATGCCGCGTTCGTCAAGGCCTTCGACTCGCCGGCAGGCAGCTGACCGGTGCGGCATCCCCCGTGCGGGGATGCCCAAGCCGGCGAGCCTTTCAGTCGATATCGAATGACACGCCCTGGGCGAGCGGCAGCGCCTTGGAATAGTTCACCGTGTTGGTGGCGCGCCGCATATAGGCCTTCCATGCGTCGGAGCCGCTCTCGCGGCCGCCCCCGGTTTCCTTTTCGCCGCCAAAGGCACCGCCGATCTCGGCGCCCGAGGTACCGATATTGACATTGGCAATGCCGCAATCCGATCCGTCGACACCCAGGAAACGCTCGGATTCCTGCAGGTCTCGGGTGAAGATCGACGAGGATAGGCCTGCCCCCACGGCATTGTGCTCGTCGAGCACCGCGTCGAAATCCGAATATTTCATCACGTAGAGGATCGGTGCGAAGGTCTCTTCCGTGACCGGTGACACCTGGCTTGGCATTTCGACCAGCGCCGGGTGCACGTAGTACGCATCCGGATGGCCGTTCTCGACCCGCGTGCCGCCGGTCACCTTGCCGCCATGGGCAGCGGCTTCCTTCAGCGCCTTCTGCATGGCGTCGAAGGCCGCCTTGTCGATCAGCGGCCCGACCAGCGAGGAGGTCTCCAGCGGATTGCCGACAGACACACTCTCGTAAGCCTTCTTGAGGCGCGGAACCAAGGCGTCGTAGACGCTGTCATGCACGAACAGGCGCCGCAGCGTCGTGCAGCGCTGGCCGGCCGTGCCCATCGCTCCAAACGCAATCGCGCGCAGCGCCATGTCGAGATCGGCGGTCGGGCAGACGATGCCGGCATTGTTGCCGCCGAGTTCCAGCACCGCGCGCGCAAAGCGCTTGGCCAGCCGCGGGCCGACGTCGCGGCCCATGCGGGTCGAGCCGGTTGCCGAAACCAGCGGCACTTTGGGGTGATCGACCAGGATCTCGCCGACGGCGCGGTCGCCGATCAGCACCGGCGCCAGGCTATCAGGTGCGTCCGCGCCGAAGCGCTCGACCGCACGCTTGAAGATAGCCTCGCAGGCAAGTGCGGTCAGCGGCGTCTTTTCCGACGGCTTCCACACCACTGCGTCGCCGCAGACCAGTGCCAGGGCTGCATTCCACGACCACACAGCCACCGGGAAGTTGAAGGCGGAAATGACGCCGACGACGCCGAGCGGATGCCAGGTTTCCATCATCCGATGGCCCGGGCGCTCGGTGGCGATGGTCAGGCCGTACAATTGCCGGGAGAGGCCTACAGCGAAATCGCAGATGTCGATCATCTCCTGCACTTCGCCGAGCCCCTCGGACGGGATCTTGCCGACCTCGATCGAGACCAGCCGGCCAAGCTCGGCCTTGTGCGCGCGCAGCTCCTCGCCGAGCAGCCGCACCAGTTCGCCACGCCGCGGGCCGGGCACCATGCGCCAGGCCTGGAAGGCCTTGTGCGCGGCATCGATGGTCTTAGCCGCTTCGGCCGGCGAGATCGTCCTCAGCGCCGCGATCTGCTCGCCCGTCACCGGGCTGCGCACGATCAGGTCGCCGCCGACAAGCGTCTCCTTGGCCACACCCAGTTTCGCCAGCAGTTCGGTCGTTTCCTTGCCTATCGTCATTCTTGTCCCTTTCAGATCCAGTCGCTCATAATGCATGTCGCCCAAAAGTGCCCCGGTTTTGGAACAACGACATGCACAAAAGGCATGCCGGTCAAAGCCTGGCGTCATGCTGCCCGCGTGCACAAAGGCACCTCAGGCACGATCATCGCGTGGCATTACTCGTTTCAAGGGAAAATCACCACCCCGGCATGGTCTAAGCCCAAACTGCACGATTGAGCCAGATGGGGCAGATGGCGCTCAGTTTGCCTTCTTGGCCGCTGGGCGTACCGCACCGTCCCTGATCAGCCGGTCGATATGCATGCGGATATGTGCCGCTTCCGCCGCCGTGTTTGCAAGCGCTATGGCGCGGTCGAAGGCGACGCGCGCCTCGTCGCCCCGGTCGAGCTGCATCAAGAGGCCCCCCTTGAGGCCGAAAAAATGGAAATAGCCGGAAAGCCGTTCTTCCAGCGGCTCGATCATGGCCAGCGCCTCTGCCGGTCCACGCACCTTCGAGACCGCGACGGCCCGGTTGAGTGTGACCACCGGCGACGGCTGCATCTGCTCCAGCAAGCGATAGAGCAGGTCGATCTCGTTCCAGTCGGTATCCTCGGCCCTTTCGGCCCGCGCGTGCAATGCGGCAATCGCCGCTTGCACCTGGTAGGGGCCGGGCTTGCGATGGCGTAGCGCCTTGTCGACCAGCGCCAGCCCCTCATCGATCATCTTGCGGCTCCACAGGCTGCGATCCTGGTCTTCGAGCAGCACGATCTCGCCGCTCTCGTCGAAACGGGCCGGTGCGCGCGCATGCTGCAGAAGCAACAGCGCCGTCAGCCCCATGATCTCCGGCTCGGTCTGGAACAACCGCAGCAGGAGCCGTGCCAGCCGGATCGCCTCCTCGCACAGCGGTGCGCGGGCCGGCGCCTCGCCGCTGTTGGTCGAATAGCCCTCGTTGAAGACCAAGTAGACCATGGCGGCGACGGCGGCGAGCCGTTCCGACCGCTCGACCGCGCCCGGCGTCTCGAACGGCACGCCGGCGTCCGCAATGCGCGCCTTGGCGCGAGTGATGCGCTGCTCCATGGCGCTTTCGCCAACCAGGAAGGCGCGCGCGATCTGCTTGACCGTAAGACCGGAGACGATGCGCAGCGCCACCGCGATCTGCTGCGTTGCCGGCAGATCAGGATGGCAGCAGATGAACAGCAGCCGCAATATGTCGTCGCGGTAGTGCGCCCCATCCAGCCGCTCGGCGATATCGCTCTCGGCGTCCTCCAGATCCGAAACCTGGTCTTCCTCCGGCATCGGCGCCTGCTTGGCGCGCTTGCGCACCGCATCGATGCCGCTGTTGCGGCCGACGAAGATCAGCCAGGCCGCCGGGTCGCGCGGCGGCCCGTTCTGCGGCCAGTTCTTCAGCGCCCTGAGGCACGCGTCCTGGAAAGCTTCCTCCGCCGTATCGAGATCGCGGAAATAACGCAGCAGCGCACCCATCGCCTGCGGGCGGGCGGCGCTGATCGCGGAGCTTATCCAGGCCATCTCGGTCATGCGGAAACCTTGGCGGGATTGAAGATCGAGACCGGCCGGATCTCATAGGAGCCGCCGCTCGGGTTGACTTCGGAAAGCTCGCGGGCGAACTCCACCGCCTCGTCGAGATCGGCGCATTCGAGCGTGTAGAAGCCGAGGAACTGTTCCTTGGTCTCGGCGAACGGCCCGTCGATGACGACCGATTCGCCCTTGACCTTTCTCAGGGTCGTCGCGGCGGTCGTCGGCAGAAGCCGTGCCACCGGGCCGAGCCGACCAGCCTTGGCGTACTTGTCCTGAACGTCGAGGAGATTGGCCATGACCTCGTCGTCCTGTGCCTTGCTCCAGGAGCAGACGACATCTTCGGAGGCATAGCAGAGGATTGCGTAGAGCATGGCGGGTCCTTTTCTCTGTCAAAGGACGAAACAGTAAGACCGATCCCGACACGACGTCGATAAAAAAAATCCAGATGTAGACGGATTTGGCCACGGCCAGCCGCGCCGGTCAGCTTTCTCCCAGTTTCAGCCATCGCAGCACGAGAGCTTCCTCGTCATCGAGACCATCGATGGAGCGTTTGCGTTTGTTGGCTTGCGCCATTTCATTCAGCAACCGCCCCTCGGACCACGCTTCGAAGACCCGCGGATGGATATAGCATTTGCGGCAGACGGCACGCGTATTGCCCAGCCGCTCGGCAACCTTGTCGATGACGCTGTTCATCGCCCTGTTTCGTTGCGCCTGGCTTTGCGGCAGTTCCGTTTGGGCAAACAGCGACGCGGCGTGAATGGTGCCGCCCCAGGTGCGGAAATGCTTCGAACTGAAGGCGTCACCGACCGCCTCACGGATATAGCGGTTGACGTCCTCGGAGCGGACCGGCCTCCTGTTGCCATCCTCATCGAGATACTGGAACAGCTTCTGGCCTGGCAGGTCCTGCGCGCCGCGCACAATCCTGGCGATGCGGCGGTCGACCAGCTTCAGCTTCCACTCCTTGCCCGACTTGCCCTTGAAGGCAAAGCGCAGGCTTGAACCGACAATATCCACATGCCGGTCGCGCAACGTGGTCAACCCGAAACTCTTGTTGTCGCGGGCGTAGGCGGCATTGCCGACCCGGATCATCGTGTTGTCGAGCAGCCAGACGACCGCGGCGACGACACGCTCGAACGGCAGGCCACGACGGCGCAGATCGCTGTCGATCCTGTGCCGCAGGTCCGGCAGGCTCTCGGCGAAAGCAACCAGGCTCGAATATTTGGCACCATCGCGCTCTTCGGCCCATTGCGGATGATAGCGATATTGCTTGCGTCCGCGCTGGTCCCTGCCGGTTGCCTGGATATGGCCGTCCGCGTCCGGCGAAATCCACACATCCGTCCAGGCCGGCGGAATGACGATCGCCTCGATTCGGGCCCTGGTAGTGTCCGAAACTGTTCCTCCGTCCGGTCCCTTGTAGGAAAACCCCTTGCCCGTCTTCAGCCGCCGGATACCGGGCTCAGCATCACTGACATAGCTAAGCGACGCATGGTCGGCCGAGCTTTGTGCCCCGTTTTTGGGCGCACCATCTGGCGATACAGCGTCCTCGCCAGCCGGTCGGCCGGGCGACAATCCGGATTTTTGCAACATGTCGGCTCCACGCGAATTCCGTAGATAAGCCACTGGCCGACCGCTGGTTCCACCCGCCGTCCGAAAAGCGCCTCGCGCCGATATCGCGCTGGCCGGCGCCTACAGAGCGCCTTGCAGCTTGATCGGCGGCGCCGACAAACGCCGCCGCGCCGCGAGCTTGAACCTGTAGCGCAGGCAGCGCCAAGCTTCTGAGCGCCGCTTCGGCGCGGCCGCGGCTACCGCCAGGAAGCGCGCCGCGGTGCCTAGATCGCCGCGCGCATAGTGGACCCGGGCGATCTTGAGGGCGACAAGCCCTTCCCTGGCCTTGAGCGCCGACAACGGGATGTTGCAGTCGGTGAGTGTGCGCAGTTCCCGGCGCCAGTCCAGAAAGCGCCGCACCGGGTTGAGGGCAAAGCGGTCATCGGAACGTACCGGCGAAACCTCATAGACCATGACAGGTTGCGAGACCATGGCGAGCGATGCCTTGCTCATCAGCCGTGCCCAGAACAGCGTGTCCTCGTCATAGGCCATTCCGATGGGGAACCGCGTCTCGCCGATCAGGGTCCGCGATGCCAGAACGCTGCCCACGGCGACCGAACGTATGTCGCCTTTCACATAGGCCGAGGCATTTGCCAGGCACGCAGCCTGATAGCCGTTCGGCATCTTGATCTGCCGGTCCTGGCCGTTCACCCGTCGCCGGTAGGCACCCACGATCATGTCGGCCTCCGGCTGCTCCCGGGCCTTGCGGAGCAGTGCGCGCAACCCGCCCCGCAGATGCAGGTCGTCGGCATCGATCAGGTAGACCCAGGAATAGACCGCTTCGGCCAGCGCCAAATTGCGGGCACCGCCTGCATCGCGGCATTTGGCCGACAGCACGCGCAGCGGCAACGAGAGTTGTGCCGCGGCCTCCCGCGCGATGGTTGCCGTGCCATCGGTCGACGCATCGTCGACCAGCAATATCTCGCCGATGATCTCGGCCTCGCTGCGTAGCGATGCCAGCGTTGCAGCAATGGTCGCCGCCGCGTTACAGGCAGGAATGACGACGCTGATTGCTCTCAATTACAAAACCTCGCGCCATGCGCTTGAGGATACAACTACCGTCACCCCGAAACGAATACAGACTAGCGGCCGCATCGGTATTTGAGAAGCAGTCTTGTCCATCCCGAATTGCGGCGCAAATACCGCTGCGTGTACGACCTGCTTCAGGCTCTTTCGAGCACGACCGGAATGACGTCGACAGCTTGCTCGCCAACCTGTCCCCCCGTGGTCTTGAGCACGCCGACGATCGGCGCCACGTCCGAATAGTCGCGGCCGTGGCCGACGGTGATATGGTCGTTGCTGGCCCGCATGCCGTTGGTCGGATCGAATTCCTGCCAGCCCGCATCGCGCCCGCACCAGACCTTGACCCAGGCATGCATGGCATCGGCGCCTTCCAGCCGGGGCTTGCCCTTCGGCGGGATGGTGCGCAAGAAGCCGCTGACATAGCCGGCCGGAATACCGAGCCCGCGCAGGCCGGCGATCATGATGTGTGAAAAGTCCTGGCAGACGCCGCGCTTCAACTTGAAGGCATCACTGGCCCGGGTCCGCACCGTTGTCGCTTCGCCGTCATAGGTGAAATCGCGATGGATGCGATTGCACAGGCTCACGGCCGTGCCGGCGGCAGAGCCGGCGATGCTGTCGCGTGCGTAAGCGGTGATCGCATCGTCGATGCCGGCATGGGTGCTGGCCGTCAGGAAGTGGTGCGGTGCATCAGGTGCCAGAGACCGCATCGCGGCGAGTTCTTGCCTCAGCCGGGCGATATCGGGCGACACGTCGAGCCCGGGCTCGGGCCGAGACACCGACACGCGGGCGCTCATCCTGATGTCGAGCGCGTCATGCGCGTCGCGAAAGGCGATCGAGGTGACGTTGTTGCCGAAGAAATCGGAAAAGTCGGAACGTTCGTTGGGTGCCGGCGCAAAGGACAGGGATGCGGCGATGACACGCTGCACGCCTAATATCGTCGACGGCAGTACGCGCACCTGATGACGACCGCCGCCGGCCGCTGCAGCGTAATCGTAATGCAGATGAAGCCTGATGTCGTAGAGCATGTTCTATTTTTCTGCCTTTGCGCAGGTTCTTGTCGCAAAACCGTGCGACACTTTTGCGGAACCTGCTTAGCCGAAATAGGCTTTGGCGAGGCTGTTGTAGAGGCCGCCGATTTCAAAGGCGAGGTCGTCCAGCGCCTTTGCCGTCATATCCGAAGGCTCCTTGATGGCGATCTGGGTGTTGAGCTGCAGGATTTCCTTCGCCGCCGGCGACATTTGTCCCTCGCCGCCGAGTGACGGCAACAGGCCGATTTCGGCTTTCAGCCTTTCGAGCTGGAACAGGATCGAGCGCGGATTGAGCGGATCGAGCGCCAGCAGGTCGATCACCGTGCGCCGACCGGCCTGCACCGGATATTGGCGGCGATGGGTCATCACGCTGTCGCCGATCTCCAGCATCATGTCCAGCGCGCCGTCCGGCGCCTTGGCGCTGGTCAGCCGCGACAGCGTGCGGGAGATCTGGATACCGCGCTCCAGCCGGCGGCCGATCTCGAGGAAGCGCCAACCGGCGAAGCGGTACATGTTCTCGTGCAGCAGGCCGGAAAAGCCGGCGAGCTTACGCAGGATGACTGTCATCGCCCGGGTCGCGTCGTCGCCGGGCGCGACCGTCGTTGCGAACTGATGGATGGTTTTCGACAGGTCCTTCAGCGCCAGCCAGCCATCGGGCGAGAAGCGGTCGCGGATCTGCCCGGCGCTGTAGACCGCACTATCCAGCGTGCCGATCAGCCCTGACGGGATCGCTGTCTCCACATCGATGCCGAAAGGTTCGAGATAATCCCTGATGTCGGCGAGCAGCGGCATATCCGGGTCGGAGGTTTCGGCCAGCCGCACATGGTAGGCGCGCAGGATACGCACCGTGTCTTCCGAGCGCTCGATATAGCGGCCGAGCCAGGTCAGGTTCTCCGCCGCGCGACTGGGCAGGCTGCCGGGCCTGGTGCGGCTGAAACTGTCGCCTTCTTGCGGCAGCAGCGTCTCGCGCTCCACCGGTTTGTCGCTGACAACCCAGACATCCGCCGCCTGGCCGCCACGCTGCATGGCGATCGCCGTCGGGTCGAGCGACAGGCCGATACGGGCAAAACCGCCCGGCATCACCGTCCAGCCTTCCGGCGTTCGCGCCAGGTAGACGCGCAGGCTCGCTGGCCGCGGCTCCAGCCAGCCGCCGACATAGACGGGCGTCGTCGAAAGCGTCACCGCTTCCTGGCCGACGAAATCGCCGCCGTCACGTTCAATGCGCGCCACCAGTTCCGCCCGCTCACCGGCCGACAGAGCCGAGCCTAGCTTCGTCGAATCGTCGTCCTCGAAGGCAAGCCTCGTCGACAGCGCCGGCCCGATCACCATGCGATCGATATTGGCCAGCACATGCGCGCGCTCGGTAGCTTGCCCACACCACCATGTCGCGACACTTGGCAGCAGCAATTCCTCGCCCCGCAAGGCCCGTGAAATCTTGGGCAGGAAGGCAAGCAGCGCGCGCGTCTCCATCAGGCCGGAGCCCAGTGCATTGACGGTAGCAACCGCGCCCTGGCGGATCGCCTCGACCAGGCCCGGCGTGCCGATCTGCGAATCCGGGCGCAGTTCCAGCGGGTCGGCGAAGGCGGCGTCGAGCCGCCGCCACAACACGCTGATCGGCATCAGGCCGGAAACCGTGCGCACCATCAGCCGGCTGCCGGAGACGGTCAAATCCTCGCCTTCGAGCAGCATGATGCCGAGGTAGCGGGCGATGTAGGCGTGCTCGTAATAAGTTTCGTTGAGCGGCCCCGGCGTCAGGATGGCGACGCGGCCGTCGGTCTCCTTGGCCATGCCGATCAGCGCGTCGCGAAAACGGCGGAAAAAGCCTGCAAGGCGGTGCACATGCATCTCGCCATAGATGTCGGACAGCGCGCGTGTGGTGGCGACGCGGTTTTCCAGTGCGAAACCGGCGCCGGACGGCGCCTGCGTACGATCGCCCAGCACCCACCACTGGCCGTCAGGTCCGCGGCCGAGTTCGAAGGCGCAGAAATGCAGGAAGTGGCCGCCCGCCGGCCTGGTGCCGACGACAGGCCGCAAATATTCGGGGCTGGCGGCGATCAATCCCGCCGGCAGGATGCCTTTCTCGACCAGCCGGTTCGGCCCGTAGATATCGGCGATGGTTTCCTCGAACAGGTCGGCGCGCTGCACGAGGCCGGCGCTGATCGCCGCCCACTCGCTCTCCTCGATGAGAACCGGGACATGCGCCAGTGGCCATTCGCGCTCATTGGCACCGGCCTTGTCATAGACGCGGTAATAAACGCCGGCATCGCGCAGATATTGGTCGGCGCGGGCAAAGCGCTGGCCGAGCTTTTCAGCGCCAAGTTCCTCGAGCGCCTCGACAAAATGCTTCCAGGCCGGGCGAGGATTGCCTGACGCATCGACCATCTCGTCGACGACGCCGTCGATCGGCTGGTAGTGCTCCAGCAGGCTGTGGGTCTGCGGCTTGCCGCGTCCCCTCTTGTGATTCCCCTTTGCCATCGCTGATCAGAGTCTTGCCGGCCGCCGAAGGTCAAGGGTCATCGGGAAATCTTCCGCCGGTTGTTCTTCACGGATCACATAGGCGGATGGCGTATGGCCGCGCGGTTCGAAGCGGGCGAGCCGCCGAGCTTCCGCCTCGTTGCCATTGACCGGAAAGGTGTCGTAATTGCGCCCGCCGGGATGGGCGACGTGGTAGACGCAGCCGCCGACCGCACGTCCCGACCAGCGGTCATAGATGTCGAAGACCAGCGGCGTGTTGACCGGCAGCGCCGGATGCAGGCCCGATGCCGGCTGCCAGGCCTTGAAGCGGACGCCCGCCACCGCCACTTCGCGATTGTCGGTGACCTTCATAGGCACGATGCGGCCGTTGCAGACAACTGCGTGACGCTCCGGGTTCAGCCCTTCGGTCTTGATCTGCAGCCGTTCGACCGAGGAATCGACGAAACGCACGGTGCCGCCGATCGCGCCTTGCTCGCCCATGACATGCCAGGGTTCGAGCGCCTGCCGCAGTTCCAGCTTGATGCCGGCATGCTGAACCTGACCGCAGAAGGGGAAGCGGAATTCGAGCTGGGCGTCGAACCATTCGGGCCTGAATTCGAAGCCGTTGAGCTTGAGGTCGTCGAGCACGTCGAGGAAATC
This sequence comes from Mesorhizobium sp. WSM4808, assembly GCF_055811675.1. NCBI lineage: Bacteria > Pseudomonadati > Pseudomonadota > Alphaproteobacteria > Hyphomicrobiales > Phyllobacteriaceae > Mesorhizobium > Mesorhizobium sp. WSM4808. The sequence goes on from NZ_JBVVQX010000003.1 coordinate 235,868, forward strand.
GGCCCAGACATAATGCGGCAGCATGAAACGATCGTGCAGTGAGGTGCCCCAGCGCACGAAGCGGCCATCGAGCGGGCTCTTCCAGGCACGGGCAATGATCGCCCTGACAAGCAGTTGCTGCGCGAGGCTCATGCGTGCATTGGGCGGCATCTCGAAGCCGCGGAATTCGACCAGTCCCAGCCGACCGGTCGGTCCGTCCGGCGAAAACAGTTTGTCGATGCAGATTTCCGAACGATGCGTATTGCCGGTGACGTCGGTCAACAAATTGCGGAACAGCCGGTCGACCAGCCATGGCAAGGGTGCGTTGCCCTGGTCCGGATGCGGTACCTGCGCCATCGCGATCTCAAGCTCGTAGAGCGAGTCGTGACGCGCCTCGTCGAAGCGTGGCGCCTGGCTGGTCGGCCCGATGAACAGGCCGGAGAACAGATAGGACAGCGACGGATGGCGCTGCCATTGCAGCACCAGGCTCTTCAGCAGGTCCGGCCTTCGCAGGAAGGGGCTGTCATTGGGTGTCGCACCGCCGACCACGACATGGTTGCCGCCGCCGGTGCCGGTGTGGCGGCCGTCAATCATGAACTTGTCGGCGCCAAGCCGTGTCTGCCGCGCTTCCTCATAGATCGCCGTCGTCGTCGCCACGCAATCCTGCCAGTTGGAAGCAGGATGGATGTTGACCTCGATGACGCCGGGATCAGGCGCGACGCGGATGACGTTGAGGCGCGGATCGTGAGGCGGGCCGTAGCCCTCGATATGCACGGGAAGGCCGATCGCCTTCGCCGCGTTCTCGGCCGCAGCGACCAGTTCGAGATAGTCTTCCAGCGCCTCGACCGGCGGCATGAACACGCAAAGCCGCCCATCGCGCGGCTCGACCGAAAGCGGGGGGGGGGCCCCCCCCCCCCGGGGGGGGGGGGGGGGTTGGTGGGGGGGGGGGGGGGGGGGGGGGGGGGGGGAGGAAGTGGCGTGGTGGGGGGGGGG
>NZ_JBVVQX010000003.1:236849-504934 GCF_055811675.1 Mesorhizobium sp. WSM4808
CCCCCCCCCCCCCCCCCCCCCCCCCCCCCCCCCCCGCCCCCCCCCGCCCGCCCCCCCCCCCCCCCCCCCCCCCCCCCCCCCGCCGATCTCGGTGATCTCTTGTTCGACCCGGTCCTGCTGGCCGGTCGCAGCGGTGAACGATGTCGCTTGCTGGCGGCGCGCCATCTCGTCGGCACCTTCCAGTTCAGCCGGAGCCGCCGAGGGCAGGATGGCTTCACGCGCGGGCAGCGGTCCGCGTGGCAGCGACGGATCGACCGGCACGATGTAGGGGAATTGCTCCGGCGGCACATAGGGCAACGTGCCGAGTGGCAGGCGGTAGCCGACGGGTGAATCGCCGGGTACCAGGAACAGCCGGCCGCGCCGCGTCTTCCATTTTTCCGAGCGCCAGCGCGGATCCGATGCCTGGCTATTCCAGCGCTGCACCGGCAGCACATAGCCGGACGGCTTGGTCAGTCCGCGTTCGAACACCTTCGCCATACGGCTGCGTTCTTCCGGATCCTCCAGCCTGGAGTTGGACGGATCGACATTGTCAGGCAGCTTGCCTTCCTTGAGCAGCCATTCGGCCGGATCCTCATAGGCTTCGCTGACCATGGCCTTGTCGATGCCGAGTTCGCCGGCAATCGCGGTGAGCAGGCTTTCGGCCTGCTTCGGGCCGATATCGGCCTCGCTCTTTTCGCGTGCGATTAGCGACGGATCGCTCCATACCGGCTGGCCGTCGGCACGCCAGTAGAGCGAAAAGGTCCAGCGCGGCAGGCTTTCGCCCGGATACCATTTGCCCTGGCCGTAATGGAGAAAGCCGCCGGGCGCGAAGCGCTCGCGCAGTTTACGGATCAGTTCGTCCGCCTTTTCGCGCTTGGTGGGACCGACGGCGGCGGTGTTCCACTCGGCCGACTCGAAATCGTCGATCGACACGAAAGTCGGCTCGCCCCCCATCGTCAGCCGCACGTCGCCGGCGGCAAGCGCTGCATCGACCTTGTTGCCCAGCGCGTCGAGCGCCTGCCAGCTTTCGTCCGAAAATGGCTTGGTGATGCGCGGATGCTCGGCGATGCGGTCGACCCGCATCTCGAAGCCGAATTCGACATTGGCGAAGCTCGCCATGCCGGAAATGGGAGCCGCGTTGCGGAAATGCGGCGTGGCGGCCAGCGGCACATGGCTTTCGCCGGTGAGCAGGCCCGAGGTCGGATCGAAGCCGATCCAGCCGGCGCCGGGAAGATAGACCTCGCACCAGGCATGCAGATCGGTGAAGTCTATCGCCGTTCCCGGCGGACCGTCGAGCGCGATCAGATCGGGCTTCAACTGGATCAGATATCCGGAGACGAAGCGCGCGGCGATGCCGAGATTGCGCAGGATCTGCACCAGCAGCCAGCTTGAATCCCGGCATGACCCCTTTTTCGCGGCCAACGTCTCATCCGGCGAGAACACCCCGGTTTCCATGCGCACGATATAGGCGATCTCGCGCTGCAGCCGCGCATTGAGGTCCACCAGGAAATTGACGGTGTTGGCAGCGCTGCGATCGATGGTGTTCAGCAGCGCCGACAGCAGCGGTCCCGCCGGTTCCGGCGTGCGATAGATGGCGAGATCGTCGCGGATTTCTTCCGAGTACTCGAATGGAAATGCCTCGGCCGACGGCTCGACGAAGAAATCGAACGGATTGTAGACCGTCATGTCAGCGACGAGGTCGACCTCGATCTTCAACTCCGTCACCGGCTCCGGAAACACGAAGCGGGCTAGGAAGTTGCCGTAGGGGTCCTGCTGCAGATTGACGAAGTGGTTGGCCGGCTCGACCTTGAGCGAATGGCTCAGCACCTTGGTGCGGGAATGCGGCGCCGGCCGCAGCCTGATGATCTGGGGCCCGAGAACCACCGGCCGGTCGTACTTGTAGTGGGTCAGGTGGTAGACAGCTGCCAGAATTGCCATGGAGCCCCGGAATTCAGCGTTTCAAACGATTTCGCTGAACCCTGACACATCTGGCGACCATTCTCCAAGCAGAGATGTTGCGGTGCACCTAATTTAAGCAACGGTTGCCGGCTCAGAAAAACGCCTGTATCCCCGTCTGCGCCCGTCCCAGGATCAGCGCATGCACGTCATGCGTGCCTTCATAGGTGTTGACCGTCTCCAGATTCTGCGCGTGGCGCATGACGTGGTAGCCGATCTGGATGCCGTTGCCGCCATGCATGTCGCGGGCCTGGCGGGCGATGTCGAGCGCCTTGCCGCAATTGTTGCGCTTGACGATCGAGATCATTTCCGGCGCCATCTTGCCTTCATCCAGCAGTCGCCCGACGCGCAAGGATGCCTGCAGCCCAAGCGCGATCTCGGTCTGCATATCCGCCAGCTTCTTCTGGTAGAGCTGCGTGCCGGCCAGCGGCTTGCCGAACTGCTTGCGATCGAGACCGTATTGGCGGGCGCGGTGCCAGCAATCCTCGGCGGCGCCCATCGAGCCCCAGGAAATGCCGAAGCGAGCCCGGTTGAGGCAGCCGAACGGTCCGCCAAGGCCTTTTGCGTTGGGCAGCAGCGCGTCTTCGCCGACCTCGACGCCTTCCATCACCACCTCGCCGGTGATCGACGCCCTCAGCGACAGCTTGCCGCCGATCTTCGGCGCCGAAAGCCCCTTCATGCCCTTTTCCAGCACGAAGCCACGGATCTCGTCCTTGCCGTTCTCGCCCTTCAGCTTCGCCCAGACGACGAACACGTCGGCGACCGGCGCGTTGGAAATCCACATCTTCGAACCGGACAGCTTGTAGCCGTTGGCTATCCTCTCGGCGCGTGTCTTCATGCCGCCCGGGTCGGAGCCGGCATCCGGCTCGGTCAGGCCAAAACAGCCGATCCACTCGCCGCTGGCAAGCTTGGGCAGGTACTTCTTGCGCTGTTCGTCCGAGCCATAGGCGTAGATCGGATACATCACCAGCGACGACTGCACTGACATCATCGAGCGATAACCCGAGTCGACACGTTCGACTTCCCGCGCGACCAGCCCATAGGTGACGTAGTTCGCGCCAAGCCCGCCGAATTCCTCGGGGATGTTGATGCCGAGCAGGCCGGCCTCGCCCATTTCGCGGAAGATCGCGGTATCGAAAGTTTCGTTGAGGTAGGCGTCCTCGATCCGCGGCGCCAGCTTGTCGGCGGCGAAGGCGGCCGCGCCGTCGCGCACCATGCGCTCGTCTTCCGAAAGCTGGCCCTCGATCAGGAACGGATCTTCCCAGGCGAATGCGTTCTTGTCGGCGGCCATCGCGTTTCTCCCAAACCAATGCATGTCGCTCAAAACGATGACATGCATGAAGCAAAAAGCAAAATGTTGGCCCGTTCTATCGGCCTGCGTCTCGAAAAAATCAAACGAAATTGATTCACCGATCAATGAGCTCTAGGAATGGATCATGAGTGTCCAACGCCGCCTTTTGCCCAACATAAGCGCCCTTGCCGCCTTCGAGGCTGTGGCCCGGCTGGGCAGTTTCACCGCTGCCGCCCAGGAGCTCGATTTGACCCAGGGCGCAGTCAGCCGGCAGATCAGATCGCTTGAGGACCAATTCGGCCGCCGGCTGTTCGAACGCGACAGCCGCAATGTCAGGCTGTCGACATCGGGCGAAATCTACGCCGAGGCGGTGCGTTCGGCACTTGGCCAGTTGCGTGACGCAGCCCTTGGATTGATGAGCAATCGGCATAGCGGCATCCTGAACCTTGCCATTCTGCCGACCTTCGGCACGCGCTGGCTGATGCCGATGATCCCCGATTTCGTCGAAAACAATCCCGATATCACCATCAATTTCGTCACTCGCGTCGGCCGCTTCGACTTTGCCAGGGAGAGGCTGGATGCCGCCATCCACTATGGCCTGCCGGACTGGCCTGAGGCCGACTCGACACTGTTGGTGCGCGAAACCGTGGCGCCGGTCGTGTCGCCCGAATTCCTCGCCGGTCGCGCCATCGCCTCACCGGCCGATATCGGCCGCCTGCCGCTGCTGCACATGGCGACGCGTCCTGGCGCCTGGACCGAATGGTTCGAGCATCAGGGCCTGAGCGCGCCGAACGGACCGGGCATGCAGTTCGAGCAGTTCGGCACCGCCGCCCAGGCCTGCATGGCGGGGCTCGGCGTGGCGCTGCTGCCGCTGATCCTCATTGCAGGCGAATTGCAGCGCGGCCAGTTGGTGCCGGCGCCAGGCCACCCCATGCAAAGCCGGAGCGCCTATTACCTCGTCGTCCCGCATGACAAGCGCGGCCATCCGCCAGTCGCCAGTTTTCGCGACTGGCTGCTGGGCCGGGTCGAGAAGGAGCCGGCCGTTCTGGCGTGGTAGCTACTTCCGCTTCAGCGCATCCGCCAGCGCAGCGCCGAATGCGCCTTGCTGTGCCGGTCGCTCCGGCTGACGTTGCTGCGGTGCCGGCGAACGTGGTGCCGGCCTGCCGCCACCATTGTCGCGTGGCCCGCCACGCGGTGCGCCACCCTCGCCGCCATCCTTGCGCATGGAGAGCGCGATGCGCTTGCGCTTGATGTCGACATCGACGACCCGCACCTTGACCACATCGCCGGCCTTCACGACCTCATGCGCGTCCTTGATGAACCGGTCGGCCAGTTGCGAGACATGCACCAGCCCGTCCTGATGCACTCCGATATCGACAAAGGCGCCGAAGGCGGCCACATTGGTGACCGTGCCTTCAAGCAGCATGCCGGGCTTCAGATCCTTGATGTCATCGACGCCATCGGCGAAGGTCGCCGTCTTGAAGCCTGGGCGCGGGTCGCGGCCGGGCTTTTCCAGCTCCGCCAGGATGTCGCGCACCGTCGGCAGGCCGAAACGCTCGTCGACGAAGACGCGCTGGTCGAGTGCCTTCAGCGCGGCACTATCGCCCATCAACGACCGCACATCGCGCCCGCAGGCGGCGACGATCTTCTTCGCCACGCCATAGGCCTCCGGATGCACCGACGAGGCATCGAGCGGCTCGCTGCCATTGGCAATGCGCAGGAAGCCGGCAGATTGTTCGAAGGCCCGAGGTCCGAGCCGCGGCACCTTGAGCAGATCTTTCCGGCTGGCGAAGGGCCCGGTCGCATCGCGATGGGCGACGATCGCGTCGGCCAGAGACGCGCCGAGACCTGAAACGCGCGCCAGCAGCGGCGCCGAGGCGGTGTTGAGATCGACGCCGACGGCGTTGACCGCGTCTTCCACCACCGCTTCCAGCGAGCGGCCAAGCCGGTACTGGTCGACATCATGCTGGTACTGGCCGACGCCGATCGATTTGGGCTCGATCTTGACCAGTTCGGCCAAGGGATCCTGCAGGCGCCGGGCGATAGACACCGCGCCGCGCAACGACACGTCGAGACCGGGGAATTCCGCCGCCGCCGTCGCCGATGCCGAATAGACCGAGGCGCCCGCCTCGCTGACGATCACTTTCAGCGGCTTCGGGCCACCATCAGCCGGCATGTCGGACAGCATGTCGGCGACCAGCTTTTCCGTCTCGCGGCTGCCGGTGCCGTTGCCGATCGAAATCAGCTCGACCTTGTGCAGCCGGATGAGCTTGGCGAGCTCCGCCTGCGTGCCGCGCACATCGTTCCTGGGCGGGAACGGGTAGACGGTCGTCGTGGTCAGCACCTTGCCAGTGCCGTCGACCACCGCCACCTTGACGCCGGTGCGGATGCCGGGGTCGAGCCCCATAGTGGCGCGCGAACCGGCGGGCGCCGCCAGCAGCAAATCCTTGAGGTTACGGGCGAACACATGGATCGCCTCTTCCTCGGCCCGCTCGCGCAGATCGCGCATCAAATCGAGAGTCAGGTGCAGCGACAGTTTTATCCGCCAGGTCCAGCCCGCCACCTCCATCAGCCAGCGGTCACCCGGCAGGCTGCCTCCGATGGCATAGGCATTGGCGATCATCCGCTCGAGCGGCTTCACCGGCGACGTATCATCGGCATCGGCCTCGATGTCGAGCGAAAGCACCTCCTCGTTGCGGCCACGCAGCATCGCCAGCGCGCGATGGCTCGGCACATTTGCCCAGCGCTCGACATGGTCGAAATAGTCGGAGAATTTCGCACCGGCTTCCTGCTTGCCGTCGACCACCCTGGCGCGCATGAAGGCGCGCTCCTTCATGTAGCTGCGCAATTTGCCGACCAGATCGGCATTCTCGGCGAATTGTTCCGACAGGATGTCGCGCGCCCCTTCGAGCGCTGCCTTGGTATCGGCCACCTCTTCGCTGACATAGGCCAGTGCCAGTTCGGCAGGCACCAATGAGCGGTTCGCCAAGATGGCTTCGGCCAGCGGCCCCAGCCCGCGCTCCCTGGCGATCTCGGCCTTGGTCCGGCGCTTGGGCTTGTAGGGCAGGTAGATGTCCTCAAGTTCCGCCTTGGTGCTGGCGGCGACGATCTTGCCTTCAAGCTCCTCGGTCAGCTTGCCCTGTTCGCGGATCGAGCCAAGGATGGTGTCGCGGCGCGCATCGAGCTCACGCAGATAGGCAAGGCGTTCGGCAAGATCGCGCAATTGCGTGTCGTCGAGCCCGCCGGTGACTTCCTTGCGGTAGCGCGCCACGAACGGCACTGTCGCGCCCTCATCGAGCAGTTCAATCGCCGCGGCCGCCTGTTCGGGCCGCGCGCTGATCTCGGCCGCGATGATGGCTGCAATGCGCTTGATGTCGGATGCCATGTCGTACCTGCTCTCGTCCAAAGAGCGGCGACCATAGGCGCAGACGTCCGGTCCGCCAACCGCCGCGTTTCCATGAGCCCGGCGGGTCCACAGGAAAGCGCGCGCTAATGTGGCGGCCAGGCGAGGATCAGACCATCCGGCTCAGCGCCTCGAAGAAGGCGACGATTTCGACATCGAGCGGATCGTCGACCGGCTCGGGCTGCGACGACATCTTGGCGATCACCACTTTGGTCCTGGGATCGACATACAGCCACTGGCCATGAATGCCGATGCCGCAATAGGCGCCGTTCGGCAAGCCCGTCTGGTACCATTTGTTGCGATAGCGGCCCTTCGGGAACAGCGGCTGCATCGCGCCGCGCTGCCAAGCCTCGGAACTGCCGCCGCTAGCAACCGTATCGCGCACCCAGGCTTCCGGCACGATGCGGCGGCCATTGGCCACCCCGCCTTGCCGCATCATCTCGCCAACACGCGCCAGATCGCGCGGCGTCACCGAAATGCCGCCGGCAGTGCGCGCCGTGCCTTCCATGTCGACGCCGATCGAAGCTTCGCTGACAGCGCCCAGCGGCAGCCACAGCTTCTCGCGCATCAGGTCGGTGAACCGCTGGCCCGACGCGCGCTCGAGCAGCAGGCCGAGCAGGTCGGAATTCGGCGAGCGGTAGCGGAAGGTCTGGCCATGCGGCTCTGCAAGGCGTTGCAGGGTCAAAATGAATTCGCGCAGGCTCTCCGTGCCGCCGCCCGGATTCCACAGCGTGGCGCGACGATAGCGGGCGAAAGCGCTCTCCGGATCGAGATAGGCTTCCTCGAAATCGAGGCTGACGCTCATGTCGAGCACATGCCGCACGCTCGCATCACCATAGGCCGAGCCGGCGGCTTCAGGGATGTAGGCCGTCACCGGCGCTTCCGGGTCGAATACGCCCTCGCCTTCCAGAATGCCGGCAATGATGGCGGTCAGCGACTTGCTGATCGAAAAGATGATGTGGCGGGCGCCGAAATCCATATGCGGGGCGAACCAGTCGCCGACGATCTTGCCGTCTTTCATCACCGTCAGTGCGTCGGTGCTCGAACGCGCGAGAAATTCAGCCACTGTCTCCGATATGCCGGCCACCGTGACCTTCTCGCCGAGCAGCCCGCCCATATCGCACACGGGGGTTTCGACAACGCCCGACGTCGCCGCCACGCGGGCGGTCGGCACCAGTTCGCCGAGATTCTGGAACGACCACCGGTTGAACGGGTTCTCGCGCCAGTTGGCGAGCACCACCTGGTTGCGCCGGAAGCCATAGCGGGTCTCGAACACGGTCTTGCCGGTCATGGCGTTTCCTTCCGGGTCGTTTCTTCCTTGTGGGGGCTCAGCGAAGTGCCGTGGCGGCGATAGCGTGCACGGCCTTCAGCGTCGCTATGGAATAGGCACCATTGGCGAAATCCGGCCAGGTCGAAAGCTTCACCACGACCATTCCGGTGTTCCAGTCGATATGGATCATCTGACCGAACACGCCGCGGCACATCAGTGCGCGCGAGCGCGGATCCTCGATCCAGAACTGGTTGCGATAGCTGCCCTCCGGCAGGCTGGGGCTGAAGTCCGGCCCATGCCTGCCGTTGCGCGTCGCCTCGACCCAGCCGGCCGGCACGACGCCGCCACCATTGTCGAGGATCAGCTGGCCGAAGCGGCCATAGTCGCGCAGCGTCGCGTTGAAGCCACCGTCGGCCACCGCATAGCCGGCGCTATCGACCGTGAAGCAGGCGCTTTCATCAGCGCCGAGCTTTTGCCAGAGTTCTTCCGAAACTACCTGCGGCAGCCGTTTGCCCGTCACCCGCTCCATGATGAAGGCAAGCACGTCGGTCTCGATCGAGCGGTATTCGAATTGAGCCCCGTGCGGGCGGATCGTGTCCTTCAAGCCGAGGATCAGCTCGAACATGTGCGAGGGCCAACGAAAGGCCGGATCGCTGTCCGGCGGCACCGGCTTCCAGCCGGTGGCGACATCGACCTGGCCGATGTCGGAATAGCGGTCGGTATATTCCTCTGAGAAACGGACGCCGCTGGTCATGTCCAGCACATGCTGGACGCTGGCGCCGGTCCAGCCGGTAACGCCGAGTTCCGGCAGGTAATCTGTTACCAGTCTGGCCGGATCGATCAGGCCGCGCCCGACCAGTATGCCGAACACCGAACCGGTAACGGACTTCGCCATCGACTGCGACAAGTGCAGCGTGCGCTCATCCATGCCGTTGAAATAGCGCTCATAGGCGACCTTGCCGTCCTTGAGCACCAGAAAGCCGTCCGTATAGGTCTCGTCGAGCAACCCGGCGAGCGTCGTCGGCATGCCCTCGCTGTCCTCGACCGCCAGCCCGTCGAGATCGGCCTCGGCGCGTTCGAAGCGGTGGCGATGGCCGTTGCCGCGCCAGACTTCGGCGGTCGGCAGAATTTCACGGATGTGCTGGAACGCCCAGCGGTTCCACGGCGGCCGGTCCCAGTCGAGCTTCGGCGGTACCATGGCGGGCGGCGAGCCCTGCATGATCGGCGGCCGCGGATCGGAATTGCGATAGGAGTCCATGACGGCCGAGTCCCTTGAACATGAAAACGGACCCGGCGGCGTGTGCCGCCGGGTCCGTCGAACCCAGTTTATTTCTGCAACTCGGTCCAGATCTTGGTGTAAATTTCCTGGGTCTCCGGCGAGCACATCTGCTGCAGCTCGCCACGTGGCTTGTCCGCGGCCGGAATGATGACTTCGGGCGCGTCCTTCATGTCGGCCGGCATGTACTTGTCCGAGCCGGTGATGGCATTGGCGTAGCGATGGAAGGCCGAGAGACCTGCCGCGTTTTCCGGGTCCATGATGAAGTTCTGGAAAAGCTTGGCGTTCTCGACGTTCTTGGCTTCCTTAAGAACGACGACGTTGTCGCTCCACAGGCCGAAGCCTTCTTTCGGATAGTTGTAGTGGATGGCCGGGTTGGCCAGCCGCTGGCGCAGCGCCGAGCCGTTCCAGTCGCTGGTCGCCTTGAAGTCGCCGGCGCCCATCTTCTCGATGGTGTTGTATTCCATCGCGATCCAGTTCGGCTTGGCCGCCACCAACAGGTCGCGCACCTTCTTCAGCACCGCCTTGTCGTCGGTGCATTGCTGGCCGCCGACATACTTGATCGCGGCGAACATCACATCGCCCATCTCCGGAACGACATTGACCTTGCCCTTGAGCTCGTCAGGCGTGTTGAAGATGATGCCCCAGCTATCGGCCGGCCCCTTGTAGGCATCGGTATTGACGACCACGCCGATCGTGCCCCACGCCCATGGAACACTGTATTTGCGTCCCGGATCGAAATCGGGATTGGCCCATTCCGGCGCCACGTTCTTGAAGTTTTCCATCTTGCCAGGATCGGTCTCCTGGATGAGGCCTTCCTTGATCCAGATCGGCACGTAGGTCTGCGACGGCACCGCAATGTCGAAGCCGGTGCCTCCCTGGCGAACCTTGGCCAGCGCGGTGTCGTTGGAATCGTAGTCGGTGATGGTCACTTTGACGTTGTATTTGGCCTCAAACTTCTTGATCACGTCGGGGCTGGTGTAGTTGCCCCAATTGTAGATGTTGAGCACGCCGTCGGCGCGGGCCAGGCCCGTCGAGGCGAGCAACGCCAACCCCATGGCGGTTGCTGTTGTCTTCCAGTTCATGGTTTTAACTCCCATTTTTCGGTTCAGTCTCGTTTCCTGCTGACGAAGAAAAACAACGTGACGATCGCGACCGAAAGCAGCAGGAAGGCGGTCGATATCGCGTTGATCTCGGGTGTGATGCCGCGGCGGATCTGGCCGAGCATGTAGGTGGGCAGCGTGTCCTGGCCGCCCGATTTGACGAACTCGGTGATGACGACATCGTCGAGCGAGATGACGAAGGCCAGCATCAGCCCGGCCAGGATGCCGGGCCACAGAAGCGGCAGCGTGATGCGCCGGAAAGCCTTCCAGGGCGTCGCGTAGAGGTCGGCTGCGGCACGCTCCAGCGTCAGGTCCATATTCTCAAGCCGCGCCCGGATCGGCAAATAGGCAAAGGGAATGCAGAACGCCGTGTGTGCGGCGACCAGATAGCCGATGCCGGAATAGCCGGTGAAGATCTTGATGCGCGAGAAGAAGATCAGCAGCGCCACGCCGGTGACGATCTCGGGCACCATCAGCGGCTGGTTGATCGCCGCATATTTGAAGGTGAGGCCGGGATAGGGCGCGGTGCGGGTGGTGGCGAGCGCCGCCATGGTGGCAAAGATCGTGGAGAGCACCGCCGCGATGGAGCCAATCTGGAAAGAACGCAGCGTGGCATCGACGACCTGCGTGTTCTGCCATGCCGACTGGAACCATTTCAGCGAAAAGCCGCCCCATTCGGAGGTCGAGCTCGCCGCGTTGAAGGCATAGATGACCAGCACGATGATCGGCAGGTACAGCACGATAAAGCAGGTCGCGGCGATCGCGGTGAATCCTGGCTGGTGCTTGATGAAAAAGTTCTTAGCCATGACGCACCCCCGATCTTCCGGCATTGCGCACATAGGCAAGCAGCGCCACCATGACGATGATCATGACGGCGATCGACAGCGCCGAGCCGAGTGGCCAGTTGCGGCCCTGCCCGAACTGCAGTTCGATCAGGTTGGACAACATCATGTTCTTGCCGCCGCCAAGAACGCTCGGTGTCACATAGGCGCCAAGTGCTGGAATGAAGACCAGTATGGAGCCGGCGATGACCCCCGGCTTGACCAGCGGAAAGATGATCCGCCGCAGCACCTGGAAGCGCGACGCGTAAAGGTCGTACCCCGCCTCGACCAACCGGAAATCGAGCTTTTCCATGCTGGCATAGATCGGCAGCACCATCAGTGGCAGGTAGACATAGGCCATGCCGATCAGGATCGCCGTGTCGGTGTAGAGTATCTGGATGGGCGCCGAGATGATGCCGAGCTTGAGCAGGATCGTGTTGACGATGCCTTCGTTGCGGATGATCTGCAGCACCGCGAAGGTGCGGATCAAAAGGTTGGTCCAGAACGGAATGGTAATCAGGAACAGCCAGAGATCGCGGGTCTTTTCGCTGCGCGTCGCCATGAAATAGGCGGTCGGGAAACCAAGCACCAAAGTGGCGATCGTCGTCACCACCGAGAGCTTGATCGAGCGCAGGAAGATGGTGACGTGGGCGGCGGCGATCGAAAGCGTGTCGTCGAAGATATCGCGTTCCAGAAACACCGATACCCAAGCTTCCGGCGAGAACTGCCACTTCACGTCGCCATAGGAGCCTGGCGTCAGGAACGAGTAGACGAGCACGATCAGCAAGGGGCCGGTCGCGGCGAGGCAAATGACCAGCAGCGCTGGCGCTGACAAAAGCCAGCGGTCACGGACATCGCGCCGCTCCGCTGCCTTGGCGACTTCTTCCGCGGTCGCCATCGTCAGTCCTTCAGAACCTGAGCGGCATCGCTGCCGATGAGGATGCCGACTGCGTCGCCCTTCTCGAAACCGCAGCCCGCGCTGCGCGTGTTCTGCTGGCGTACGGTGAAGAGTTCGCCACTGTCGAGATGAACATGGATGTGGGTGTCGGTACCGAAATAGACGATGTTTTCGACCGTCCCCGACAGTTCGCCCTTGGCCTTGGTCAGCTTGGCGTGTTCGGGCCGAACCACCACCGTGGCGTTGGGTTTGGGCTGGAAACCCTGGGCCACGGTCGCCTCGATGGTCGCACCGGATTTGAGCGTGGCGCGCGCCTTGCCGTTGGCCATCTCGCTGATGGCGGCGGTGAGGAAGTTGGTTTCACCGATGAAGTCGGCGACGAAGCGCTCCGCCGGCTTGTCGTAGATATCCCAGGGCGAACCGACCTGCAGGATTTTGCCCGATGACATCACCGCGATGCGGTCTGACATGGTCAGCGCCTCTTCCTGGTCGTGGGTGACGAAGATGAAGGTGATACCGGTCTCGTGCTGCAGCCGTTTCAACTCGATCTGCATCTCCTTGCGCAGCTTGTAGTCAAGCGCCGACAGCGGCTCATCGAGCAAAAGCACCTTCGGCTGCGGCGCCAAAGCGCGGGCCAAAGCCACGCGCTGCTGCTGGCCGCCGGAGATCTGGCTGGTGCGACGACCGGCGAGTGCCTCCATCTTGACCAACTTCAGCATCTCGGCGACGCGCGCCTTGATCTCGGCCTTCGGCTTGCCCAGCATTTCCAGGCCAAAGCCGATATTGTCGGCGACCGTCATGTGCGGGAACAGCGCATAAGACTGGAAAACAGTGTTGACCGGCCGCTTGAAGGGCGGCAGCGGCGCGATGTCCTGGCCGTAGAGCAGGATTTCACCGGCGGTTGGAAAGTCGAAGCCGGCGATCAGCCTGAGCAACGTCGTCTTGCCGCAGCCGGATGGCCCCAGCAACGTGAAGAATTCGTTCTCGCGGATGGATACCGAGACCGTGTCGAGGGCAGCTACCTGCCCCTCACCTGATCCGAAAATTTTGCTGACGTTTACTACTTCAATCGCATTCCGATCCGGTTTGTCCGGCACGATTACGCCTCACTGTTGACCCCGCTCTTGCTGGCGGAGCTCTTCCCCTGTTCGATGTGACCACATGGCCGGTGGGTTGGCAAGCCCGGCATTGGGCCACAGTTCAATCAGTCATTGAGGCCTGCAAGCCCCATGCCATAGTCAGGCCTGATAGGTGACCTTGCCGCCGCAAATCGTCGTCACCGGCCGCACCTTGTGCAGGTCGGCCGGGGCGGTGTTCTCGATATCCATCGACAAAACCACCAGATCGGCCATGTAGCCTGATTTCAGCGTGCCCTTGCGGTGCTCGGCGAATTCGGCGTAGGCGCCCTCGATCGTGTAACCGGCGATCGCTTCATGCAGTGAGAAACTCTGGTCCGGGTCGCTTTCTGCCCACGGTTTGCGCAACACTGCCGCCTGAATGCCCAGGATCGGATCGATCGGCGACACCGGCCAATCGGATGCGAAGACGACATGCGCGCCGGCATCCTTCAAGGTCCGCCAGGCATAGCTCAGCGGCCAGCGCGCCGGTCCGATGCGCGATACCGTCGGCTCCAGTGGAAAATCCATTGCGCCCGGCGGATGCGGCGGTTGCATGGAGGCAATGACGCCGAGTTCGGCGAAACGCGGCACATCAGCGGTGGTGGTGACCTCGATGTGCTCGACGCGGTGACGGCTGTCGCGCTTGCCGTTCGCCTTCTGCGCCGCCTCATAACCGTCGAGCACCGCGCGCACCGCGCCGTCGCCGATCGAATGCACGGCGATCTGCAGCCCGCGTCTGTCGACCGCGACGGCCAGATCGATGAACTGTTGCGGCGTGAACAGCGGCTCGCCCACCCAGTCGAGCCGGTCGGCATAAGGCTCGACCATGACAGCTGTCCAGGAATCGAGAACGCCGTCGTAGAACACCTTGACCATGCCCGACGACAGCCATTCGCTGTTGTAGCGTTCGGCCATATCAGACGCCTTGGCGAGCATGTCGAGTGTCATGAAATTCTTGTAGTGGAACGGGATCTTGACGCGGCAGGGCAAGCCTTCCTCGGCGTCGATCTCGGCCAGCAGCTCAAGCTGATAGAGATTGCCGTCCATGTTCTGGATCGAGGTGATGCCGTGGCGGGCGCACCAGGCGAGCCCGCGCCGCATGATGTCGCGGTCGGCGTCCCGCTCCGCCGTCGTCGGCATCGGGTCCGGCTCGCCGCCGGTCGACAGCCCCAGCCGCACCCGGCCTTCGCCGGCAAGATCGAGCACCGGGCCAAAGGCCTCGCCTTCGCGCAATTCACCGGCGGCCAGACCATCGTCACCCATGACGATCTCATTGCCCGGACCAAGCGTGCGCCCCTGCAGGATGCCGGCCATTTCCAGCGCCTTGGTGTTGGCCCACATGGTGTGATGGTCGGGCGCCGCCATGCAGAACGGGCGATCGGGCAAGATGGCGTCGAGGTGATGGCGCGTCACGCGCTCGCTGCCGAGCACGGTGTAGTCGACGCCCTGGCCGACCAGCATCTTCGCGTCGGGCCGGGTCGGCGCATAGTCGCGGATCGCCTTCTGCAGCGCCTCGAAGCCATGAATACCGGTGAGTTGAAGGTGGGCAAGTTCAGCCCCGCCCGAAAACAGATGCATATGGGCTTCGATGAACCCCGGGACCACCGAACCGCCCTTGGCGTCGATGACCCTGGTGGCCGGTCCCTTGAACTCTTCGATGGAGGCACGGCTGCCGATGGCGATGATTGCGCCATCCTTGACGGCGACAGCCTCGGCGGTGGGATTGTCGTCGTCCATGGTCTGCACGAGACCGTTGATGACGATCAGATCCGCATTGTGACCCGCACCTGTGACAGACATCGCAACTCCGCGCTTTTGACGACTGACTGGGACCGACAAACCCTCTTGTCCAACGACCTGCCACCCCACCGGAGCGACGCCATGGACGAAAAAGAATGCCAGTGCGCTGTCTTGGAAATTCCCCTTGTCATCCCAAGAGGCAGCGTGGATAAAGAATGCGACTGATTATTCGCGTTTGTCAACATACCGAATCTGGAATGTATTGTGGACAGCAAGCTCCCACCATGTTGAGACCGGGCGGGGAACGAGGACATCAAGCGTGAAGCGCAGTCTCGACCGCAAAACCAGGATAGCGCTCGAACCGCGCAAACAGCCGCGGCAACAACGCTCCAGCAAGGTGGTCGACCGGATTCTCGACGCAGCGCTGGTCTTGACGCGGGAGCAAGGAACCAAGACGCCGACGACGCTCGCCATTGCGCAGCGCGCAGGCTTGTCGGTTGGTTCGATCTACCAATACTTTCCCAACAAGGAAGCCATTCTTCTGGACCTCGCCCGGCGCTGGCTGTCATCCTTTCCCGAGGTGATCGCCAAGCGTATCAAGGTCGCCCCGCCCACCAACCGTGAAGAGTTTCGGCGCGAAGTGCGCAAGCTCTTCATCGACACGTCCAGACTCTACCTCGAAAACGCCAGCCTGATGCCGGTGATCGAGGCCATTTCAGGCAATGCCGACCTCAGGCCGATCCAGAACGAATATGACGAGCAGATCATCGCGCTCTACGCCGCATGGCTGCAGCATGTGAACCCGGCGCTTGAAAACAAGATCGCCAGCCGGCTCGGCGTGCTGATGATGGACGTCGGGCACGCCTGCCGGCTTGTCGGGCTGAAAAGAGACCGCAAGACATACGACCTCATCGAGGACGATGTGGAAAGAATGTGGCTCGCTCTGGTGAGCCCTTATCTCAATCTTGAATCTTGACTGATTTCGCACTTCGAGAGGAATTTATGAAGACTGTTTTCTCCCCCCTTCACGCCGGCCATGCCGGCCAAATGGAACTGGTCACATCAGCCATCGTGCCGGGTTTCGAAAAGCCATCGAGGGCCGAATTCATCAAGGCACGGGTCGAAAGCGAGAAACTGGGTCCCATCATCGCGCCGCACGAACATGACCTCGCCGCCGCCAAGCGCATCCACAAATCGGACTATATCGACTTTCTCCCGACGGTCTGGCCGCAATGGCTGCAAGCAGGCCTCACGGGCACGGCGATGCCCTTCACCTGGCCGACGCGCGGCCTGCGCGGCGACGTGCCGCCAAAGCGCATCGACGCACTGCTCGGCTATTATTCCTTCGATGCCGGCGCCACCTTCGTCGAAGGCACATGGGCTGCGATCAAGTCTTCCTACGACGTGGCGCTGACCGCCGCCTGCCTGGTCAAGGATGGCGAGGCTTCCGCCTTCGCGCTCTGCCGTCCGCCCGGCCACCATGCCGGGGCTGGCTTCATGGGCGGCTATTGCTACATCAACAACGCCGCCGTCGCCGCGCAATGGTTCCGCGACCAGGGCGCCAGACGCATCTCGATCCTCGACGTCGACTATCACCACGGCAACGGCACGCAGGAGATCTTCTACGACCGTGCAGACGTCCAGGTGCTCAATCTGCATGGCGATCCGATGGTCGAGTACCCGTTCTTCCTCGGCCATGCCGACGAACGCGGCGCGGGTGCCGGCGAAGGCTTCAACATCAACTATCCGATGCCCTTCGGCACCGACTGGGATGCATGGAACGCCTCGCTCGAGGATGCCTGCGCCAGGCTCACCGCTTATGCACCGGATGTCGTCATCGTCTCGCTGGGTGTCGATACGTTCGAGAAGGACCCGATCAGCCAGTTCAAGCTGAAGACATCGGACTATCCCAAGATCGGCCGCCGCATCGCCGGGCTCGGCCTGCCGACGCTGTTCGTCATGGAAGGCGGCTATGCCGTCGAGGAGATCGGCATCAACGCGGTCGGCGTGCTGACCGGGTTCGAGGATCGGTAAATGCCTGTCGTCCCGGAGCATCTAGCGGTTTTGGGACAACGACAGGCATAAGCAAAAGGCCACCGGGACCGGGCGGCAACATCGCCCGGCTCCCACGATCAGGCCAAGGCCTTAGCGTTCGGCGCCAGCACCGGCGCGCCCGTCCATTCAAATACTCCCTAGCCTGGGGAAATCGACCGGCTGCCGAAATGGCCGGCGAAGATTTTCGCGTCCCGGTCTTCTGTCCGAGGCGCGAAAACCGACCTCTGAGTCGCACGTGAGTCCACCGGATTCGATTTTGTCAAATCGCGTTTGATGTCAGATTCAACTGCGGGTAGATTAGACCCGAATCAGCCGGTCCTTGGGGGGCGCGGCGACCACCCAAAGTCTCTTGTTCCGGAGCTTTTCCGGCACCAGACGCGGACGGCTTCGCGTTCCCTGAATGGATTCGGGATTTGGTTCGGCGCAGCCCTGCGCCACGCGTGTGTCTTCGTCAAAGTAATGCGTATTCGGGTTCGGCGGCTGGCTCCCAGCATCCGGACAGCAGAAACGATTCCGGCCAAAAGCAACAAGAATGAGCAGTCCCGCCGCACTTCTTCAATCCGACACATTGGGCTCGCGCCTGACGTCGCGCGGCGATCTCACCAGCTTTTTCATGCAACTGACCGCCGAGATCGGGGCCGACAGCTACATGTTGGTCGCCATTGTCCACGACCAGGACCGCAACGATGCGCGCATCGTCTCCTCCAACTGGATTTTCGATGCCATCGAACTGATCGGCAAGCGGCTGATCGCCGGGCTCGCGCAAGGCGCGCTCACCGTCGCGCCAGGTATCCGTCCACATCCGCTCGTGGCATCCCGGGCACCAGAAACAGACGGATTGATCACCGGAGAGGAAGCCCGCCTTCTCGACGTGCTCGGCCATGCCGAAATCTATTCGCTGCGCCTTAATGTCGGTCGCCAGCGCCTGTTCGCCCTGTTCTCTGCGGCGACCGCCGGCAGCATCGACCAGCCGGCGTTGATGCGGGCGCAACTGAAATGCTGCTACGCGCTCTCGCACATCCCGCAACTGATTGCCGCTGCCGCCATGCAGGATCCGTTGTCGGATCGCGAGCGCGAATGCCTGTTCTGGGTTTCCGAAGGCAAGACCACCGACGAGGTCGCCGTCATCCTTGGCGTCTCCTCCAACACCGTCAACAGCTACATCACCCACGCCATCCAGAAATTTGCGGCCAGCAACCGCGCGATGGCCATCGCCACGGCGATCAGGAGCGGCATCATTTGAAACACGCCGATATCAAGGAAACGGCCGAAGCCCTTTTCAACGAGCAGCGCAACCCGTTCGGGGCCTTCACCCTTGGCTCCGAAACCCATCACGCGGTCACCATTCCCGATGCCGTGCGCCGCTGCCGCTGGATCGCCGTTGACATGAATGCCTCGGCTTTCGGCCTCTTCTTCGTAAGCCCCTCGCCCGAGCGGGCGCGGCTCGTGCCATGCTTTGATTCCGACTATCCGGGCATTGCCGTGGCGACCAAGTTCATCTCAGGCGCCAACGGCGAGGAGATCGTGCGCCACACCCGCCTCTCGACCGAACCGCGCTGGTGGACGGATGACGGCGTCCTTGCCATGGTGGAGCTGTTTACCACTCTCGCCTGGACCGAGCAGATGGCGGCGCTGGTGCCCGGAACCAGCGGCATCGCTTTTCCCGTGCACGCCGACCGCGGCCAATGCGGTCTTGTCGTATTCCTGGGCTCGGAGATGACCTTGCAGCAGGATGCGCTCTACGAAATACACGCCCGCTGCTTTTCGCTGTTCGCCGCCGTCGCCCGCATCCGTCCGGGCGATACCGGCCGCATGCGGGCAATCTCCAAGCGCGAGCTCGAATGCCTGAAGCTGACCGCCAACGGCAACACCAGCGAAGAGATCGCGCGGCTCCTGAAACTATCGGTGCACACCGCTAACCAGTATCTGACCCAATCGACCCAGAAGCTCAACGCCGTCAATCGCAACCAGGCCGTGGCCAAGGCGCTGCGGCTGGGCTTGATCGAATAGGGGTTTTCGACAGGCAGCTCGATAGCGACCGACGTCAGCGATAGGCGAGCGGCTCGACCCTGCGGATGCGCGCCTGTTCGATCACCGCCTCGAGCAGCGCCGTATTGTGCTCCGGGTCTTCGCCCGGCTTCTCGAACGACACGTAGTTGACCGCCACCGAAGCGCCGAGCTCGCTCAGCGTCAGCTGGAAATAGACGGTGACGCCGGGCGGCCTCAGTTCCAGATCGAGCACGATGCGCGGGCTGCCGCTCCAGTCAACATGCGCCTCGCCGCCATGGCCGAGCCGCAGAGTGCCCGGCATGAAGAACAACTCGACCGCTGAATCGACCAGGTCCGACAGGCACGCGAAATGCTCCAGCCGGATAAAGGCGATGTAGTCGGCGACATCGATCAGCCTGAGTTCCCCCACCACCTGCTCGATGGCGCTGGCGACGATGATCTCGCGAGATTTTGCGTGCGGTTGCCGGTTCATGAAATCTGTCTGCGCTCAGCCTTTTTCGAGTAGACGATCCGCACCAGTTCGGCGACGGCCTGGTAGAATTGTGACGGGATCACACTATCGACCGAAACTTGCTTGTACATGGAGCGGGCGAGCGCCACGTCCTCGAAGACCGGGATGTTGTGTTCCCGCGCGATCTCGCGGATTTTCAGCGCCACCAGATCCTGCCCCTTGGCCAGCACCATGGGTGCCGAGTCCTCGTCGCGCACATATTTCAGCGCGATCGAGAAGTGCGTTGGGTTGGCGATGATCAGCGTCGCGCGCGGCACCGCCGTCATCATCCGCTTGCGCACCCGGTCGCGCGCCAGCGAGCGCAGCCGCGACTTGACGATCGGGTCGCCCTCGGACTGTTTGAACTCGTCCTTGACCTCCTGCTTGCTCATGCGCAGATCCTGCTTCCAGTGGAAGCGCGACCAGACGATGTCGATTGCCGCGATCAGCCCCATGACGAAGACGATCGCCACCAGGATGTCGACGGCGATGCCGCGGATGACGAGACCGAAGGCGACCGGATTGGTGATCATCCCGGCGAGCAGCTTTCGGTGGTCTTCCGACAGCGTGAAGCTCAGCACGACGATGGCAAACCCGACCTTGCCGAGTGACTTCAGGAACTCGACCCAACCCTGGATGCCGAACAGCCTGTTCCACCCCTTGGCGATCGAAATGCGCGAGAGTTGCGGCCGG
Source organism: Mesorhizobium sp. WSM4808 (assembly GCF_055811675.1). Taxonomy (NCBI): domain Bacteria; kingdom Pseudomonadati; phylum Pseudomonadota; class Alphaproteobacteria; order Hyphomicrobiales; family Phyllobacteriaceae; genus Mesorhizobium; species Mesorhizobium sp. WSM4808. The sequence goes on from NZ_JBVVQX010000003.1 coordinate 256,953, forward strand.
ACCCGCTCGCCTACGAATTGCGGCATGTTCTGGAACACCGAGGCGCCGACGCCGGCGACGGTCAGCAGCACCATCAGGCTCAGGACGGCGCGGCCAACCTCGAGGAGGACGATCTTGTAGAGCGCGATGACGTCGGTCTCGGTGTCCATCGGCCAGGCTTCCGGCTTCTCCAGGAACATCGACAGGAACATGCCGAGATCGATGATCGCATCCTTGGCGTAGAAGACGGTGAACACCAGGATGGCAACGAACGAGGCAAGGAGCGCTGTCTCCCGCGAATGGGGCAGTTTGCCCTGTTCGATGGTGTCGCGGATCTTCTTTTCCGTCGCCTCTTCGGTTTTCGAATCCTTGTCGACCGCGTCAGCCATGGCGCGGCCTTAGGCGGCGTCTTGGGTCGAGGGCAGTTCGAAGGCGCCTTCGCGCGACAGGCGGATCGTCGTCGTAACGATCGTCTTGCGGGCCGCCGTGATGTCGGCGAGAGGGACCCCGTCCGAGCCCTGTCCGAGTTCGGCTTCGATCATGCGCCGCGAGCGGGCGCCGATGGCCGACAGCACCGATTCTGCGAGTGCGGCCGAAGTGCCGCGCAGGGCCAGCGTGACCAACTCCGTCGACAGCCCGTCGAACAGCAGCACCCGGGCTTTCTGGGTGAGCAACGGCAAGTCGTCGAAAGCAAACAGGCGGGCCCTCACACCGTCGAGATCAGGCGTGCCGGCTGCTTCCAGATCCTGCATGACCTCCTCGAGCAGCGGCTTGTCGAGTTCGTTGAGAACGCTGGCGACACGCGCCTGCCCGGCCGAGGTGTCCTTGGTCGAGGTTTCCGCCAGCACGCTGGTGCGCAGCCGGTTTTCGACGATCCTGGCGGCAGCGTCGGGAACATTGGCCATCGTCACCATGCGCTTGATGATTTCTCCACGCATCGGCTTGGTCAGTGTCAGCAGCACGTTGGCCGCCACCTGCGGCGCCAGCTTCGACAACACCATGGCCGCCGTCTGCGGATGCTCACCGGCCAGGAAGGCACCAAGCCGCGCCGGTTCGAGCTTTTCGAGTTCGGGCCAGATCGGCGGCGGGCCTTCCGGTGCGACCTCGAATTTCTTGTCGCCCATGATCGCGCTCATCTCTTCGGGCGAGAGCGATTCGTTGAGGATGGTGTCCATCCTGTCGGCGGAATCAAGCAATCCCGCTCCTTCCGTGAACTCGGCCTCGAACTCGGCGACGATGCGCTCAAGATCGCTTTGCGGAATCGTCCGCAGCAGGCGGGCGCCCTCGATCAGGGCCTTCAGTTCTTCCTGCTTGAAGAATTTCAGCAGGCGGCTGGCCGACGGCTTGCCCATCGCCACAAGTATGGCGGCCGCCTTCTGCGCGCGGGTCAAGGTCACCGGCGTCGTCATGCCACTCGCCTCCGCTGCCACCGGCAAGCCCCGCAAACCATGTCTAGGCGCCCTTCGTGCCGGCGATGATTTCGGTCAGCCTGATGCCGAACCGCGACGGATCGCTTTCCAGCACGGTGATCTCGCCGCGCGCGATCTTGCGGCCGTTGACCACGACGTCGACAGGTTCGCCGATGCGGCGATTGAGCGCCACGGTCGACCCTTTCTGCAACGCCATCAGGTCGGAGACCGGCATCTCGGTGCTGCCGAGGATGATCTGGACATCGACGGGGATGTTCATGATCACGCTCGAATTGGCTGATGAGGCCGCGCTGAAGGCCGCATCGGGGCGTTGCTCCTCTTCATGCAGGACACCGCGCAACTCTTCGATGGCGCGATCGAGTTGCTCGTCCGGCTGGTCGAGGTCGGCTTCCGCCTTGGTTTTGGCCATGATCGTCTCCAAATGCTCAGGCGCGTCCGGCGGCAGCCGGCATCAGCCCGTCGATAAAGTCCTGCCCGGCGTCGTAAGGATGCCTGATCCGGACGGTGTAATTCTGTCCCAGTTTGCCGAACTCGCATACGAACAGCGTCTTGCCCCGTGCGCTGAGACGCGCCTGGGACTGGGCCGTTTCCTCGAATTCGATGACGTCGCCGATTTCGAAACCGGCGAGGTCGCCGAGCGTCAGCCGCGCCAGCGGCATAGTGGCCTCGAGCGCCACGGTGGAGCGCATCACCTCTTCCGAAAAGCGGGCGCGCCAGCTGGGGCCGTGATCGTCGTCGCTGACAGGCACGGCTCCGTCGCGGCTGGCCAGCACGACGCGCTGCGGCATCGTCACCGTGACGGTGCCACTGTCGGCCGGCGTCGAGATGCCAAGCACGATACGGATTGCCGCGCCATCGCGCAGCACATACCGCTTCGCCTCGGTGCCGGACATTGCTCGCGGCGCGGGCAGGCGCAGGTCGAGCGAGCGCTTTCCCGATCCGTTGAGGGCCTGCGCGACCTGCTGGAACACCATGGTCGAAACATCGATTTCGATCTGCGACAGATCGCGTTCGATCGGCGATGCCGGCAGATCCGGGTCGCCGCCGAACAGCGTGCAGACCATGATCGCGATCGCCGGAGCATCGATCACCAGGGTCATCGCATCAGAGGACGCCGACGAGCCGATCACGGTCATGGCAAACGTGTCGCCGGCACGCGAACGCGCCTCGGGAACGCGGCTGACCTCGATCGCTTTGAGGTCGACGACGACCGGAACGCCAAGCTCGCTGGTCAGGCTTTTCTGCAACAGCGGTACGGCGCGTTCGGCCATGGCGCGGCCTGCGTCGATGACCTGCGCGGCCTCGCCGCTGTCGCCGACCAGACGCTCGATGATCAGCGAACGCGCTTCCGCTGGGCTGCCCGGACTGGTCATGACAGTGCTGGGACCGATCTATCGCGCATCGTTCAGGCGGCCTTCTTTTCGACGGTGCCGGTATTCATCGTGCTCTGCTCGACGGCATCGATCGTCGGCCGTTCATAGGACGAGATGGTCTTACGGCCGAACTCGATCGCCACCTGCGGCAGCGCGCCGTTCATGTAGGCCAGCAGCGTCTGCTTGACGATGATATAGAGGCGGTTCTTCTTCTCACGCACCGTCTTGATCTTGGTGGCGACCGGCCCGACCACCGAATAGGACAGGAAGATGCCGAGGAACGTTCCGACAAGTGCGGCACCGATCAGACCGCCGAGGATTTCCGGCGACTGGTCGAGCGCGCCCATCGCCTTGACCACGCCGAGCACGGCGGCGACGATGCCGAGCGCCGGCAGGCCATCGCCCACCGCCACCATCGCGTGATAGGCCTTCATCTTGTCGGACCTGATGGTCTGGATCTCTTCGTCCATCAGCGCCTCGATCTCGTGCGAGCGGGCATTGCCGATGATGATGATGCGGCAGTAGTCGCAGATGAAATGCGTCAGGTCATGATTGTGCAGCACGGTTGGGAACGCCTGGAAAATCGCCGACTCTTCCGGATTGTCGATATGCGCCTCGACCTCGCTGCGGGATTTCGAGCGCAGCTCGCGCATCAGCGAGTGCAGCACGCCGAGCGTCTCGAGATAGTCCTGTTCCTTCGGCACCGCCTGCTTGAAGGCTTCGAGAATGGCCTTGCCGGTGTCCTTGACCGTCTTCATCGGATTGGCAACGAGGAAGGTGCCAAAAGCCGCGCCACAGATGATCACGGCCTCCCATGGCTGGATCAGCACGTGAAGATGGCCGCCCATGGCCATGAAGCCGCCGAGGACGCAGCCGAGCGTTACCACCAGTCCAATCAGAATGCCCACGACAGGTCCTTCCGCATTTCACATCAGGAGCTAGGGATAGTCCCCGTGCCTTGTGTGAGGCTTGAATCGAGGGCGTGGAAGCGATTCAGTTTCGCGCAAGGAAGTAGGGGTATTGTGCCGGCATAGCTTCGGCCGGAGGCACGTCTTTGCTCAATACCTTTATCAGCTACCAGCTCATCACCAAGGACATTTCAAAATCGATCGACAGGATCGAGCAGCAGCCCGTGGTTGATCGCGACACCAAATATTATCTCGCGAATATCACCAAGGTGAAATCGATCGACGATTTCGTCAAAAACGACCGTTTGTTCAAGTATGCCATGAAGGCCTACGGGCTGGAGGACATGGACTACGCCAAGGCCTTCATGGTCAAGGCACTCAAGGAAGGCGTCTCCGATCCCGACAGCTTCGCCAACAAGCTGACCGACAAGCGTTACGCCGAATTCGTCAGCGCCTTCAACTTCGCCGCCAACGGCGCCGATGCGACCATCTACAACAAGACACAGCAGTTGGTGACCAAGAACTATGCCATCCAGGCCCAGATCGCCGGCCTCGATCCCAATTCGGCCTATGTGAAGGGCGAGACGACATACTATCTCGCCAACATCACCAAGGTGAAGTCGATCGACGATCTGATGTCGAACAACCGGCTCTACACATACGCGCTGGCGTCATTCGGTCTCGATTCCGCGACGGAGGACAAGGATCTCATCAAGCGGGTTCTGCAGGGCGGCGTCCGCGATCCCGACAGCGTCGCCAACAAGATGACGGACAAGACCTATGCCGCGCTTGCCTCCGCCTTCAACTTCGAGGCCTATGGCGAAAACACCACCACCATCAATCCGGCGCAGCAGCCGACCGTCGACAAATACATGCGCCAGACCCTCGAAGAGGATGCCGGTCAGGCTAACCAGGGTGTGCGGCTGGCGCTTTACTTCGATCGCAAGGCCCCAACCATCACCAGCTGGTATGACGTGCTGGCCGACACCGCGCTTGCCAGTGTCGTGCGCACCGTGCTCGGCCTGCCCGATTCCTTCGCCACCGCCGACGTCGACAAGCAGGCGCAGCTGTTCGAGCAAAAACTCGACATCTCGGATTTCTCCGACCCCGAGAAACTCGGCAAGTTCCTGACCCGCTTCACCAGCATGTACGAGATCAACCACCCGACTTCATCGGCCGTCACCTCGGTCAGCGTGCTGTTTGCCCAGCCACTCACAGTCGGCATCTCCACCGACCTGATGATGGCCATGCAGAAACTGAGGTTCTGAGACCATCATGCGGGATAGCCTGTACGTCGCCCTTTCGTCGCAGATCGCGCTCGAGCGGCGCCTCGACACCATCGCCGACAACGTCGCCAATGCCTCGACGATCGGCTTTCGCGCCACCGGCGTGAAGTTCGATGACGTCGTCTCCGGCACCGGGCAGAAATCGGTATCCTTCGCCTCCCCGGGCAAGACCTACCTTTCCGGCGCCCATGGTGGCTTGAGCGAGACCGGAAATCCCTTCGATTTCGCCGTCCAGGGCGATGCCTGGTTTGCCATAGAGACGCCGGTCGGCACCGTCATGACCCGCGACGGCCGCTTTTCGATGAACGAGAACGGCGAGCTGATGTCGATCGAGGGCCACCCGGTGCTCGATGCCGGCGGCTCGCCGATCCAGCTTGATCCCCGCAACGGCCCACCCAAGGCCGGGGCCGATGGTTCGTTGCGCCAGAACGATCAGCTTGTCGGCTCGATCGGTCTCTACAATTTCGACCCAGGCCCGAACTTCGTCCGCTACGGCAATTCCGGCATCGTTCCGGCACGCACCCCGGAGCCTGTCACCGATCGCGCGGATATCGGCGTCGCCCAGGGTTTTCTCGAAGAGTCCAATGTCAATCCGGTGCTGGAGATCACCAGGCTGATCATGGTCCAGCGCGCCTTCGAGAACACCGCCGCCCTGATGCGGCAGACCGACTCCTCCACCGACGAGGCGATCAAGACGCTCGGCTCGAAGTAATCCATGTCGCTCGACCAGCCATCCCTGCGCGCACTCGAAAGACAACTCCAGCCGGCGCCGGAAGACCGGCTTGCCGCGCTGGAACGGGTCTGGCGGCGTTTCGCCGACGCCGAGGCGCTGCTCAAGCGCGGCGGCCGCGTCATCGAAGTCACGCCCACGCACTACAAGGTGCACGGCCTTTCCGGCTTCGCCAGGCTGGGCGACATCGTCGAGCAGCGCGGCGATGCTGGTGCGCGGCGCGGCGAGATCGTCAAGATCGGCCGCGACGAGGCCGTCGTGGCACCCTTCGAACGCAGCGCCGATTCCGGCATCGGTGATGCCGTTTTCCGCCGAGGTCCGCTCGTGGTGGCGCCGCATGCCTCGTGGCGCGGCCGCACCATCGACGCACTCACCAGGACGATCGATGGCGGCCCGCCGCTCGCCCGGGGAGACGACACATCGCGCGGCGCCCAGACGACGCCGGGAGCCATGGCGCGGCAACGCGTCGGCACTGCCTTCATGACCGGCGTCAAGGTCATCGACATCTTCACGCCGCTCTGTTTCGGCCAGCGCCTCGGCATCTTTGCCGGCTCCGGCGTCGGCAAGTCGACGCTGCTCGCCATGCTCGCCGGCGCCGACGCATTCGATACCGTCGTGGTGGCGCTCATCGGCGAACGCGGCCGAGAAGTCCGTGAATTCCTCGAGGATACTATCGGCGACAGCATGGCCAAGACCGTCGCCGTCGTCGCCACCAGCGACGAAAGCGCCATGATGCGCCGGCGTGCGCCGGACACCGCCATGCGCGTCGCCGAGCATTTTCGCGACCAGGGGCATCGCGTTTTGCTGGTGCTGGATTCGATCACCCGCTTCGCCCACGCCCTGCGTGAGGTGGCGACGGGTACCGGCGAGCCGCCGGTCGCGCGCGGTTATCCGGCCTCGGTGTTCACCGAACTGCCCAAGCTGCTCGAACGCGCCGGGCCGGGCGGGGAAGGCAAAGGATCCATCACCGCCATTATTTCCGTGCTGGTCGACGGCGACGATCACAACGATCCGGTCGCCGATTCCGTGCGCGGCATCCTCGACGGCCATGTCGTGCTCGATCGCACGATCGCCGAACAGGGTCGCTATCCCCCCGTCAACCCGCTGTCGTCCATATCGCGGTTGGCCGGAAAGGCCTGGAGCGTCGAACAGCGCGCGCTGGTGACAAGGCTGAAGTCGATGATCTCGCGCTTCGAGGACACGCGCGATATCCGGTTGCTCGGGGCCTATCAGGGGGGCGCCGATGCCGAACTGGACATCGCCGTGCGCCAGGTGCCGCTGATCTATGAGGCGCTGACGCAAGCGCCGAAGGATCGCCCGTCGACCGACCCGTTCTCCGATCTCGCCCGCCACCTCAAGAGCAAGCTGAACGCCGATGCCGGAGACTGAACGCGAATATACCGAGCGCATCCTGCGCGACATGATCGCCGAGGCCAACGCCGTGGAGCAAGCCGAGGCTGACGAAACGAGAACCGCCAAGGCAAAGGCGGCCCGTGCCATCGCAGCCAAAGCCGAGGCCGTTCTGGCCAGAGCCGTCAAGCCAATCCTGCCACGGGCTGGCAAAGCCGATCCTGATCTGGCCAGGCCCGTCGAACCCGCTCTGCCCCGGGCTCCCCAGGCGGTGGCTGCCGAGATGACGCAGGCCAGCCGCGACTCGCTGATCGACGGGCTGTTCCCGCGCACCGAATGGCCGCAGCCGCCAAAGGCACCGTTTCCCCGACTGAAGAAGAAGTCCGACCGACGCAGCGATTTCGTCATAGCCGCGCTCGGCATCACGCTCGGCCTGATCTGCGCCCTGTTCCCCTGGTACATCTTCTTCAACCAGGACCAGTTTGGCGTCCAGGCGATGAAGTTCGGCGGCACCGGCTCCAATTCCGGGCGAGCGGGCGGCGGCGTGGTCGCGCAACGCAGCGCGCCGCTGACGGCAAAGGATATTCCCGCGGCCAATCTCGATCTTCTTGCCACGGGGACGGTGCGGGACGATGCCAATCCCGCAGCCGCACCCGACGAGCAACCGTTTCCAGCCGACGCGGCGAAATTCCGCATGGTTCATGTCGCTAACGGCCGTGCCATGATCCAGGACGACGCTGGCCTCTGGATCGTCCAGCGCGGCTCGATACTGCCTGACTCCAGTCAGGTGTCCTCCATCGAGCAGCGCAACGGCAAATGGGTCATGGTCACCAGTGCCGACCGGGTGATCGAACTCTCCAGATAAACGATCTCCGGCTCCCGCCATCCGCAAGGCCCGCGCAAGACTGGTGGCCTAGTCTCTGGGTACCTGCTCGGAGATTCCCATGGAGCCCGTTTCCCTTTTCGACCTCGCCGCCAAGCAAGCGCAATGGCTGGCCGTGCGCCAGTCGGCAGTCGCCGGCAACATCGCCAATGCCAACACGCCGGGTTATACGGCAAACGATGTCGAGCCATTCGAAAAGGTGCTCGACCGCGCTGCCGTATCGCTGCAGGCGACCCAGGCCGGCCATCTCGGCAATGCAGCGACCAATGCCGGCTTCACCATCAAGCCGCAGGAGAATGACGGCGTCGTCATGCCGTCCAAGAACTCGGTCGTTCTGGAAGACCAGTTGCTGAAAGCCGGCGAGGTGCGCCGCTCCTTCGAGCTCAACACAGCGATCGTCAAGGCGTTTCATACGATGATGATGATGGCGGTGAAGAGCTGACCATGGACGCACTGACCGCAGCCCTCAAAGTCGCAGCATCAGGCCTCGGCGCCCAGTCGGAGCGCCTGCGCGTGGTTTCCGAAAACCTCGCCAACGCCCAGTCGACCGGCACCGCGCCCGGCTCCGATCCTTATCGCCGCAAGACCATCAGCTTCGTCTCTGAGCTTGACCGGGCCTCCGGCAGTTCAACGGTTGCAGTGAACTCGATCGATCGAGATCCCAGTGACTTTCCAGTCGAGTTCCAGCCCGGCAACGAGGCCGCCGACGAGAAGGGCTACGTCAAGATGCCCAACGTCAACGTGCTGATCGAAATGGCCGACATGACTGAGGCCAATCGCTCCTACGAGGCCAACCTTCAGGTGGTCAAGCAGGCCCGCGACCTGATTTCCATGACCATCGACCTGATGAGGAACCAGTAATGATCAGCGGTATCGGAGCGCTTCAGTTCAAGCCGTCGATCGGCGGCGACGACGCGGCCACAAGCCTGCTCCAGGGCGGCGCGACACCCTCGGCCGGCGGCACCATCGGCACCTCCTTCGCCGAGGCGCTGAGCCAGGCAGCCTCCAAGACCGTGAACACGCTGCAGAATGCCGAGCAGGTATCGTTGCAGGCGCTCAAGGGCGACGCCGACACCCGTCAGGTGGTCGACGCCGTGATGAGCGCGCAGCAGGCGCTTCAGACCGCCGTCGCCATCCGCGACAAGGTGGTTTCCGCCTATCTCGAAGTCAGTCGAATGGGCATCTGAGGAATTCCGCCATGAAAGCACTCGCCATCGCCGCCACCGGCATGAATGCCCAGCAGACAAATCTGGAAGTCATCGCCAACAACATCGCCAACATCAACACCACCGGCTACAAGCGCGCCCGTGCCGAATTCTCCGACCTGCTCTATCAGGTCGACCGCACGCAGGGCGTGCCCAACCGCTCCAACGCCTCGCTGGTGCCGGAGGGCGTCTCGATCGGCCTCGGCGTCAAGACGACGGCCGTGCGCAACGTGCACACCCAGGGCGAACTGACCAGCACCGGCAACAGTTTCGACCTGGCGCTGACCGGTAGGGGCTGGTTTCAGATCGAGGGTGCCGACGGCGGCACGCTCTACAGCCGCGCCGGAGCTCTCAACACCAACGCCACCGGCCAACTCGTGACGGTCGACGGCGCTGCCGTCATTCCGGCAATCAATGTTCCCGTGGATGCCGTCGAGGTCATCGTCAACAAGACCGGGCAGGTCTTCGCCCGCATCGACGGCCAGACCGACCTGCAGAACCTCGGTCAGCTTCAGATCGCCAACTTCGCCAACGAGGCGGGCCTGGCGCCGCTCGGCGACAATCTGTTCCAGGAAACCACGGCTTCGGGGCCGGCGAATGTCGGCGTGCCGGGCGATCCCGGCTTTGCCACCATCCAGCAGGGCTATCTCGAAGCCTCCAACGTCGACCCGGTCAAGGAAATCACCGAACTGATCTCGGCGCAGCGCGCTTATGAGATGAACTCCAAGGTCATTCAGGCCGCCGACGACATGGCCTCCGTGGTCTCCAAGAACATCAGGTAACGCATGATGTCGACGCCCGGCCTCCTGTCCGCATTCCGCCGCACCGCGCTCATCCTTGCGCTGGTGACCGGCACGATGCCGGCTTTTGCCCAGGAGTCGGCCAACCAATCGGCCACCCGGATCGCCAGCAATCAAGCTGGCGGCGAGGTGGTGCTTATTCCGAGCCGGGTTATCTATCCCGGCGAGACCATCAACCTGGCTGCCCTGAAACAGGTCACCCTTATCGTCGGCAAGCACAAGCCGGAGGCGGTCGCCACGCGGGCCGAAGAACTGGATGGCAAGGTCGCCAAGCGCACGCTGCTGCCCGGCCGCTACATTCCCTCCACCGCGATCCGCGAGGCCTGGCTGGTCGAACAGGGTGCTTCCGTGCAGATCTTCTTCATCGCCGGCGGGCTGACGATCTCGGCCACCGCCGTGACGCTGCAGCCGGGAGCCGCGGGCGACCTCGTCAAGGTTCGCAACATCGACAGCGGCAAAATCCTGTCCGGCACGGTGATGGCGGACGGAACCATCCAGGTCAGCGCGTCATGATGCGCGGGCTTACCCTGATGCTGGCAGCCGTGCTTGGCCTGCAGCCGGCGCTGGCCGACGGCCTGACGTCGAAGGCCAAGCGCGAGCTCGCCGCCAAGAATGGCGGCGTCTACAACGATCCCGAATATGATCCGGCCACCACCAGCCGCATGTTCCGGGTTTCGACCGGGCCGAGTTCGCTGCCGCCGGGCCAGGTGGCCGCGCGCATCAAGGACATCGCCCAGTTGCAGAGTTCGCGCGACAATCAGCTCGTCGGCTACGGCCTGGTCATCGGCCTTGCCGGATCGGGCGACAGCCTGCGCAACTCGCCATTCACCGAACAGTCGATCCGCGCGATGCTCGAAAATCTCGGCATCGCCACCGAAGGCGGCAGTGCGCGCGCCAAGAATGTCGCCGCCGTCATCGTCACCGCCAACATGCCGCCCTACGTGCAATCGGGCGCCCGCATCGACATCGACGTCTCCTCGATGGGCGACGCGACCTCGCTTTCCGGCGGCACGCTGATCATGACCCCGCTGAAGGCGGCGGACGGCGAGATCTATGCCGTCGGCCAGGGCTCGGTCATCGTGTCCGGCTTTACCGCCCAGGGACAGGCCGAGCAGCTGACGCAAGGCGTGCCGACCTCCGGCCGCGTGCCGAACGGCGCCATCGTCGAGCGTGCTGTCCAGGCCGAGTTCGACGATCAGGCGGTCCTGACGCTGCAACTGCGCAATCCCGATTTCTCGACCGCTATCCGCATCGCGGACGCCATCAACGACTACACCGGCCAGCGCTTCGGCATGCGAGTGGCGGCAGAGCGCGATTCTCGCACCGTGCAGATCAGAAGGCCGAAGGGTGTCTCGGCGGCGCGCTTCTATGCCGAAATCGAGAATCTGGTGGTCGAATCCGACACGCCGGCCCGTGTCGTGATCGACGAGCGCACCGGCACCATCGTCATCGGCAATGACGTCAAGATCTCACGTGTCGCCATCAGCCACGGCACGCTCACCGTGCGCATCACCGAAGCGCCGCGCATCGTCCAGCCCGAGCCCTTCTCCAAGGGCGAGACCGCCGTCGAACCGTTCACCGCCATCGACGCCAGCCGGCCCGACGCCCGCGTTGCCGTGCTTGACGGACCCGATCTCCAGACCCTCGTTTCCGGCCTCAACCGCCTCGGCGTCAAGCCGGATGGCATCATCGCCATCCTGCAGGGCATCAAGTCGGCCGGGGCTCTGCAGGCCGACCTGGTTCTGCAATAGGCGATGCCGATGACGCGCTCCTTCCCACGCCATGACGGCAGACACCGCAAAGCCGCGATCCTGCTCGCGACCGCTATTCTCGCGACGCTGCCCTTTGCCGGCGACACTGCGCGCGGCGAGGAGACGGTCCGCCAGGTCCTGCCGGGGGCACCGGTGGCAGCGGCGCCGCAGCAATTGACGCGGGAAAAGGCGCCGGACCAAAGCGAGATCGAGCGCTTCTGCTCAAACATCGCCGACGCCGCCCGCGACCGCCGCTATGTCCTGCAGGCGGAGGAACTGAAGCAGCTCCAGGCCGGCATTGACGAGCGCATGAAAGCTCTCGATGCAAAGAAAGCTGAATACGAGACCTGGCTGAAGCGGCGCGAGGTTTTCCTGGCCCGGGCAGAAGACGGCGTCGTCCAGATCTACGCCGGCATGAAGCCCGACGCCGCCGCCGAGCGGCTGGCCATCGTCAACGCCGATCTGGCTGCGGCCATATTGATGAAGCTCGATACACGCAAGGCGAGCGTCATCCTCAACGAAATGGACCAGAAGGCGGCGGCGACGCTCACCGGCATTATGGCCAGCGCAGCCCGAAGGGTAGATCCGTCATGATCCGGAAAATGCTTGTCCTGTGCGCGGTCACCATGCTCTCGGGTTGCGGAACCAACCTCAAGGAGGTCGGCAGGGAGCCGGCTCTGTCCCCGGTCGGCTCCGGCATCGATGGCGGCAGCACCGGCTCCCTCTATCGCTACCCGCAAACGCCGCCCGCGCCAGTCAAGAAATTCTCGTTGTGGGACGACCGCCAGAGCCGGCTGTTCACCGACCCGCGGGCGCTGTCCCAGGGCGACATCCTGACGGTCAAGATCAAGATCAACGATCGGGCCAACTTCAAGAACCAGAACGACAGGAGCCGCACCGCCAGTCGCAAGCTCGGTTACGACCTCAGCGCGCAGTGGGACAAGTGGAGCACCGCCGGCAAGGGCGCTGGGGCTCTCAGCTCCACCACGGACACGACTGCCGACGGCGAGATCAAGCGCTCGGAGACGCTTGAGCTCAATGTCGCGGCGATCGTCACCGATGTGCTTCCCAACGGCAATCTGATGATCACCGGATCGCAGGAAGTGCGCGTCAACGCCGAGCTCAGGGTGCTGACGCTCGCCGGCATCGTGCGGCCGGCCGATATCGGCGCCGAAAACACCATCCCCTACGAACGTATCGCCGAGGCCCGCATCTCCTACGGCGGACGCGGTCGCATCACCGAGGTCCAGCAGCCTGCCTACGGCCAGCAGATTCTCGACCAGGTTCTTCCGTTCTAGGATCGGAGCAGGGCGCCGTGGCAAATATCGAACAGGTTCAGCCACGCAAGGGTCCCTCCCCTGCCATCCAGGCCGGCCTGCTGCTGCTTGTGACGGCGGCCGCCATTGGCATGGGCTGGATGTCCGGCGGTTGTCTCAAAGGCGTCGGCGCACCGGCGTCGGTACCGGTCGCGCCTGAGAACGAAGGCAAGATCATGCAGCCCACCGCGGCCGAGCAGCCAGGCCTGGGCCCGATGCTTGTCGTGCTGGCGCCGATCACCACCAACATCGCCTCGCCTGCCGGCACATGGATCAGGATGGAGGTGTCCGTCGTCTATGACGCGCCGCAGCCACAGGCAATGTCTGATGACATCCACCAGGACCTTCTGGCCCTGGTGCGCACGCTGAAGATGCATCAGATCGAGGGGGCCAGCGGCTACCAGCACCTGAAGGCCGACCTCGAAGAACGCGCCGCGATCCGCAGCCAGGGTCACGCCAAACAGGTACTCATCAGGACATTGCTGCTCGAATGAGAAAGTTCCTTCTCGCCACGGCCATGATCGCGGCCGCCACCTCCATCGCGACGGCCCAGCAGCTCGATCTCGGCGGCATCGGCAAGGCTGACGGCACCACCGTAGGCTACATCATCCAGATGTTCGGCCTGCTGACCGTTCTGTCGGTGGCGCCAGGCCTGCTGATCATGGTGACCAGCTTCACCCGTTTCGTCATCGCCTTCTCGATCCTGCGCGCCGGCATCGGCCTGCAGTCGACACCGGCGAACCTCATCCTGATTTCGCTATCGCTGTTCATGACGTTCTACGTCATGGCGCCGACCTTCGATCAGGCCTGGAACACCGGCGTCAAGCCGCTGATGGATAACCAGATCACGCAGACCGAAGCCTTCGACAAGATTTCGGACCCGTTCCGCACCTTCATGCTGCACAATGTGCGTGACAAGGATTTCGACCTCTTCGCCGACCTTGCCCGCGAGCGCGGACAGACCGTTTCGCGTGACACCGTCGACCTGCGCATCCTGGTGCCGGCCTTCATGATCTCGGAGATCCGGCGCGGTTTCGAGATCGGCTTCCTGATCGTGCTGCCATTCCTCGTCATTGACCTGATCGTGGCCACCATCACCATGGCGATGGGCATGATGATGCTGCCGCCGACAGTGGTGTCGCTGCCGTTCAAGATCCTGTTCTTCGTCCTGATCGACGGCTGGAACCTGCTTGTCGGCAGCCTGGTGCGCTCCTTCAACTGACCCTGCGGCGCCGGCTCGAAATCCCAGCAATATATTTTCGATTAACCGTCCGGTTTAGCCCTTTGGTAGGGACTTGCCCGCATATTCGCTCGCAGATGGCGGGTGATCGATTTTGAGAGATCATGGGCATGATGCCGCACCGTCATACCGGTAGAGCCGGTATGTAAAAAATACCTGTAAAATCAAGGTCCGAGTACCATGTCCAGCATCATGACGAACAGCGCCGCATTGACGGCCCTGCAGAGCCTCAACGCCACCAGCAAATCCCTCACCGACACCCAGGCCCGCATCTCGACCGGCTACAAGGTCTCGCAGGCTTCGGACAACGCCGCTTACTGGTCGATCGCCACCACGATGCGCTCCGACAACCAGGCAATGTCCACCGTTTCGGACGCTCTCGGCCTCGGCGCCTCTAAGGTCGACACAGCCTATACCGGCATGAGTAGCGCGATCGATACGATCAACCAGATCAAGACCAAGCTGGTCGCGTCCTACGGCCAGACGGACGCCTCCAAAGAAAAGACCCAGGTCGAAATCGCCGCCCTTCAGAACCAGTTGAAGGCCTACGCCGATGGCGCCACCTTCTCCGGCACCAACATGCTTTCGGTGTCCACTGCGACAGGCACCGCGGCCGACGTGAAGATTGTTTCGGCCTTCAACCGCGACGCGACCGGCGCGGCTTCGATCTCGACGATCGATGTCAATGTGGAAAGCATCAAGCTGTACGATGCCGGCGCGGCACCAACCGCCAAGGGTATTCTCGACACGGCCCGCCTCGGCACCACGGGCGCTGCTGTTGCCACGGCCTCGGCACCGACGTTGGGCGCTGCCGCAGCGGTTACCGACACCTATTCGGTTGCCTCGCTGACTATCTTCTCGGGTGGCACGGCCGCCAGCGATAGCCAGATCGCGCAGCAGATGAACGTCGTCGATGCCGCGCTCAAGGCCATGACCAACGCCGCCACCACGCTCGGCGCCGCCAAGAGCAGTATCGACCTGCAGAAGACCTTCACCTCGAACCTGATGGACTCCATCGATCGCGGTGTCGGCCAGCTCGTCGATGCCGACATGAACAAGGAATCGACCCGCCTCCAGGCCCTGCAGGTCCAGCAGCAGCTCGGCATCCAGGCGCTGTCGATCGCCAACGGTTCGTCGCAGTCGATCCTGTCGCTCTTCCGCGGCTAATCGCATCCGCCAACTTGCACTAAAATCGGGCCGCGCCAAAAGCGCGGCCCGATTTCGTTTGCTCGGACCGCGCGCAACGCTCTGTCGTTAACTCTCGAAAGGCCGCGTTTAACAGGCTGTTAACCATGTCCCGCTAATTATGGTTAACCAATAGCTTACAACGGTTGGCGAATCGGCCCTACTGGCACGATACCACGGTTGAAGCAGGCCTATCCGGCATGTCTGAGCATGCCGGCCTTTGAGAAGGAGCGACTTTCTTGGCGAGTATCATGACCAACGCCGCGGCGTTAACCGCGCTTCAAAGCCTCAGCGCCACCAACAAGTCACTCGAGCAGACACAGGCCCGCATATCGACGGGCTACCGTGTCTCGCAAGCTTCGGACAACGCGGCCTACTGGTCGATCGCCACCACGATGCGCTCCGACAACCAGGCCCTGTCGACGGTGCAGGATGCACTCGGCCTCGGCGCCTCGAAAGTCGACACCGCCTACACCGGCATGAACAATGTGCTGACAACGATCGGCCAGATCAAGACCAAGCTGCTTTCGACCGTCGGCCAGACGGACGCAGCCAAGGCAAAGACGCAGACCGAGATCAAAGCGCTTCAGGCGCAGATGAAGTCGTTCGCCGATGCGGCCACCTTTTCAGGCTCGAACTTCCTAGCGGTGACCTCAAAGCAGGTTGCGGCCGCCAATGACGGCGTCCAGCCCGACTCCCAGATCGTGTCCTCATTCAATCGTTCCTCATCCGGCGCCATCTCGATCGGGACGATCGATATCGATGTCGAGAGCACCAAGCTTTTCGACTACGGCCTCGCCGCCGAGGTCAAGAATTACGGAACCCTCGATCGCCAGACGTCCATCTATTCCACGGGCGCCGCCCAGACCCTGTACGACAACGCCTATGCGGGCGTGATCGCGGGCGGAGGAACGGACATCGCCGCGAACACCGCCGGCCAGACGGCGGCGGGAGCGGTCGCCAAGGTCGACAATATCTCCGCCTACAACCTCGATATCACGGCACCAGGCATTACCGACGACATCATCACGCAGATGGTGAACAGGATCGATAACGTCATGGCCCAGCTGACCGACTCCGCCACCATCCTCGGTTCCGCCAAGAGCAGCATCGACCTGCAGAAGACCTTCACCCAGAGTTTGATGGACTCCATCGACCGCGGCGTCGGCCAGCTTGTCGATGCCGACATGAACAAGGAATCGACCCGGCTCCAGGCACTGCAGGTTCAGCAGCAGCTCGGCGTTCAAGCGCTGTCGATCGCCAACAGCGCCTCGCAGTCGATCCTGTCTCTGTTCAAGAGCTGATCACGGGCGCCACCGGCGCCGTCCTTTCCATCAGATAATCGGGCCGCGCCGCCAGCGCGGCCCGATTTCATTTTCGCACAAGCTTCGAAGACTAGAGTTCCGGCGGACAATCATGCTGGGAGTCGTTGAACCGTGCCGGAACAGATCCAGAGCATCATCTCGAATCTCCGCGGGTTTGGCGTGAAGCGCCTCGCCATGCTGGCGGGCATCGCCGTTCTGGTGATGGGCGTCATCGGCATCGCCTCGGTCTATCTCAACCGCCCCGCCTATGACACGCTCTATGTGGGACTCGACCGCGCCGACGTGAACCAGATCGGCCTGGTGCTGGGCGAAGCCGGCATCGGCTTCGATGTCGGCGCCGATGGAACCTCGGTTCTGGTGCCGGCCGGCACCACCGCTCAGGCCCGCATGCTGCTTGCCGAAAAGGGCCTGCCGACCAGCGCCAATGCCGGCTACGAATTGTTCGACAATGTCGGCTCGCTCGGCCTCACCTCCTTCATGCAGCAGATCACCCGCGTGCGGGCGCTGGAAGGCGAGATCGCCCGCACCATCCAGTCCATATCGGGCATCAAGGCTGCGCGGGTCCACATCGTCATGTCCGAACGGGCCAATTTCCGCCGCGACGAGCAGCAGCCCTCGGCCTCCGTGGTCATCCGCTACGCCGGCATCGACGCCGAGAAGAGCGCCATGTCGATCCGCCATCTCGTCGCCGCCGCCGTTCCCGGCCTGTCGGCAGACAAGGTGACTGTTCTCGATTCCAGCGGCAATCTGCTGGCCGCGGGCGACGATCCTTCCAACACCAGCGCCGCCCGCACGCTCGGCGTCGAGCAGACCGTCGAGGCGCAGATCGGAGACAACATCCGCCGTGCGCTGACGGCCTATCTCGGCCCCGACAATTTCCGCGCCAGCGTCAAGGCCGAGGTCAACACCGACACCCGCCAGACGGAAGAGACCATCTTCGATCCGAATTCCCGCGTCGAACGCTCGGTGCAGTCGGTGCGGGCCAACGAGAACAACAACCAGAAGCAGGCTTCCACTCCGGCCAGCGTCGAGCAGAACCTGCCCGAGACCCAGGCAACCGCCACCGATGGTCCGCAATCCTCCTCGCAGAACGACCGCAGGGAAGAGATCACCAACTACGAGATCAATTCCAAGAAGATCGCCACGGTCTCAAACGGCTACACCGTCACCAAGATGTCGATTGCCGTGGTCGTCAATCAGCAACGGCTGACGGCCATCCTCGGCAAGGACGCCACGCCGGAGCAGATCGCCAAGCGCGTCGCCGAGATCCAGAAGATGGTCACGTCCGCTACCGGCCTTGACGAAAAGCGCGGCGACATCATCGACGTCTCGGCGGTCGAGTTCATCGACGGCCTGGATGGCGAGGCGATCCCGCAGGCGGGAATGCTCGATTCGATCGGCCAGCATGCCGGCACGATGATCAATGCCGGTGCCTTCATCGTCGTGGTGTTCCTGGTCGCCTTCTTCGGCCTGAGGCCGATGGCCGCGGCGCTGACGGCAAAGGCTACTCCGGCCCTGGCAGGTCCCAGCTTCGACGACGTCCAGCGCTCGCTGCCGACGCCGGAGGCAATGGCGGCTACCGACAGTGCCGCGATTGGGACCTTGCCAGGCACACGCCCAGGCCCCACGCCGCTCGACGATCTTCGCCAGAAGATCCGGCCGGCGCCGCAGGACAGGCTTGCAAGGATGGTCGACCTCAACGAGGAGCGCACCGCGCAGATCCTGCGCAAATGGGCTGCCCAGGAAGTGGCGGTGTAAACCATGCCTTCCGTAGCCCTCTTCGACCTTTTGCCTGATTTCGGGACGCGCGCGCAACGTGCCGGCCAGTCCCGGGCAGCAATCGATCCCGAACACAAGCCCGAGACGCCGGCGCCGCAGGCCGATATCGGCACGCTGATCGCCGAGGCGGTTGCCCAGGCGGAGGCAGCGCTGGAGGTCCGCCTGTCGGCTGCGCATGACGCCGCGCTCGAAGCCGAACGCCAGGCCAATGCCGAGGAAGCAAGGATATTTCTCGAAAGCCTCGGCGACGATGTCGGCAAGGCGGTCTCGTTGCGCATCGATGCCATGGAGGCGCGCGTCACCGGACTTGTCGCCGCCACGGTCGCCCGCATCATCGGCGGCATCGTCAGCGACGATCTGCAGAAACGTTCGATCGAGGCATTGGCCGGCGCCATCCGCGAAGCGGTCGGCGATGCCGAAGCGGTGCGCATCGTCGTGCGCGGCCCGCTCTCGATGTTCGAAACACTGAAGGCGTCGCTCGGACCCCGCGCCGCCAATCTCGATTTTGTCGAGGCGCCAGGCTTCGACCTGACCGTCGCCATCGACGAGGCGGTGTTCGAGACGCGCATGGCCGAATGGTCGACGGTCCTCTCGGAGGTCCTGGCATGAGCGTCGCAGACGCCGACCACGGCCGCCACGAGATCATCATCGTGCGGCGCAGCCATGACGACCATGACGAGGCCCACCATGGCGGCGTCTGGAAGATCGCCTTCGCCGACTTCATGACGGCCATGATGTGCTTCTTCCTGGTCATGTGGCTGATCAACGCCGCCAACGAGCAGACCAAGGCAGCCGTCGCCAGCTACTTCAACCCGGTCAAGCTGGTCGACCGCAATTCGAGCCGCAAGGGCCTGGAGGATCTCGGCGACGGACCGCGCGCCATGGGGCTGACGGCAGACGATCCGCAAGAGGCGACCAGCAAAGCCGGACAGAACGGCAATGCCGGCGCGGGCGCGTCGGACCGCAAGCAGGACAAGCAGGAGCCGCAGCAGGCGGAACGCTCCGACGACCATCTCTTCGCCGACCCCTACGCGGTGCTTTCGGAAATCGCCGCGGATACCGGCGTCATGCAGAATGTCAGCCAGAAAGGCGACGGCGGCGTGCAGGCTGCCGGCCCGGCTACCGGCGCCTCCGGTGGCGCCTCCTACCGCGATCCCTTCGAGCCGGATTTCTGGTCGCAGCAGGTAGCGGCGCCCGGCGCCGAAGCCAGCGCCGAGCGCACGAAGATCGAGGGCGATCCGGCCAAGCCCGGCGACAAGACCGCCGAAACGAAAGTGCTCAAAGTCAAAGCCGTGCCGCCTGTCGCGGCCGCACCGCTTGAGCCGCTGGCCAAGGACGCGACCGGCAAGCAGGCCGCGAACCCTGCCACGGCAATGGCCGGCGAGACCAAACCGGACGGCACCACGGTCGCCGACGCAGCCAAGGCAGAGCCTGAGGCGCAAAAGGCCGCCAAGCCCGACATCGGCGAGAAGGCGCCAACCGCGGCTGCCGTCAAGGCAGCTGCCGACGTCAAGCGGCAGCTGGCCGATGCCTTCAAGCCCGGCGACAAGCTGCACGACGGCGTCTCGGTCGAAGCCACCGACAAGGGGATCGTCATCTCGATCACCGATCAGCTCGACTTCGGCATGTTCGAGGTCGGCTCGGCATTGCCGAGACGCGAACTGGTGCTGGCGATGGAGAAGATCGGCCGCATCATCAACAGCCAGAAGGGCACCATCAGCATCAACGGCCACACCGATGCCCGGCCGTTCCGCGGCGACAGCTACGACAATTGGCGGCTGTCGACGGCGCGCGCGCATTCCGCCTACTACATGCTCGTGCGCGGCGGCGTCGACGAACGCCGCATCACCGAGGTCGCCGGCTTCGCCGACCGCCAGCCGAAGGTAGCAGCCGATCCATTGGCGGCCGCGAACCGTCGCATCGAGATCCTGATGGCGACCGGCGGATGAAGCGAGCGGCCGTCACCCGCCGGTTGATTGGTTTGTTGCTGCTGGCCGGCGGACACCCGTCGGCCGGTTTCGCCCAGGACGCGCTGCAGCCGTATCAGCTGGTGCGCTCGCTGCAACTCATCCAGGACCGCATAGCCGCCGGCGATCATGCCGCCTTGCCGATGCAAGCCAAGCTGCTGGAGATGGCGGATGCGCGCCTGCGGGCGGCGAATGCCGAGGACTACAAGGATCCCAAGAACTTTCGAGCCCTGCTTGTCTACGGCATGAGCGGCGGCAACCCGGTGACCGTCGAAGCGGCCACGTCGCGCGCTACGACGGATCCGCAAAGCCTTGCCATCGCCAAAGGCGTGATTGATTACCTCAACGGCCGGCCCGGCGAGGCTATCGAAGCCTTGAGGCCGATCGATCCCATGGCGCTGCCTCCGGATCTCGGCGCCTTCCTCGCTTTGGTCAAAGGCTCACTGCTTGCCGGTGATCAGCCGGCGACCGCACTCCGTCTGCTCGACGAGGCAAGATTGCTCAGCCCCGGCACGCTGGTCGAGGAAGCGGCACTTCGCCGTTCGGTCGGCCTTGCAGTCGCGCAAGGCGACGCGGCACGCTTCGCCCTTGCTTCCACCCAATATGTCGAGCGCTACCTCTATTCGCCCTATGCCAGCCAGTTCGCCGACTCCTTCGTCTCCGGCGTCATCGCGCTGCACATGTCGATCAGCCAGGACAAGCTGGGCGACATCACCTCGATGATGGATCCCGAGCGCGAGAAGGTGATCTATCTGCGCATCGCCCGCCGGGCCGCGATAGACGGCCTGAACGACTTGTCGGCCTTCGCTTCGGCGCGGGCGGAACAGGGCCGCGACGGCAACACCAATCAGGACGATCCACGCGCCCTGCTCTATGCCAGCCTTTCCACCGTCACCTCGGGGACAATCGAGGACGTTCGTGCCAAGCTCGGCAAGATCGACCGCAGCCGGCTGTCGGAGGGCGACCGCGCTTTGCTCGACGCCGCGCAGGCCATTGCCGGCGAGGTCGTCGCGCCGCCCACCGCCCTTCCGGCGGAAAAGCCTGCCCCAGTTCCTGCCGCCGCCGCGCAGCCGGTGCCCGAGATCGCCACGGCGCAAGGCGCCGATGACAGTGGCCTGCCACCGGTCGAAGGCGCCATCTCGGAGCAACCCGCCGTCACCGCGGCCTCCGGCGGACCAGCCGCCAATGCGCCGGACACGGCAGCAGCGGCATCCCCCGACCCTGCGACTGTCATGCCGGCGTCGGCACCGTCACCCGCAGCCGGTCCAGAGCCCGCCGATCCGACCGACGCCGCCATGACCAGAACACGTCGACAGCTCGACCTGATCGACCAGATGCTTGGAGCCGCCCCCAAATGACCACCAGCCTCGGCTCGGCCTTGCCAGGATTTGCCTCCACGCGCGCGACGTCGGAGCAGCCGGCCGCGAACGGCAGGAACGATGACGCCGGCTTCGGCAAGATGCTGCGCGACGATGCCGGTGCTGCCCGCCCGGAACGGCAGCCGTCGACAGAGGCGGGATCGCGCGACCAGCGCTGGAGCAAGCTCGCGGCCGGCCTTGCCGGGCATGACGCCAAGGCCGAACCAGCATCGGCCGAGCCCGCAAGGACCATCTCGGCCAAAGTGGCAAACGTGAAAACCGGCAAGGACGATTTGGAAGCAAACGCGAAGGCCGACGCTGAAGAGACGGCGCCGGACGCCGAGCCGCTTCAGCACGACCTGCCGCTGCTGATCGCGTTTCATGACCTGCGGCATTTCTCGACAACGGCCAAGGCAGCCGGAGGCAATACGACCACCGGCGAGAATCCGTCGGACCCGGCGCTCGACGGGCAGGCTTCACTGCCAAAGACCTACCGGCCAAAATCCGCGGGCGGACGCGAAGCACTCGAAACCATGTCGAAGCCGGAGCAGGCGTCGATCGTCGACGGACCTTTGACGGCGCTTGACGGTCAGTCACTGAGCGCTGCCTCCAGCGCGCCAAAACGTGACGCCGCGGCGGCGGCCCAGAAGCTGCCGGACGCGCCGGCTGCCGATGTGCCCGGCGTGCGGTCGAAGCACACCGCGAATGCGATGAAGAGCATCGAGGATGTCCAGTCCTCGATGCGTCCAGAAGCGGGAAAACAGTCCCTGCCCACTGCGCGCATCGACGTGGTGTCGGAACGGAGCTTCCCCGCACCGCCGCAGAGTCCCATCAGCCAGGCAGCCCTCAATGTGATCAACGCCATAGCCGCCGACGCCGGGCCGCAAAAGGCGCTTTCAGCCTCACCCACATCCACCCATCTGCCCAGCTCTGTTGCCGTTCCGACACATGTGTTGAAGATCGAACTCCACCCCGCCGAACTCGGCATGGTGACGGCCAATCTTCGCCTCTCCGGGGAACAACTTTCGATTGAGCTGAAGCCTGAAACACACGACGCTTATCGTCGGCTGTCGGCCGACAGCGAGGCCATCGTCAAGTCGCTGCGGGGGCTCGGCTTCGAGGTTGACAAGGTCACGATACTGCAACCTTCGGTAGCAGTTCCCGCTACAACCCGGACGGATGCAACCGCTCCTATGGCGGCGGCGACAGGCCGCGATCCAGCATCCTTTCAACCGGGGAATTCGGGCAGCGGCAATGGTGGAGCCGGCGGCCAGCAACCGGGCCAGCAATCCTCAGGGAAACGCAACGATGACGCGCAAGACTACGGCCGCGGCACTTCGCCTGCTCGCGAGCGCGCTGGCGGCGATATCTTTATCTAGCGCAGCAAACGCCGCCGCAGCCGCGGCCAACCCCTGCGAGCCGGAAATCCTGCGCGCCGCCGATCGTTATGGCGTACCCGCCGGCATCCTCTATGCCGTTGGCCTGACGGAGACCGGAAACAAGGGCAGCCTTCAACCCAATGCCTTGAATATAGAAGGAAAAGCAGTCTTTCCGAGGAGCCGGACCGAGGCCCTTGCCGCCTTCGCCAATGCCCGGCGCGAGGGCAAGACCCTGATCGATCTGGGCTGCATGCAGATCAATCACCACTACCACGCATCGCATTTTCGCAGCGTCGAGGACATGCTCGACCCACGCCAGAACGTCGACTATGCGGCGCGCTTCCTGGCCAGCCTTCATGCCCGTCACGAGACCTGGTCCATGGCCGTGGCCCGCTATCATGCCGGTCCCGACAACGACCCGGCGCAGAAGATCTATGTCTGCCGCGTCATTGCCAACATGGTCGCCACCGGCTTTGGAAAATGGACCGCGAACGCCCGCGGCTTCTGCAACCCGTAAGCGCATTTCCCGTTACTAATAGACAAACCGTACAACCCGAATTGTTGGTTTGACTTGGTCAGAACTTGCCGCCGAAAGCACATCTGGCCGCCCGCTAATGCAACCGAAACGATTCCAGACTCCCAAGAAACTAGCTACAAGAAATGACGGTTGTTCAGGATTCCCGCCAGCGGATACGCCTCTCTTCACGGGGCAAATGATTTGATTCGGAAGGCGGGGCCGATGATTGTGATCGTTGACGAGCGCGAGCTCGTAACAGAGGGATACAATTCACTTTTCGATCGTGAGGGCATCGCCTGTGCAGGCTTTGCGTCCGGCGAATTCGGTGAGTGGGTGAACTCTGCCGCAGACACCGATCTGCGCTCGGTCAGGGCCTTCCTCATCGGCGACTGCCGCGAGGGTTCCATCTCTCCGCGCCAGATCCGCGACCGCACCGGCGCCCCGGTGATTGCGCTTAGCGAACAGCATTCGCTGGAGAACACGCTCCGGTTGTTCGAGAGCGGCGTCGACGACGTCATTCGCAAGCCCGTCCATATCCGCGAGATCCTGGCCCGCATCACCGCCATCCGCCGCCGCGCCCAGGAAGACGTCGCCTACACCGAGATCGGCGCCATGCGCATCTTCATGGATGGCCGCGACCCAGAGATCGACGGTCAGCCCCTCCCCCTGCCGCGCCGTGAACGCCGCATCCTCGAATATCTGGCGAGCAATCGCGGGCGCCGTGTCACCAAGACCCAGGTTTTCAACGCCATCTACGGCATCTTCGACGAAGAGGTCGAGGAGAACGTGGTGGAAAGCCACATCAGCAAACTGCGCAAGAAGCTGCGCGAGAAGCTGGGCACCGACCCGATCGATTCCAAGCGTTTCCTCGGCTACCGGCTCGTCTTCTGATGCAGCGCCGCGCCAGCCTCGCGCAAGAAAACATGCGTAGCCTCGTAGCCAGCAGCATGGACACAGCGGAGACGTTTCGATGAGCCTCTACGGAATGATGCGGACCGGCGTTTCCGGCATGAACGCCCAGGCAAACCGCCTATCGACGGTCGCCGACAACATCGCCAATTCCGACACCACCGGCTACAAGCGCTCCTCCGCCGAATTCTCGACGCTGGTCATGCCGTCGACCGGCGGTGCCTACAATTCCGGCGGCGTCACCACGACGATCCGCCAGGCGGTCAGCGATCCGGGTGTGCTTCAGTACACGACCTCGGTTTCCGACCTTGCCGTCAGCGGCGATGGCTTCTTTGTCGTCCAGGATCCGAGCGGCACCCCCTACCTGACCCGGGCCGGCGCTTTCGTTCCCGACGGTCAAGGCAGACTTGTCAACTCGGCCGGCTTCCAGCTGATGGCGTACAGCTACGACAACGGCGTACCGGCAGCGACGGTCAATGGCTTCGAGGGGTTGGTCCCGGTTGTCATCTCCGACCAGGGAATGACCGCAACGCCGAGCACCGAGGGCAGCTATGCCGGCAACCTGCCGGCCGGCGCGACACCGGTCGCGACCGCCAACCTGCCCGCCGCCAACGCTGCGACCGCGCAATACACGTCGAAATCCTCGATGGTCGCCTACGACAATCTCGGCAACAAAAAGCTGCTCGACGTCTATTTCACCAACACCGGCGCCGGCACCTGGCAGGTGGCGGTCTTCGATCAGTCGAAGGCCACCGCTGGAACATCGTTCCCCTACACCGCTGGCGGCTTGCTGGGCTCGGCCAACCTGACCTTCGACACCACCACCGGCAAGCTCACCGGCACGCCCACCGGCGTTTCATTTACCGTGCCGAACGGCGCCACCCTCAATCTCGATCTGTCTGCGCTGACCCAGCTTGGCGCCGGCTTCACGGTTTCCGATGCCCAGGTCAACGGCAACGCGCCGAGCACCATCGACAAGGTCCAGATCAGCAAGGACGGCACCATCTACGCACAGTACAAGGACGGTTCGACCAAGCCGCTCTACAAGATTCCGCTGGCCGACGTGCAGAGCCCGGACCAGCTCACCGCGCTGCCCGGCAACGTCTATTCGCAGGGCACCGAGTCCGGCGCGGTTCGTGTCGGCTTTGCCAATGAAGGCAAACTCGGCTCCATCATCTCCGGCGCGCTCGAGAATTCCAACGTCGACATCGCCGAAGAACTGACCAACATGATCGCGGCGCAGCGCAGCTACACCGCCAATTCGAAAGTCTTCCAGACCGGTTCCGATCTGATGGACGTCCTTGTCAACCTGAAGAGATAAGACGGGCGTCGCCCGCGAAAGACCCGCATGTCACTGTCTACCGCATTGAGTATCGCCCAGTCGGCGCTTATGAACACCGCGCGACAGACAAGCGTTGTCTCGCGCAACGTCGCCGACGCCTCCAACCCGGACTATTCGCGGCGCCAGGCCGTCGTCACCAGCACGGCGCCGGGCGCGCGTTCGGTCGATATCCAGCGCGCAGCCAACGAGCTTTTGTTTCGCCAGAATCTCGGCGCGCTATCGGCTTGGAGCGGGCAGAACGCGCTCTACAGCGGCATGGATCAGCTGGGCGTCGCGGTCAATGGCGTCGACAATGCGTCCTCGCCCTCGACCGCGATCGCCAACCTGCAGCAGGCGCTGCAGCTCTACGCCACCTCGCCGTCGAACCAGAACCTCGGCGCCTCGGTCATCGACGCCGCCAAACAGGTCGTGCGCTCGCTCAACGAGGGCTCCAAGGCAGTCCAGGATTTCCGCACCCAGACCGACGGCCAGATCGCCACCGCCGTCGATGACCTGAACTCGCTGCTCAGCCAGTTCCAGGATGCCAACACGGCGGTCATGTCCGGAACCCGTTCCGGCACCGACGTTTCCGATGCGCTCGACCAGCGCGACGCGCTTTTGAAGAAGATTTCGAACTATGTCCCAGTGTCGACCTTCACACGAGGCGACAATGACATGGTCATCACCACCGGCGACGGCACGACTTTGTTCGAGACGATACCGCGCACGGTCACCTTCGCGGCGTCGGCAGGCTATACCGCGGGTGCCGCCGGCAATGCCGTTTACATCGACAACGTGCCGATCTCGGCGGGAGCCGGCGGCAACACCAGCGCCAGCGGCACGCTTGCCGGCCTGCTGCAATTGCGCGACGGCGTCGCCTCGACCATGCAGAGCCAGCTCGACGAGACCGCGCGTGGCCTGATCACCGCTTTTGCCGAGACCGCACCCTCGATGGCCAATGCCGCCGGCCTGTTCACCTGGTCGGGAGCGCCGGCCGTGCCGGCCGCCGGCACGCTGGTCACCGGCCTTGCCGCGTCCATCAGCGTCAATGCAGCGATGGACCCGAGCACCGGCGGCAACCCGACGCTGCTGCGCGACGGCGGCGCCAATGGTGCGGCCTATGTCGCCAACACGGGCGGCGGCGCGTCCTATTCCACCCTTCTGGTCGCCTATGGCGACCGGCTCGACCAGCCGATGACTTTCGACCCCGCCGCCGGCGTTTCGGCAACCTCCAGCGTATCCGACTACGCCGCCAGTTCGATCGGCTGGTTCGAGGGCGTGCGCCAGCAGGCTTCGACCGCCTCCGATGCCAAGGAAGCACTGGCATCGCGCAGCGCAGAGGCGCTGTCCAACGCGACCGGGGTCAATGTCGACCAGGAAATGTCGTTGCTGCTCGACCTCGAACACACCTACCAGGCATCGGCCCGGATGATGAAAACCGTCGACGACATGCTGACGGCCTTGCTTAACGCGGTGGGATAATTCCATGACTTCAGTCTCCTCGGCCGCAATCTCCAATGCCATGCGCTCCCAGCAGATGCGCATGCAGGCCGAACTCGTCAAAGCCACGAAGGAAGCGTCGACCGGCAGGGTCGCCGATGTCGGGCTGGCTCTCGGAGGGCGCACCGCCCAGTCCGTCACCTTCTCGCGCGATCTCGACCGGCTCAACGTCATTATCGATTCCAACGGCCTGGTCGGCGCCAGGCTTTCTTCGACACAGACCTCGCTTGGCCAGCTCTCCGGCGCCGCTCAGACCTTCCTGTCCGCCCTGACCACCGCTTCCTCAAGCGACTCGTCCAACAGCCTCACCCGGGACTCCGGCAAGGCGACCATCCAGCAGCTGACCTCGATCCTCAACACCAGCGTCAATGGTGAATATCTGTTTGCCGGCACCAACACCGACGTCAAGCCGATCAACGATTTCACGGCTGCCGGCTCTCCCGCCAAGGCTGCATTCGATACCGCTTTCCTCACCAATTTCGGTTTCACCCAGGACGACCCGGCAGCGGCCAACATCACGGCCGCCCAGATGGACGATTTCATCACCAACGATGTCGCGCCGCTGTTCACGGGCGCGGGTTGGCAGGGCGACTGGTCGAACGCCACCGACCAGCAGATCGTCAGCCGCATCGCACTCAACGAAACCACACCGACTTCGACCAGCGCCAACAGCGATGGCATTCAGAAACTCGCCATGGCCGCAGCCATGGTCAGCAGCCTGATGTCCAGCAACATCAGCCAGGCGGCGAAGAATACGGTTGTCAGCCGCTCCACCACACTGGTTGGCGAAGCGCTGAGCGGCATTGGCCAGCTTCAATCCGAGACCGGCATCGTCCAGAAGCGGGTTTCCGATGCCAACGATCGGATGAAAACGCAGGTCGACCTTTTCGAACGGCACATTCTCGATCTGGAAGCCGTCGATCCGGCGGCAGCCGCAACACGGGTCGCGGACCTGACACAGCACATCGAAACGTCTTTCGCGTTGACCGCACGCCTGCAGCAGCTCAGCCTGTTGAATTACCTGACCTGACAACGCTTAACGGAACGGTAGAGCCCCAACGATGTACCAATTCTCCTACGCCGACATCCAGAGCAACTCCGTTGCCGACGCGAAGGACCGCGAGCGGGAGCTTCTGACCCGCTCGATCGACATGCTGGCGGCGGCAGCAGCGGCCGGCCACGATTCCATGGAAGCGATCGAGGCGCTTCACTTCACCAACCGCGTCTGGACCGCCTTCGTCGAGGATCTTGGCTCCAGCGACAACGCCCTGCCCAAGGAACTGCGCGCCAACCTCATTTCCATCGGCCTGTGGCTGCTGCGCGAGGCGGAGGACATCCGTCAGGGCCGCACCAACAATTTCGAAGGGTTGATCGAGGTGTCCCAGATCATCAGGGACGGCATTCAATGACCAACACGCTGAAGATATCGCTGAAGCCGAACGAAAAGATCTACATCAACGGCGCCGTCATCCGGGTCGACCGCAAGGTCACTGTCGAATTGATGAACGACGTCCAGTTCCTGCTCGAAAGCCACGTGATCCAGGCCGACGATGCCTCGACGCCGCTCAAGCAGCTTTATTTCATCCTGCAGGTCATGCTGATGAACCCGGCCGGCGCCGCCGCCGCGCGCGACATGTTCCGCCGTTCGCTGCCGCTGCTTCTGGCAAGCTTCGAGGACACCCAGATCTGCAGCGCGCTGAAACAGATCGACCGCATGGTCGGCGAGGATCATATCTACGAGGCGCTGAAGGCGATCCGCGCGCTTTATCCGCTCGAACGCCGCGCGCTGGGTGGCAATGACGATGTTTCGGGTGCCGAGCGCCCGCTGGCCGTGGGAGCACGATACTGATGAACGTGGACATGACGACGACGATTCCGACCGGCGCCAATCAGGCCACGGCCTCGACCTCGAAGACAGCGGTCGACTACCAGTCCTTCCTGAAGCTTCTGATCGCCGAGATGAAGAACCAGGATCCGACCAAGCCGATGGATTCGACGCAATATGTCGCCCAGCTCGCCACCTTCTCTCAGGTCGAGCAGTCGGTGCAGACCAACACCAAGCTCAATCAGATCATGCAGTCCTCGGCGCTGTCGCAGGCCGACGCACTGATCGGGCGCTCGATCACCTCCGCCGACGGCCTGACCACGGGCACCGTGGCTTCGGTGCGCCTCGCCAGCAACGGTCTCATCGCCGTGCTGCAGAACGGCACCGAAGTCGCCGTCGGTCCGGGAGTCTCGGTCAAGGCAGCAAGCTGACGCTTTCGACAGAGAGCCAGTCCCATGAAT
The DNA here is from genome assembly GCF_055811675.1 of Mesorhizobium sp. WSM4808. Taxonomy (NCBI): domain Bacteria; kingdom Pseudomonadati; phylum Pseudomonadota; class Alphaproteobacteria; order Hyphomicrobiales; family Phyllobacteriaceae; genus Mesorhizobium; species Mesorhizobium sp. WSM4808. The sequence continues at coordinate 286,730 of NZ_JBVVQX010000003.1, forward strand.
GAGGCCGACGCTCTCGACATCGTCCAGTACGCGGTGTGGACGGTGCTCGTCGCGTCCGCTCCGGTGGTGCTGGTCGCCATGGCGGTCGGCATCGGCATCGCCCTCATCCAGGCGCTGACGCAGGTACAGGAGATCACCTTGACCTTCGTGCCGAAGATCGTCGCGATCATGCTGGTGGTGGCGTTGACCGGCCCCTTCATCGGCAGCCAGATATCGGCCTTCACCAACGTCATCTTCGAGCGCATCCAGAACGGCTTCTGAGCCTGTTCCAGGATGGTGTGCCGTGGCATGCCGTTCGCAATTGTCTGAGGACAGACGCCGCCGATCCCCGCGGCACCTCCGGACCCACGGCGGACAAGGCCTGGACCGCCTCTATCCCATTGTTGGACCATGCGCTTTTTTGCCCTTTGCGGCGCCATGCCCTACTTTCGGCAAACGGTCTGCGCAAACGGATTGTCTGACGAGCAGGCACGACATGGCAGGAACCCCAAATGATTGACGAAAAGCCGGACAGCGAGAGCGTCTCGGCGCTGGCGCCCTTCCGGCATGGCATTTTCCGCGCCGTGTGGGGCGCAAGCCTCGTCTCGAATTTCGGTGGCTTGATCCAGGGTGTCGGCGCCGCCTGGATGATGACCACGATCGCCACCTCGCCCTATCAGGTGGCCCTGGTCCAGGCTTCGACCACCTTGCCGATCATGCTGTTTGCACTCGTAGCCGGCGCCATCGCCGACAGTTTCGACCGGCGCAAGGTGATGCTTGTCGCCCAGACCTTCATGCTGGTGGTGTCGGTGCTTCTGACCCTGTTCACCTATTCAGGCCTGATCACGCCGTGGACGCTGCTCGCCTTCACCTTCCTGATCGACAGCGGCACCGCGCTCAACAGCCCGTCATGGCAAGCCTCCGTCGGCGACATCGTCCCCCGCAACAAGGTGCCGGCGGCCGTCGCCCTCAATTCGATGGGCTTTAACCTGACACGCAGCGTCGGTCCGGCGATCGGCGGCATCATCGTCGCCGCGGCCGGTGCCGCGGCCGCCTTCGCGGCGAACGCGGTGAGCTATATCGGCCTGATCGTCGTGCTGGCGCGCTGGAAGCCGGACGTGCCGGTATCGACCTTGCCGCGCGAGTCGCTGGGGGCCGCCATGGGCGCCGGCCTGCGCTATGTCGCCATGTCGCCCAACATCGGCAAGGTGCTGGTCAGGGGGGCTGCGTTCGGCTTCAGTGCAGGCGCTGTGCTTGCGTTGCTGCCTCTGGTGGCGCGCGATGTCGTCAAGGGCGATGCGCTGACCTATGGCATCATGCTCGGCGCCTTCGGCATCGGCGCGGTCGGCGGCGCCTTGATCAGCGTCAGGCTGCGGCAGTTGCTGTCCAGCGAGACGATGGTGCGCTGTGCTTTTGCCGGCTTCGCTGTCTGCGCATTCAATGCCGCCGTCAGCCAGCATGCCTGGCAGACGTCGCTCGGCCTGCTTGTCGGCGGCGCCTGCTGGGTGATCGCGCTTTCGCATTTCAACGTCACGGTGCAGATGGCGACGCCGCGCTGGGTGGTCGGCCGGGTGCTGTCGGTCTACCAGACCGCGACCTTCGGCGGCATCGCGCTCGGCAGCTGGATCTGGGGTGTCGTCGCCGATGCGCACGGCGCCGAAGCCGCGCTGATCGCAGCCAGCGTCGCCATGCTGGCCGGCGGCGCCATCGGTCTTTTGCTCCCGCTGCCGCAACAGCAGCTGCTCAACCTCGATCCGCTCAATCGCTTCAAGGAACCGCATTTGGCGCTTGACCTGAAGCCGCGCAGTGGTCCCATCGCCATCATGATCGAGTATGTGATCCGGCACGAGGATGAACCGGAGTTCCTCGCCATCATGGCCGAACGCGGCCGCATCCGCCGTCGTGACGGCGCCCGCAACTGGACGCTGGCGCGCGATCTCGAGAATCCCACCGTATGGATCGAGCATTATCACACGCCGACCTGGATCGAATATATCAGGCACAATGGACGCATAACCCATGCCGACGCCGTCATCGGCGAACGCGTGCGGGCGCTGCACAGCGGCGACGAACCGCCACGCGTGCGGCGCATGATCGAACGCCCGACCACCGCCGGCACGGCGCTTGTGATGGCCAAGGGACCTATCGAGCATTAGGGCTCCGCAATCGCGCCCCTGCCGCAGGCACCCCGCTTGGCCCTCCCGTCACCCCTCGCCCGACAGGTCCCGGCGCGCCTTGTCGAGTTCCTCGGCATAGCGCCGCATCAGATGGCCTTCGGTCAAAAGCCCCAAGACGATGTGGTCGGTGAAATCCTCGACGACAGCGAGTTCTTCGGCGCCCGCCCGCTGGAATGTTTCCGCGGCGGCCTGCACGTTCATGCTCGGCACCAGCACCGCGTCCTTGTATTTGGCAAGATCGCGCACCGGCACCTCGCCATCGGAAGGATCGCTGTGCAGTTCGGCCACGATCAGCACGCCGACATAGTGGTCGCCCGCGTCGACGGCGATGACCCGCTGGGCAGAGCCGAGCGGCACTTGCTTGCGGAAGGCTGCCAGCGTCGTCGAGGCATAGATGGTCTTGATGTCCTTGCGCATCATCGAGCCGACTGTGAGGCTGCGCATCCAGCCAACATCGTGGGCGCTGCGGATGGTCTCGCCGCGCAGATGGAAGCGCCATGTCGAGAACGAGTAGCCGAAGGTCTCGCGCACCAGGATCGCCGACATGATCGAGGCGGCCAGCACAACGCCGGTCAGCGTCAGGTCGCGGGTCGATTCCAGCGCCAGGAAGGTCATCGTCAGCGGACCGCCGACGACACCGACTGCGAGCGACGTCATGCCGACGACGGCGGCGACGGCAGGGTCGATGCCGGTTGCCGGCGAGACGACAATCATCACATCCGCGAACGCCTTGCCGAGCAGCGCGCCGAGGAACAGCGAGGCGAAGAACAATCCGCCGCGAAAACCCGACCCCAGCGAGACCGCCGACGCCGCCAGCTTGAGCACGAAGACGCTGGCCACCACGGCCAGCCCGTAATTCATCGAGAATTCGCGATGCAGCGCGCCATGGCCGCTGGACAGGACCTGCGGCGTGATCAGCCCCAACAAGCCAACGATGACGCCGCCGATGACGGGGCGCAGCGCCGCATCGATCGACAGCCTGGCGAAACCGCGCTCGATCAGCGTCACCAGATGCATGATGGCGATCGAGGCGGCACCGCCGAGCAGGCCGAGCAGCAGGAACGGCACATACTGGCTGGCGGTGAGCGCCGGCAGACCCGAAAGCTCGAGCGGAAACGGCACGCCGCCGAACATCTCGGCCGTCAGCGAGGCGCAGATCGCGGCTGTCAAGACTGGCGCGACATTGGCAACCGAGTAGATGCCGATGACCAGTTCGAAGCCGTAGAAGGCGCCGGTCAGCGGTGCATCGAAGGCGGCGGCGATGGCGCCGGCCGCACCACAGCCGACCAGGATGCGGACATCGTTGCGGCGCAGCCTGAAGATGCCCGCCAGCCGCGATGCCAGCCCGGAGCCAACCTGCGTATAGCCGGCTTCCAGCCCGACCGAGGCGCCAAAACCGCTGGAGATCATCGTCTGGCCGGCGATGATGAAGGTGTCGGTCAGCGACATGCGCCCGCCATAGAGCGCATTGGCTTCGATCGGGTCGATCGGCGTGCGGAATTTCCGTATCCTGAGCCAGACCACCGTCAGCCCCAGCAGCATACCGCCGATCGCCGGTATCAGCGCCTGCATCGGATTGGCGAGCGAGAACATGCCGGAAAGCCGGCCGCCTGGCTGAACGCCGAACAGCAGCCCGTGCAGGTCCTGCACGATCTGGCTCATCGCCGTGACCAATATGCCCGCCATCACGCCTACGTCACTTGCGAGGATGACCACCACGATGCCGCGTGCCTCGAGCAGAGGCAACGACCTGATCAGCACCGCGCGCAGCCGGCGGGCGTAGACTTCGCTGTGGTTTCTGGAAAGCACCGGGGCGGCTCGCCGATATCAAAAGGCAGTGGAAAGCCAGCCTGATACGCCCGGCGGCACGGCATGGCAACCACAATGCCGACAGACACCACATTGGCGACAGCGGGCGCGATATCGATCGGCTGACGGACCGTTCAGGTCGGCATGGGCTCGCCGGCTTCATAGAGCACGAGGTTGCGCTCGCCTATGCCTAGCGCCGGCCAGCTCGCACGTCAGTCCGCAATGTGCGGCGAGCGGAAATGCGCCTCGAGCGCCGTCCTGTCGCTCCAGACTTCCATGACCCGGATGAGCCCGGCATCGAAAACATCCTGCGCATAGGAATATTCGAGACAGCCGGGCTCGGCGCGGCTGCCGGAAACCATGCGTTCCATAGCGGGCTTAGCTTCCTCAAATTTGTTTGGCGGCAAGCGGATGGTGCCGATGATCAGAAGCATGGGGTTTGCCTTCTTCAGGAGGCCGGCCGACACGGCGACCTGCGCATGATCGTTGGAACTAGCCAGTCTCCCACCCTCGCGCAAGCTTGGCGGGCTACCCTCACAGGGCTGTCGCGCGCTCGGCAGTCTATGGGGTTTGAGGACGGTATGGCGATCAGCGAAAGCATTCAGCCCGGCGCGGTGGCCAAGAACGGCCGCGACGTCTTCTTCGCCATCGGCATCGTCATCATCCTGGCCGTGCTGTTTCTGCCGATTCCGGCCTTTCTCATCGACGTCGGCCTCGCCTTCTCGATCGCGCTTTCGGTGCTGATCCTGATGGTGGCGCTGTGGATCCAGCGCCCGCTCGATTTCTCGTCCTTCCCGACCGTGCTGCTCATCGCCACCATGCTCAGGCTGTCGCTCAACATCGCCACCACGCGCATGATCCTGTCGCACGGCAATGAGGGCACGCATGCCGCCGGCTATGTCATCGCCGGCTTCTCCAAGTTGGTGATGGCCAGCGACTTCGTCATCGGCCTGATCGTCTTCATGATCCTGATCGTGGTGAACTTCATCGTCATCACCAAGGGCGCCACGCGTATCGCCGAAGTCGGCGCGCGCTTCACCCTCGACGCCATCCCCGGCAAGCAGATGTCGATCGACGCCGACCTGTCGGCCGGCATGATCGACGACAAGACCGCGCAGCTGCGCCGCCGCGAACTGGAAGAAGAATCTTCTTTCTTCGGCTCGATGGACGGCGCCTCGAAGTTCGTGCGCGGCGACGCCATCGCCGGCCTCATCATCACCGCCATCAACATCGTCGGCGGCATTGCCATCGGCTACATCAGGCACGGTATGGGCATGGGCGAAGCCGCCGACGTGTTCATCAAGCTGTCGGTCGGCGACGGCCTCGTCACCCAGATCCCGGCACTGATCGTGTCGCTCGCCGCCGGCCTGCTCGTCTCCAAGGGCGGCACCCGCGGCTCGACCAACCAGGCGGTGTTCGGCCAGCTCGGTGCCCACCCGCGCGCCCTCTATGTCGCGGCATCGCTGCTGGTCCTGCTCGGCCTGATGCCCGGCCTGCCGCTGTTCCCGTTCTTTGCGCTGGCCGCCGGCATGGCCGGTCTCGGCTACGTCATCCCGATGCGCGCCAACCGCGCCGTCGCCGAAGCCGAGGCGATCAAGGATCAGGAAAAGGCGACCAAGGTCGAAGAGGAGAAGAACTCGGTCAAGGCTTCGCTCGCCACCGCCGAGATCGAGCTTTTGATCGGCAAGCAGCTGTCGACAAGGCTGCTGACGTCGCATCAGGAACTGGTTTTCCGCATGGGCAAGATGCGCAAGAAATTCGCCACCCAGTACGGCTTCGTCGTGCCGGAAGTGCGCGTCGCCGACGATTTCGCCATCCCGCCGAAGAGCTACCAGATCAAGGTGCACGGCACCGTGGTGGCCGAGTACCAGATGCGCGTCGGCGAGATCATGGTGCTGCTCGGCAACCGCGACATACCCGAGATACCAGGCGAGGAAATCCGCGAGCCGGCCTTCGGCATGCGCGCCTATTCCGTCGTCGAAGCCTTCGCCGAGGATTTGAAGCGCGAGAACTACACCTTCGCCGACAACATGTCGGTGCTGCTCACCCACCTCTCCGAGGTCATCCGCAACAACCTGCCGCAGCTTCTATCCTACAAGGACATGAAGGCGCTGCTCGAACGCCAGGACCAGGAATACCGCAAGCTCGCCGACGAGATCTGCACCACGCACATCTCCTATCCCGGCCTGCAGGCGGTGTTGAAGCTGCTGCTGGCCGAGCGCGTCTCGATCCGCAATCTGCACCTGATCATCGAGGCGATCGCCGAGATCGCGCCGCATGTGCGCCGCACCGAGCAGATCGTCGAGCATGTCCGCATCCGCATGGCCCAGCAGATCTGCGGCGACCTGTCCGAGGGTGGCGTGCTGAAAGTGCTTCGCCTCGGCAACCGCTGGGACCTCGCCTTCCACCAGAGCCTCAAGCGCGACGCCAAGGGCGAGGTGCGCGAATTCGACATCGACCCGCGTCAGCTCGAGGAGTTCGGCCAGGACGCCACCAAGGCGATCAAGAAATATCTGGAAGCCGGCGAGCGTTTCGTCCTCGTCACCGCGCCCGACGCCCGCCCCTATGTGCGCATGATCGTCGAGCGCCTGTTCACCACGCTGCCGGTGCTCAGCCATGTCGAAATCGCCAAGGGCGTCGAGATCAAGGTGCTCGGAACCATATCGTGAGCGTGCTGTCGCAAGGCGTCGTCATCGCGGCGTTCCTCGCCTTCTGCCGCATCGGCGCCTGTTTCATGCTGATGCCGGGCCTCTCCAGCGCCCGCGTCCCGGTCCAGGTCAGGTTGTTCGTGGCGGTCGCCGCCACCGGCGGCCTGCTCGCCTTTCTGTGGGACAAGATCTTTCCTTTCGTCGACCCGCGCCCGCAGATCCTGGTGCCGATGATCATCTCGGAACTTCTGGTCGGCGGCCTGATCGGCGCCATGACCAGGCTCTACATGGAAGCCCTGCGCTTCATGGGCTCGGCCATCGCCATGCTGGTCGGTTATGGCGGCACCGGCGGACCGGCGATCGAGGAGCCCGAACCCCAGGCAGCCCTTGCCGCAATCATCTCGTTCTCGGCGCTGTTGATGCTGTTCGTCTTCGATTTCGACCACGAGATAATACGCGCGCTGGTTTCCTCCTACACGGTCGCGCCGGTCAACATCTTCTTCAACCCGCAGGCAGCCCTCGTCGATGTCACCGACACGGTGTCGGACACCTTCTTCCTGGTCATCCGCCTCGGCAGCCCGTTCGTCGCCTATGCTATTCTCGTCAATCTGACGATCGGCTTCGTCAACAAGCTGACGCCGCAGATCCCGATCTATTTCATCTCCCAGCCCTTCATCATCGCCGGCGGCATGATCATCTTCTATTTCGCCGTCGGCACCATGCTGTCGCTGTTCGTCGACGGCTTCGTCGATCTGACATTGGCGAGATAGAAATGAGCACGCGCAAGGACCGCCTCAAGAAGCTGGTCAAGGTTCAGGAACAGCTGAAGGCGCTGCACGAAACCCGCCACGCCACCTTCCTTGCGGCGGCCAGTGCCGCCGAAACCGAAGCGAGGGAACTGGTCGGCCATTTCGACCAGGCCGATTCGCTCTCCGCCCTGTTTCCCGATCTCTACCATCGCCGCATTGCCCAGGCGGTGGTGCGCCAGGAAGCGAACCTGGCGAGCGCCAGGCAGGAAGCCAGCCTCATCGCCGCGGCGACCGCCCGCACCAACATGGTCGAGCGCGCCTACAAGGACGTACGCAACCGCGACGAACGCGAACGCTCCGACCGCGAGCGGCTGGACCTGATCACGCAGAAGCAGGGCGAGGAGTAGCTGCGGGTATTGTGTGCGCGAAGCGGACCCTCCAAGGTTCGGCTTTCCCGTAAACGCTTTACAGCCCGGTTTGGTAGCGCTACCGTTTCGGCCTAGCGTGAGCCTGGGAGGAGCCAGGGCTGTCGCTAGCGGAAGCGTTGTTCCTTCGACGACGTCGCGGGAATTTGTTGGGAGGATCGATGGCGTCTGTCGCAATTGGCGAAGTCTATAAATCATTCGGCGCTGTCGAGATCCTGCACGGGGTCAGCGTGAACATCGAGGACGGCGAGTTCGTCACTCTGGTCGGACCGTCGGGCTGCGGAAAATCAACCCTCCTCAGAATGATCGCCGGCCTGGAAAAGATTTCACGCGGCCAGATCGCGATTGGCGAACGTGTCGTCAACAACGTTGCGCCCAAGGAGCGCGACGTCGCCATGGTCTTCCAGAACTATGCGCTCTACCCACACATGACCGTTGCCGAGAACATGGCGTTCTCGCTGATGCTCAAAGGAGTTTCCAAGCCGGAGAGCGATGCCGGCGTGCGCCGCGCGGCCGAAATCCTTGGGCTGGTGCCGTTGCTGGCTCGCTATCCTCGGCAGCTTTCCGGCGGCCAACGCCAGCGCGTCGCAATGGGCCGCGCGATCGTTCGTGATCCGGCGGTCTTTCTCTTCGACGAACCGCTGTCCAATCTCGACGCCAAACTCAGGGTGCAGATGCGCGCCGAGATCAAGGAACTGCACCAGCGCCTCAAGACCACGACAGTCTACGTCACTCACGATCAAATCGAAGCCATGACCATGGCTGACAAGATCGTGGTCATGCATGACGGCATCGTCGAGCAGATAGGGCCGCCGCTGGAACTCTATGACCGGCCGAACAATCTTTTTGTCGCCAGCTTTATCGGCTCGCCGGCCATGAATTTGCTGAGGGGCGAGATCGCTACCGACGGCTCACCCTCGTTCCGCGGCGCCGGGGGGATTTCGGTCCCGTTGGCCTCGGCACTTTCCATCCGCAATGGCGAGCCTGTGGTGCTGGGAATAAGGCCCGAGCATTTGCGGCTGTCCGACGACCAGGGCATTCCGGTCACCGTCGCGGTGGTTGAACCAACCGGGTCCGAAGTGCAGCTCATCGGCCGGACAGCCGGCGGCGAAGAGATCGTCGCGAATTTCCGGGAACGACATTCCTTTACGCCGGGCGAAACCATCCGGCTTACGGCCGAGCCCAGCCTTATCCATCTCTTTCACGCAGAAACCGGACAGAGATTCCAGACACGTATCGATCAGTAGGACCACAGGCAAGGACAACAACAGGAGGAAACGAGCATGAAGTTCACCAGACGCGACGTGATCCGCACCACCGCCGGCGCGGCGGCGGGTGCCTTGGGAAGTCGGTTCATCAGCTCTCCGGCCCTTGCCCAGGACGGACTGAAATACAAACCCGAGGATGGCGCCAAGCTTAGACTGCTGCGCTGGTCGCCCTTCGTCCAGGGCGATGAGGACCAATGGCTGGCCAACACCAAACGCTTCACCGAGGCGACAGGTGTCGAGGTTCGCGTCGACAAGGAAAGCTGGGAGGACATTCGTCCCAAGGCGGCGGTCGCAGCAAATGTCGGGTCCGGCCCCGACCTGATGTTCGTCTGGTTCGATGACCCGCACCAATATCCCGACAAGCTGCACGACGTGAGCGAACTGGGCGAGTATCTCGGCTCGAAATATGGCGGCTGGCACGAGGGACCTAAGCAATATGCGACACGCGACGGGAAGTTCGTCGGCCTGCCCCTGGCCACGATCGGCAATGCCATCGTCTATCGGGAAAGCTGGGTGAAAGAGGCCGGCTTTTCGGAGTTTCCCAAGGACACGAAAGGCTTCCTGGAACTTTGCAAGGCCTTGCAAGCGAAGGGACATCCTGCCGGCTTCACGCATGGCCATGGCGTCGGTGACGGCAACAACTATGCTCATTGGCTGCTGTGGAGCCATGGCGGCCAGATGGTCGACGAGAGTGGCAAGGTAACGATCAACAGCCCCGAGACCCTCAAGGCGATCGAATACGCGCAGGAACTCTACAAGACCTTCATTCCAGGCACCGAAAGCTGGCTCGACGTCAACAACAACCGCGCCTTCCTGGCCGGCGAACTGGGGGTGATCGCCAATGGAATTTCTGCCTACAACACGGCCAAGATCAACAAGGACAAAGATCCAAAGCTGGCTGAAATCGCCAAGGACATACGCACGACCAACCTGCCCATCGGTCCTGTCGGCAAATCCGTCGAATTGTTCCAGGTGACCACGGCTGTCATCTTCAATTACACGCCCTACCCTAACGCGGCTAAGGCGTATTTGCAGTTCATGTTCGAGGAACCGCAAATGAAGGACTGGATCACCTCCTCGGCCGGATATTGCTGCCAGACACTGAAGGCATTCGACAACAACCCCGTGTGGACTGCCGATCCCAACAACGCCGCTTACGCCAAGGCTTCGGCTACTCTGCGGCCTAACGGCTATGCCGGGCCGCTCGGCTATGCCTCGGCGGCAACCATGGCCGACTACGTGCTGGTCGACATGTTCGCCAAAGCGGTGACCGGCCAGGCCACGCCGCAAGAGGCAATGGAAGAGGCCGAGAAGCGGGCAAATCGCTATTATCGCGTTTGAGCCGGCTCAGCCGGGCAGCGCGGCTGCCCGGCTGGCTTCGGATTGCGTCGCGGCCGATCCGGCCTATCAATGAGACCTCAGCAGGAGCCAACCCATGGCCGTGCCGTCAGCTGCTATCCAGCCGCGACCTTCGATCTTCTCACGGATTCTGTCGCGCTGGAGCGAAAGCAGGAACGCACTTGGCTTCGGCTTCATGCTTCCGGCGGCTGCACTGCTGCTTGTCTTCCTGACCTATCCGCTGGGGCTCGGCGTCTGGCTCGGCTTCACCGATGCCCGCATCGGCCGCCCCGGCATCTTCATCGGCGTCGAAAACTATGAATATCTGTGGAGCGACGCCGTCTTCTGGCTCTCCGTCTTCAACACCTTGCTCTACACGATCAGCGCCTCGATCCTGAAATTCGCGCTCGGCCTCTGGCTGGCGCTCATCCTCAACCAGAACCTTCCCTTCAAATCGTTCTTCCGCGCGATTGTCCTGCTGCCGTGGGTGGTGCCGACGGTGCTCTCGGCCATCGCCTTCTGGTGGATCTACGATTCGCAGTTCTCCATCCTGTCGTGGGCTCTCATGGAAATGGGACTGATCGATCACCGCATCAATTTCCTTGGCGATCCGGAGAACGCGCGCGCCTCGGTGATCGCTGCCAATGTCTGGCGCGGCATTCCTTTCGTGGCCATCACGCTGCTGGCCGGCCTGCAGACGATTCCCCAATCGCTTTACGAGGCCGCGACGCTCGACGGCGCCAGCCGTTGGCAGTTGTTCCGCTATGTGACGCTGCCGCTGCTGACGCCGATCATCGCCATCACCATGACCTTTTCGGTCCTGTTCACCTTCACCGATTTCCAGTTGATCTATGTGCTGACTCGCGGCGGACCGGTGAATGCCACCCATCTGATGGCGACGCTCTCGTTCCAGCGCGGCATTTCCGGCGGCCAGCTTGGCGAGGGAGCCGCGATCGCGGTGGCGATGATCCCGTTCCTGCTAGCGGCGATCCTTTTCAGCTATTTCGGGCTGCAACGTCGTAAATGGCAGCAGGGCGGTGGAGACTGACATGGCCGCGATCGAAACGAACAATCGTCCGAACACGGATGAAGGCGGCATGGGCTATCTCCAGAGCCTGCCCCGGCGCGTGGTCACCGTTTATCTGCCGCTCCTGATATTCGTCATCGTGCTGCTGTTCCCGTTCTACTGGATGACGATCACGGCGGTGAAACCCAATCTCGAGATGACGGATTATGCCAATTTCAACCCGTTCTGGGTCGTCCATCCGACGCTCGAGCATATTCGGTATCTGCTCTTCGACACGTCCTATCCGGGTTGGCTTCTCAACACGATCATCATCTCGACCGCCTCAACTTTCCTGTCGCTGCTGGCAGCGGTGTTCGCTGCCTATGCGATCGAGCGCTTGAGGTTTTCCGGGGCGCGGCAGGTCGGCTTGGCGATCTTCCTGGCCTATCTCGTGCCGCCCTCGATTCTGTTCATTCCACTGTCGGTAATGGTGTTCAACCTCGGCCTTTACGATACGCCGTTCGCACTGATCCTCACCTATCCGACCTTCCTCATTCCATTCTGCACGTGGCTCTTGATGGGCTACTTCCGCTCGATCCCTTTCGAACTGGAAGAATGCGCGCTGATCGACGGCGCGAGCCGCTGGCAAATCCTGACCAAGATAGTTCTGCCGCTGTCGGTGCCCGGTCTGATCTCCGCCGGCATCTTCGCTTTCACCCTGTCATGGAACGAATTCATCTACGCCTTGACCTTTATCCAGTCGTCCGAAAACAAGACCGTGCCGGTCGGCGTGCTTACCGAGCTCGTACGTTCGGACGTCTATGAATGGGGAGCCCTGATGGCAGGCGCGCTGATCGGCTCCCTGCCGGTGGTGGTGCTCTATTCATTCTTTGTCGAACACTACGTCTCCTCGATGACGGGGGCGGTCAAGGAGTGAAGCTGAGGCGGAAATCCCACCCTCGGCGCAAAGCCGGCAGCTTCGATCCGATCCCCGCACTCCGCTCCCTCCCCGCAAGCCTGCCACAAGCTTGTTGAGGCATGGTCTGGTCAGGGAAAACCGGTAAAAGGCGGACTTTCTTGGCGATTTCTCCACCCAGCGACATCGTTATGGATGTGGCCCGAGCCGCCGACCCGGCGGATATCGAGACCGCCCGCGCCGCGCTGGCAAAGCGGGCCGGCGGCGCTGCGGGCACGTTTTCACTCGACACCGCCGCTTCGGTCGATGCCGGCTCGATCCTGTCGCGCGCCACCGCCGACAAGGCCGCCGCTGCAACCGACCCGGCCAACAAATTCAAGAAGTTCGAGGCGATGGTGCTGCAGACCTTCATCCAGAACATGCTGCCAAAGGACACCGAGGGCGTCTACGGCAAGGGCTTGGCTGGCGACATGTGGAAATCGCAGCTTGCCGAGCGGGTGGCCGACGTGATGGCCGAACGCGGCGGCATCGGCATCGCCAAGTCGATGCTTGCCGACCACTATCTCGAAGGCAAGCGCGTGGTTCCGGTCGGTCCGGTCTCGGGCGGGTTGGAAAAGACCGAGATCGACCAGCAAAACAGCCTGTCGACCTCGCTGGTCCACCAATTGCAGCGCAAGGCTGCGGGGTCGATGACCGGTGACGAGACGACCATAAAAACAAACATCAAGATCTAAACTGGGAAACGCCATGGCCGACTTTTCAGAATCCACCCCCAATCTGCCAGCACGCACGACCGCGTCGGAAGCGCCGATCCCGTTCGCGCGGCCCGGCAACCTCGCCGCCATCATCGGTCGCATCGAGGAAGTGGTCGAGGAAGAGACCGCCGGCATCCGCAACGCGACCAACTATGATCTCAAGGCATCGAACGCCCGCAAGAGCCGCTACCTCTACGAGTTGACGCGCGCCATGAAGTGCGGCAGCGAAGCCGAATTCCTCGAACAGCACCGCGAGGGCCTGACCCGGCTGCGCCAGAAGCTGGCGAAGAACGAAGCGGCGATCCTGGCGCATCTCAGCGCGGTCAACGAAGTCGCCAGCCTGCTGCGGCACGCCATCCAGCGCGCCGAGACCGACGGCACCTACTCCGCCGGCGAGTTCGGCTGGATGAAGGCATGATGCCGAACACGAGCGACACTTGGGAGATACTGCCGAAGCAACGGCGCAGTGCCGCGTCGCCTTCACAAGGGACTGATCAAGGGACTGACAAGAGCCGATGATCAAGGTCATCGCCATCGCCGTCTGGATCTGCGCAGCAACTCTCGGCGCAGTATTCTATTCGTTTCAGGCGGCCGGAGAGCGCGGTGTCGGCGAAACGCCGAAGCCGATGCTGGGCGGTCTCGACTACGTCAAGACCGACATCATTTCGGTGCCGCTGATCCGCGATTCTGAGATCGGCGGCTATTTCCTGACCAAGCTCGTCTACACCGTCGAACCCGAGCAGATAAAGAAGCTGTCCATTCCGGCCGAAGCGCTGATCACCGATCAGGTCTATTCCTACCTCTATTCCAATCCGCAGATCGACTTCACCAACAAGGCGACGATCGATCTCGATGCCTTCCGCGCCGCAATCCGCGATACCGTCAACGCGCGTGTCGGCGCGCCCTTGGTGCATGAGGTTCTGATCGACCAGGTCAATTTCCTGTCGAAGGACGAAATCCGCGACAACTGGCTGCGCCGCAAGAAAAGTGAGACGGCGAGCGAAATGACCAAGGCGTTCAAGGAACACTGAGTTGCCCCGGCTCGGAGTCCCGGCCTCATCGGGGCTCACCTGCCGCGACGGCAGGAACCAACCGCCCGAATTCGCGTTGACGTAAACGTCAACCCAAAGCTATATGCGGCAGCGACCGTGATCGCGAAACCGCGGCATGGGCTTCGGCTGGATCGAAGCGCCGTTGCGAGACAGATGCAACCAGACAAGGAGAACAGCGTGAGCGTTCAGGAGATTGCCGAGAAGATCAAGTCGCGGGTGGCCAGCAGCGGGTTCGATCGTTCCGTGAAATTCGACACCGGCAGCGACGGCGTCATCGTTATCGACGGCGCAACCGTCTCGAACACCGATGCACCCACCGACTGCACCATCAAGCTCTCGCTCGACGATCTGGATTCGCTGATCGCTGGCGACCTGAACCCGACGATGGCGTTCATGACCGGCAAGATAAAGGTCGAAGGCGACATGACCGTCGCCATGGCGCTCAGCCAGCTGATTGGCTGAAGGCATCCAGCCGCCTAAGGCGGCACCCACCAAGCGCAAAAAAACGCCGCCTTTTCGGGCGGCGTTTTTGCATGAAATGCTGCCGGCTTCGTGTCAGGCCGCCGATATCAGTTCCTGCGCCTTCAGCTTGCGGCCGGCCGCCTTCAGCGTGCCGTGCACGCCGTCAAGCGCGCCTTCCACCAGTTCCAGCGCCAGCAGGCGGTGCCGCTCATAGGGTCCTGGCATGGCAAGTGAACCGGTCTTCTCGGCCGAGAAGCCGAAGCGCGCGTAATAGGGCGCATCGCCGACCAAAAGGATAGCGGCATGGCCGAGACGCGCCGCTTCGGCGATGGCATGGCGCATCAGCGCCGAGCCGATGCCGGCATTCTTGAGCGACGGGTCGACGGCAAGCGGGCCAAGCAGCAGCACGGCCGCACCGCCCTCGCCCAGCCTGACATCCCACAGCCGCACGGTGCCGGCCACGCCGCCCGAAGCATCGCGGGCGACGAAGGCCAGGCCTTCCGAGGGCCGCCGGCCACGCCGCAGCTTCTCCGACGACTTTTTCCTGCGCTTCGGCCCCATGGCCCGATCGAGCAACGCCTCGCGCGCCGCAACATCGGCGGCGGTTTCGGCGACCATCACAGAGGCCGGTGCGTGGCCCCCAATTTCAACTGGCATTTCCATTTCAACTGACATTTCCATTTCCGCAATCCCTGGCGAGCGGAGATCTGTTCCACAGGCGAGCCCGGGTGGACGACACGCGCCCACCGGGGATGATCTGATCGGCTCTCTCAGCGCATTTTTAGGCGAAGTTGTGTCCGGTTCGCCGTCCGAAAATGCGCTGAGGAAGCGCCGTCAGATCACGTAGGATCGGAGAGGCTCGAAGCCGTTGAAGGCGACCGCCGAGTAGGTGGTCGTGTAGGCGCCGGTGCCTTCGATCAGCACCTCGTCGCCGATGGTCAGCGACAAAGGCAGCGGATAGGGCGTCTTCTCGTACATCACGTCGGCCGAATCGCAGGTCGGGCCGGCGAGCACGCAAGGTGCGGTCTCCGTGCCGTCATGCGGCGTGACGATCGGGTAGCGGATCGCCTCGTCCATCGTCTCGGCAAGACCGCCGAACTTGCCGATGTCGAGGAACACCCAGCGCACATTGTCGTTGGCCGCTTTCTTCGAGATCAGCACGACTTCCGACTTGATGACGCCGGCATTGCCGACCATGCCACGGCCCGGCTCGATGATGGTCTCGGGAAGCGCATTGCCGAAATGCTTGCGCAGCGCCGAGAAGATCGCCTGGCCATAGGCCTGGGCGGCTGGCACGTCACGCAGATAGCGCGTCGGGAAACCACCGCCCATATTGACCATCTTCAAGACGATGCCTTCCTCGGCGAGCGTCGCGAACACCACCTTGGCGTCGGCCAGCGCACGGTCCCAGGCGGTCAGGTCGGTCTGCTGCGAGCCGACATGGAACGACACGCCATAGGCGTCGAGGCCGAGCCCCTTGGCATGGCGCAGCACGTCGACGGCCATCGCTGGCACGCAGCCGAACTTGCGCGACAGCGGCCATTCAGCGCCCTCGCCATCGGTCAGCACGCGGCAGAACACGCGCGCGCCTGGAGCGACGCGGGCGATCTTCTCGACCTCTTCGACGCAATCGACGGCGAACAGGCGGATGCCGAGCTGGTAGGCGCGTGCGATGTCACGCTCCTTCTTGATGGTGTTGCCGAAGGAGATGCGGTCCGCCGGCGCGCCGGCGTCCATCGCCATCTCGACTTCGGCAACGGAAGCGGTGTCGAAGGACGAGCCCATCGCAGCAAGCAGGCGCAGGATTTCCGGTGCCGGGTTTGCTTTCACCGCATAGTAGATCTTGGAATCGGGCAGCGCCTTCTCGAAGGCGCGGAAATTGTCGCGCACGACATCGAGGTCGACGACGAGGCAGGGGCCGGACGGACGTCGGGTGGCGAGGAAGTCAAGGATGCGCTGGGTGGCCATCGGGGTCTCTCCATCAGCGCCTTTCGGCGCGCAATAAGGCTGCGGGACGCGGGCTGTCAGCCTCGCGAACACGCGGTGGACAAAGGCGGGACGGATATCCATGGAACCAGCCGGTGGAGACCCCGGAACCATGAAGCGCCGTCTCGCGGCGGTGAACCTTGGCCTTGCCCGGCCTTGGTTCGCTTTGTCTGCCTTGGCTTGGATGGGAGACCCGTCCGCACTGCCGGCAATGAAGGTGTGCCTCTTCAGTAACCCCGGTTTTTGGACAACCGGCAGAACACCAGAAAGGCCCGCACCGTCGTTGCTTCAAGGTGTCCTCGGGCTGGCGGTTGGCCGCTAGACCGACTGGAGGGGTTGGCTCCAGTTACCTTACCGATTTCCCTCACCATTCGAGGATCGGCGGACACCCACAGGCACGTGCGACTTTGGGCAAGCGCGATATAAGGGCGAAGACTTTCACAATCAATAAAAATCGTATCGCAGGTTGTAAAATTTCTGGCGTCGAACAATGTTGCGGCAACCGTATCCGGATATCGAACGATGACAGGCACGCACGGCCCTCTCAACGCCTTTCTCGATCTTCGCCGGATGCCGGTGGCACATGCCCAGCTAGGCCCGCTGGCCGGCCTGCGGCTGGCCGTCAAGGACATCTACGACGTCGCCGGCTACCGCACCGGTTGCGGCAATTTGCAAAAATTCGCCGAAAGCCACGCGGCCTCGCGCACCGCACCCGCCGTGCAGATGATCCTCGATGCCGGCGCACGCTTCGTCGGCAAGACGCAGACCGACGAGCTTGCCTTCGCGCTGTTCGGCCAGAATGCGCATTTCTCGTTTCCGGTGAACCCGGCGGCACCCGACCGCGTCACCGGCGGCTCCTCATCGGGGTCGGCGGCGGCGGTGGCGGGCAGGCTGGCCGATATCGCCACCGGCTCAGACACCGGCGGCTCGATCCGCGCCCCGGCGAGCTTTTGCGGACTGATCGGGCTGCGCACCACGCATGGCCGCATTCCGCTCGACGGCACGATGAAGCTGGCGCCGAGCCTCGACACGTTCGGCTGGTTCGCCGACGACATCGAGACCTACGAGACCGTCGGCAAGCTGCTGCTCGGCCGCGATCCGCACCAGCACGTGTTGGACCGGCCGCTGGCGCTGGATTGGCTGGATGGATTGGTCGCCCGCCCGGCGCTGGCCGAATATGGTGAAATGAAGGGGCTGGCGGGCGCGGTCTTCGGCGTGCCGGCGACGCCGGCAATCCGCTTCTCCTCATCTCCCGATGAACTCTATTGGTGCTTTCGCCGGGTGCAGGCCAGGGAGGCCTGGGCGGTGCATGGCGAATGGATCACCAGCGGCGAGCGCGGCCTCGGCCCCGGTGTCGAGGAGCGTTTCGGCTTTGGCCGTGCCGTCGATGACAGGACAGCCCAGGCCGAGAAGGTGCGACGTCTGACCTTTCGCGGCGAACTGAACGCCCTGCTCGGCAGGAACGGCTTCCTTGTCCTGCCGACCGTGCCTGGTCCGGCGCCTTACGTGGACAGCACGCCGGAGCAGTTCCAGGCCTATCGCGAACGGGCGCTCCAACTTCTGTGCCTGGCCGGCCTGTCCGGTTTTCCACAGATCACACTGCCGGTCGGCTCGGTCGCCGGCGCCCCGTTCGGCCTGTCGCTGCTTGGCCCTTCCGGCAGCGACATTGCCCTGATACGGCTCGGCCGGAAACTTCTCGACGCGGCACGAAAGGCCTGACCATGGACACACTGACGCGCATGCGTGCCTTCATCGACGTGGTCGAGGCCGAGGGCTTTTCGGCGGCGGCGCGCAAGATCGGCCGTTCCAAGGCCTTGCTGTCGAAATATGTGCGCGAGCTGGAGGACGAACTCGGCGCTTTGCTGCTCAACCGCACCACGCGCCAGTTCTCGATGACCGAGGCCGGCCACACCTATTACCGGCGCGCCTCGGAGATCGTGCGCGAGGTCGACAGCCTAGCCGACGCGGTGCGTGAATCCTCCGGCGACGTGCGCGGCCGGATCAAGCTGTCGGCGCCGCGCACCTTCGCCGACGCGCCGATCGGCCAGTCGCTGATCGACTTCGCCAAGCAGCATCCCGACATCGTGCTCGACATCCAGCTCGACGACCGCTTCGTCGATCTGGTCGAGGAGGGCTTCGATCTTGCGGTGCGCATCTCGCGGCTGGAGAACTCGTCGCTGATCGCCAGGCGGCTGGCGCCGTTTTCGATAAAGCTCTGCGCCTCCCCCGAACTGATCGCCAGGCATGGCATGCCGACAAGGCCGCAGGATCTCAGCCGCATGCCTTGCATCGTCGACACCAATGGCCGCGGACTGAACAACTGGCCGTTCAAGGGCGACAATGGCGATCCGGTGAGCGTTTCGGTGTCTGGTCCGGTCGAGGTCAACAGCCCGATGACGGCGAGAGCCGCGGCCGTGGCGGGCCTCGGATTTACCGTCCTGCCGGATTTCATCGCCGCGCCCGACCTCGCGAGCGGCCGGCTGGTGGCGGTGATGGATGACCGTATCCTGTCGGGCGGCGGCATCTTCGCCGTCTACCCGCACCGCCGCTATCTGCCGGCGAAAGTCCGCGTCTTCGTCGACTTTTTGGTGCAGTGGTTCAGGACGCGCGAGGCTGGCTGACCGGCGTCGATAGTCTCATGGTCCCAATTTCGCCCCCTTTCTGGTAACTCTCGGCAACTCTTCCGAGGCCTATGGACCGAGAATGCACCTGAAACGGCACGCAATCATGCTGGCTTCGGCCTTGGCGGCTACTTTTGCCGCCACTGGACCGGCTTACGTGCATCCGCATGTCTTCGCCGAGGCCCGCCTCGATGTGATTCTCTCCCCGGATCACCAAAGCGTGAAGGCTCTGCGTCATCTCTGGCGCTTCGACGATCTGTTTTCCTCGACCGTGATGATGGAGTTCGACAAGAACTCCGACCTGAAGCTCGACGACAAGGAGCTGAAGGAGGTCGCCGACACCGTTCATGCCTCGCTGGCCGAGTTCAATTACTTCCAGCTCGTCACCGTTGACGGCAAGGACGTGGCGATGACGCCGCCGCCGCATCTGATGGCCAATTTCGACAACGATCAGCTGATCATCCTTTTCGAGTCCGAACCGAAGGTGCCGATCAAGCTCCACGGCAAGATCGATATCGGCGTCTACGATCCGACATTCTACACGGCGATCGACTTCACCGAGGACTCCAACATCACGGTTGAAGGCCTGCCCTCGAACTGCACCAGCAAGGTGGTCCGTCCGGATCCGGACGAGGCTATCAAGGAAAACCAGAAGACCCTCACCGATGCCTTTTTCAACGATCCGACCGGCACCGATATGAGCAAGATCTTCGCCACCAAGCTCGAACTGACCTGTCAGCCAGAAGGATGAAGCCGGTGACGAAACCGTCCCTGCGTTTGGCATTCGGCCTGTTGGCCCTCACTGTCGCCATGATGCATTTCGCCGACGCCGCTCATGCCCAGAGTTCGCTCGGCATCGGCGTCAATGACGGCATGGCGCCCACCACCGGCCCGTTCGCCCATATCCTGATGTGGATCAATCTCAGGCAGCAGGAATTCTACCGCGCGCTGGCAACGGCGATGAAGGCGATGCGCCAGGACGGCAGCAAGATCTGGATACTCGTCGGCCTGTCCTTCGCCTACGGTATTTTCCATGCCGCCGGCCCCGGCCACGGCAAGGCGGTGATCTCGTCCTACATGGTGGCCAATGAGGTGGCGTTGCGGCGCGGCATCCTCTTGTCCTTCGTCTCGGCGCTGCTGCAGGGCCTGACCGCGATCGCGGTGATGGGGGTCGCCTATTTCGTCCTGCGCGGCACCTCCGTCTCGATGACGGACGCGGCCTGGTTCATGGAGATCATGAGCTTTGTCTTCGTCACCCTGTTCGGCGCCTGGCTGCTGTGGCGCAAACTCGGCCCCGCCGTCCTGCGTCTGTTCGGCAAGGGCCCGGCCTACAGCCTGTCGGCGGCTCATGCCGGCCATTCTCACGCCGGTCATTCTCATGGGGGTCATTCTCATGGGGGCCATTCGCACGGCGCGCATTCGCATGCCGGTCACTCCCATGCAGCTCACAGCCATTCGGCGCATGCTCATTCGCACGCGCTACACGCGCATGACCATGTGCACGGCCCTTCGCACGATCATCACGATCATGCCAAACACGATCACGCTCATCACGATCACGCGGCCGGCGAAGTCTGCGATACCTGCGGCCATTCGCACGCACCCGATCCGGCGCTGCTGTCGGGCGACCGCTTCGACTGGCGCACGGCGTGGACGGCGGTGGCGGCGGTCGGCATCCGCCCCTGCTCCGGCGCCCTGATCGTGCTGAGCTTCGCCCTGCTCAACGGGCTCTGGCTCGGCGGCCTGCTGTCGGTGCTGGCGATGTCGCTTGGCACGGCCATCACCGTTTCGGCACTGGCGACACTGGCGGTGACCGCCAAGAACTGGGCGGTGTATTTCGCCGGCGACGGCCGCATGGGCAACCGCATCCACTCGATCGTCGAGATCGGCGGCGCGGCGTTTGTGTTCCTGTTCGGACTGCTGCTGCTGTCGGCGAGTTTGGCGAGCGGCGGATAGGCCGGCGCCACGAGGTTCGGAGTTTAACCCGCGATCTTGCCGCCTAGCTCATCCTCGATGTGAGCGCGGATGATCTCGTCAAAACTCTTTTCGGCGCTGAAGCCGAGCTCCTGTGACCGCTTTGCCTCGAAGCGCGTCGGCCAGCCCTTGACGATCGCCCAGATCGTGTCATCCGGAACCTCGCGGATCAGGCTTACCGCCTTCGGCCCGGCGATGCGTTCCAGCGCCTCGATCTGCTCGCCGACGGTGACGGCGACGCCAGGCATCGTCAGATTGCGGCGTGGCCCGACAGCGCTGCCGTCGATCCCTGCCGCATGGATCAGGAAGTTCACCGCCGAGCGCGGGCTGGCATGCGTGTGCACGACCGAGCGCGGCACCGGCAGGATCGCTTCGTGGCCGCTCAACGGCTCGCGGATGATGCCGGAGAAGAAGCCGGACGCCGCCTTGTTCGGCTTGCCCGGCCGCACGCAGATCGTCGGCAGCCGGATGCCGATACCGTCGAAGAAGCCGCGCCTGGTATAGTCGGCCAGCAGCGCTTCGCTCATCTGCTTCTGGGTGCCGTAGGAGGTCAGCGGCGTCGGATGGAAGTCGTCGGGAATGACATCCGGAAACGGCGCGCCGAACACCGCGATCGACGAGGTGAAGACGACGCGCGGCGCAAAGCCCGCCAGCCGGATGGCATCGAACAAGGCCCGCGTGCCATCGAGATTGACGCGGTAGCCGAGATCGAAATTCGCTTCCGCCTCGCCCGACACGATGCCGGCAAGATGGAACACGACGTCGGGGCGCGATGCGACCAGGCGCTCAGCGGCCCCTGCTTCGGCGAGATCGCCAGTGTGCAGCGTGACGCTGACGCCATCCAGGCTCGGGGCCTGTGGCGGCACGATATCGTGTAAATCAAGCGCCGTGATCTTGCGGCCGCGCAGCGTGCCGTCCTTGGCCAGCCGGGCGATGAGCTTGCGGCCGACCATACCCGCGGCGCCAGTGATCAGAATGCGCATATCGAAAATCCCTTGCCTATTTACCCTGATTTTTACGCTGGTTGCGGGCCCGCAACCAGAACACCGAGAAGAACGCCAGCACGAAGACGATGCCAAAGGCGCCGGCCAGCACGGTCGAAAAGCTGCCCAGTGCCAGCATCACGGTCGGCAGGTAGTAGGCGCCGATACCGAACAGCAGCATGATCCACACTGCAGCGATAAGAGCGTTCCTGGTGTCGCGGTCCATCACCACTTTGCCCCGGTGTGGCCAGGATCAGCCGCGTGCGGATTCAATGCCATGAAATTCCTATGCCCGTGAGAGTAGCGTTGATGCGGCACCGCATCATCCGCCTTGCGACGCTGCATGCCCGTCAATCTCAAAGATGGCCTTTTCAAGATAGCCAGGAATGCGGTTTGCCTGGTGGATAATTTGACCATTTTTGACGCGTGCGATCAGACGAAAATTTCTCGACCCGTTATCGCGGATGATCAACTCGTCGACCAGTGGCGAGACACGCGCAAGATTATCCATCACCTTATCGAAGCGCCTGGCAATGTCCTCGGCCGGAATACTATGGCCACCTTCCAACACGCGGTCGGCAACACGCGCGGCCGATAGAGCAGCACTTCCAATCCCAATGAACTCCATTTTCACAATAAAACCCGCCGCCCTGGCTGCTTCCATGTCTCGCATGGCCTGTTGACCGGAGAAGGTGGTTTCCACCGTAAATGACTTGCCTTGCTCGATGTGCTCTTTAATCATCTGGCGTGCCGCCCTGCCCACGGTCATGCCGGTGGATTCCGGTGCTTTAAGTCGTATCTGTTTTGCAATTGCGTCGGGATCAATCCGCGTTCCCACGCTGTTTTTTCCAGCAAATGTAGTTTTGCCCGATCCATTGGGACCGGCAACAACAAGGAATACCGGTTTGCCGGTCGGCGGGCTCAACGCAGCGCGTCTGGAAGAGGCTTAACCGTGTCGACTCGCCACGCCTTCTTATTGGCCAACCATTCAATTTTTAGGAGACATCGTTTGCCATCCGGAAATTCGCGAACGATATGGTCCGCTGGTGTATTCGCGTCGCCATAGCTGATCGGAAAACCGGCTTCGAGCCGGTCGAGAGCCGCCTGGCCATAGCCATTTGCCGTGAGTTTGACACGATTGAGCTTGACCGGCTTCAACCGGTCCAACGTCGTGACAAGGTCCTTGGTCACCTCGACCTGCTTGGGAACACTTGCCTTATTTTTTAGTTCCGCATGCGACATCCGTTTTCCCCGTATTCATCTGGAAGTATAGCGCGCCGCCATTCTTCCGTCGACAATGCCGTGAAATTCCTGCGTCAGTGGAAATGGCCAGGATGCTGAAGCGCTTCGCGTTGGTGCCCGTGCTCGTCGCCATCGTCGGCGCACTGGCCGAATTCCGGTTCCACGGTGGCATGGCTGATGCCGTGCTCGCTGGCAAGCCGCTTCTTGACGGCACTCACCGCCTGATGCGCATCGACGCCCTCGTCGAGACAGGCATGCAGCGTCGCCATGTTGCTGGTCCCATCAAGCGACCAGACATGCATATGGTGCACTTCGCGCACTCCCTGGACGGTCGCCTCGAGATCCCTGGCGATCAGATCGCGGTCGAGGCTTGGCGGCACGCCCTCGAGCAGGACATGGGCGGCTTCGCGCATCAGCGACCACGCCGTGTAGAGGATCAGCAGTGAAACCAGGACCGACAGGATCGGGTCGATCGGCGTCCAGCCGGTCGCCAGGATGACCAGCGCCGCCGCGATGGCCGCCGCCGAGCCGAGCAGGTCGCCAAGCACATGCAGGATGGCGCCGCGCATGTTCAGGCTTTCGCGGTCGCCGCCATGCAGCACGAAGAACGCGCCGATGTTCACCAACAGGCCGAGGATCGCCACCACCAGCATCGGCCCGCCAAGCACCGGTGCCGGCGCCTGCAGGCGCCCCCAGGCCTCGTAGACGATCCACAGCGCGATGACGAAGATGGCGATGCCGTTGGTATAGGCCACCAGCGTCTTGACCCGGCCGAAGCCATAGGTGAGGCGAATGGTCGCCGGGCGGCCAGCCAGATGGAAGGCATACCAGGCAAGGCCGAGCGCGATCGAGTCGGCGAGCATGTGGCCGGCATCGGCCAGCAGCGCCAGCGAGCCGGTGAGGATGCCGCCAAGCGCTTCGGCGACCATGAAGCCGCCGGTCAGGCAGGCTGCGATCAGAACGCGTTTCTTATCGGTCGAGCCATGCACATGGCCGGGCCCATGATCGTGCCCAATGTGATCGTGCCCGCTGTGATCGTGGGTATGTGCCAATGGCGAACTCCTAAGCGCCGAATTCCGCGCGACAATCCTCGAGCCGTCGCTTCTGCTGGCCGTCGCCATCGAAATTGCCCGGATCGAGCCACGCCTCGTAGGCACTGCGCAGCGCGGGCCACTCCTTGTCGATGATCGAATACCACGCAGTGTCGCGGTTTTCACCCTTGACGATCAGATGCTGGCGGAAAATGCCTTCGAACTTGAAGCCGAACCGTTCGGCGGCCCGCTTCGATGGCTCGTTGCGGTTGTTGCACTTCCATTCGTAGCGGCGGTAGCCGAGCTCGTCGAAGATGTATTTCATGAACAGGAACTGCGCTTCGGTTGCTCCCGGCTTGCGCGAGATAAGCGGCCCCCAATAGATGTTGCCGATCTCGATGACGCCGTACGCCGTGTCGATGCGCATCAGCGTCTGGCGCCCGGCGACCTTGCCGCTGGCCTTGTCGATGACGGTGAAGAACAGCGGATCCTCGCTGGCCTCGACCTTGTCCAGCCATGGCTGGAAGGCGGCGCGGGTCTCCGGCGGATAATCGGGCAACCAGGCGAAGCGGCCGTCGATGTCGGACACGGAGGACGCTTCATAGAGGCCATCGCCATGTTTTGCAGCACTCAGCGGTTCGAGCCGGACAGTGCTTCCGTCGATGGTCTTGCGTTCGGGCCGCGGGCGCGGTTGCCAATCCCTGAGATTTTCCGACACCGAAAGCTCCAATCCGTTTGACTTTTGCCAGCCGAAGCTCACAAAAACGCGACCCAACAGCAAGAACCACACGGACGGGAAAAATGCTCCACACGATTTCGGCCTTCGACCGCCTTGGCGAGGAAAACGCCTTTGCCGTGCTCGCGAGGGCCACAGCACTTGCCCAACAAGGCCGCGACATCGTCAATCTCGGCATCGGCCAGCCCGACTTCAAGACGCCGCAGCACATCGTCGAGGCGGCGATCAAGGCGCTGCGCGACGGCCATCACGGCTACACGCCGGCCAATGGCCTGCTGGCGACGCGCGAGGCGGTGGTGCGCCGCACGCTGACCACAACCGGTGTCGAAGTATCGCCCGAAACGGTAATGATCCTGCCCGGTGGCAAGCCAACCATGTTCGCCGCGATCCTGATGTTCGGCGAACCTGGCGCCGAAATCCTCTATCCCGATCCGGGCTTCCCCATCTATCGCTCGATGATCGAGTTCACCGGTGCAGCCCCTATTCCCGTGCCGATGCGCGAGGAAAACGGCTTTGCCTTCTCCGCCGAGGAGACGCTGGCGCTGATCACTTCGAAGACCAGGCTGCTGATCCTCAACTCGCCCGCCAATCCGACCGGCGGTGTGACGCCCCGTGCCGAGATCGAGAAACTGGTCAAGGGGCTGGAGGCGCATCCGCAGGTCGCCATCCTTTCCGACGAGATCTACGACGTCATGACCTATGATGGCGAGACGCATTGCTCGCTGCTCGACTTTCCCGAAATCCGTGACCGGCTGATCGTGCTCAATGGCTGGTCGAAAACCTGGGCGATGACCGGCTGGCGCATGGGCTGGTCGATCTGGCCGAATGGCGACAAGGGCGCCCATCTCTACGACAAGGTGCGCAAGCTGGCGGTCAACTGCTGGTCCTGCGTCAACGCGCCGAGCCAGTTCGCCGGCATCGCCGCAATCGACGGCCCGCAGGACGATGTCGCCAATATGATGCGCGCCTTCGACCGCCGCCGGAAGATCGTCGTCGAGGGGCTGAATGCCCTGCCCAACATGTCCTGCATCACGCCCAAAGGCGCGTTCTACGCTTTCCCCAACGTCTCGAAGACCGGCTGGAAAGCCAAGAAACTCGCCTCGGCGCTGCTCGACGAGGCCGGCGTGGCGCTGATCGGCGGTCCCGATTTCGGCATTCTCGGCGAAGGCTATATCAGGCTCTCCTACGCCAATTCCGAGGAGAACATCTTGCGGGCGCTGGAACGGATCGGGGCCTTCCTGGCGAAGTAAGCCTGAAAGCGGCCCGCTGTCCTCTTCCGGACAATTTGCGGCTGTGGCATGACGGTGTCATGAGCCGTCCGGAGGCGCGCGGCCAAGACTGGGCGTGCATGTCGAGAACGGCTACGGTCCTCGGATCAGGATCGAAGTGGGGGTGACATCGGATGTTCTATGCAATCCTTGCCTATCATGTGGAAGACGCAATCAAGGCGCTGACGCCGCAGGAAGATACGGCGCTGATGGCTGACTTGCTCAAGATCCATGAAGGGTTCTATGCCGACGGCAGCCTTGGCCCGTCGGCGCGGCTTGGCGCGACACAATCGGCCTGCACCTTGCGCGACGGCATGATCGTCGACGGCCCCTTCGCCGAAACCAAGGAACAGCTTCTCGGCCTCTATGTCGTCGACTGCCCGACGCGGGACGATGCCATCGCTATCGCGCGCGACTTTCGTCGCGTCAATCCGACCGCCGTCTACGAGATCCGTCCTATCGCGCTCTATCTGCCCGGCACAGAGCTACTGGGAGAATGACTACCCACGCCCGACAAACGGCATCTTGGTCGCCATGACGGTCATGAACAGCACGTTGGCGTCGAGCGGCAGGCTGGCCATGTGGACGACGGCGTCGGCGACGCGCTGAACATCCATCACCGCTTCGGCTGATATGGAGCCGTTGGCCTGCGGCACGCCGACCGTCATCGGCTGCGCCATATCGGTCAGCGCATTGCCGATGTCGATCTGGCCGCAGGCGATGTCATAGGGCCGGCCGTCGAGCGCCAGCGTCTTGGTCAGTCCTGTGATGGCATGCTTGGTCGCCGTGTAGGGCACCGAGCCCGGGCGTGGCGCATAGGCCGACACCGAACCGTTGTTGATGATGCGGCCACCCATCGGCTTCTGCTTGCGCATGGCGCCAAAGGCGGCACGGGCACACAGGAACGAACCGGTGAGATTGACGCCGACGATATCGTTCCACACTTCGACCGGTATCTCGTCGATCGGCGTCGATTTGTAGCCCATGCCGGCATTGTTGAAGAGCAGGTCGACACGGCCGAAGGCCGCCGCCACGGTCTCGAACAGATCGTCGACCTCGCCTGCCTTGCTGATATCGCAGGCTACCGCCAAGGCCTTGGCGTCGTTGCGGCCGGCCTCGGCGACCGCAGCGTCCAGCACCGACTTGCGGCGCCCGCAAAATACCGTGTTCCAGCCGTTCTTGAGCAGCGCCGTGGCGACGCTCTTGCCGATGCCCGTGCCGGCCCCGGTGACGATGGCGGTTCTTTGCTCGGTCATGGCTGTTGTCCTCCGGCAGCGCTGCGCTTGCTCGACTGATTTTCAGGGGTTTGGCTCGAAAAAGGAAGGCATCGCAAATGACGGCGGAGATGGCAAGCGTGTCCATCCGATCGGGCCGACAAAAAGGGCGGCCATTGGCGACCGCCCCTGATCTGAACCGGGCTTGGGAGGAGGAAAAGCCGATCCGACTGTGTTGAATGATGCGCTTGCTGGGTTAACGAGAGGTTAACCCGGAAAGCGCCTCCTGTGCCGTTTTGGCCTACCAGCGCGGATTGGGTGAAGTTCCTGCCTTGGCCGGCACCTTGGCCGCCGAAACCGTTGCCTCGACATGGTCGACCAGCGCGTCCGGCAGGCCGAGCCGGCCGGCAAGCAGGTCGAGATAGCCACGCTCGGCGCGGGTGTCGGGATCGATGGTCAGGCGCGACGCCGTGTAGAGTTCGAGCTTCTGCGCATCGGTCTTGGCGCCGGCGACCAGCGTGTCGAGGTCGAGCGGGCTTGCCAGCTCCGCCATCAGGAACTTTTCAGCATCGGAGTCTATGCCGGCCAGGCTGAGCTTGCCGGCGATCTTCTGGCGCTCTTCATCGTCGATATGGCCATCGGCTTTTGCCGCCGAGATCATCGCCCGTATCAGGGTCAGCGTGAATTCGTCCTCGCCTTGCGGCGCCTGCGACGGGTGGAAGGCGGTGTCCTTGGGCGGCGGCAGCAATTCCGGTTCGCCGGCCGCCGGTGCTTCGGCGGGTGCGTTGCCGGCCTTGTAGTTCTGGTAGGCCTTGTAGGCGAGGCCGCCGATGGCAGCCAGTCCGCCAAGCTTCACCGCGGCGCCCGTCACGTTACGACCGGCACCAGTTCCAAGCAGCACGGCGGCCAGTGCGCCGGCGGCCAGCGGATTGTCCTTGGCCATCTGCACGGCCTGCCCCGCCTTGTCGCGGACGGTGCCGCTGGTGCCGGGGATTTGCGAGCCGAGCAGATCGTCGAGAAGCTTCTTGGGATCGAACATTCAGTGCCTCCAGGATTTGCCCGGCCGAACGGGCAGGTTTCGAACGTCGAAGACGTAGGTCCCGAAACTTGACATTGCAATGACAGGCGGCCGCTTTGCAGCAGCTCGATGCCTGGATCAGGAGCCGATATGCGGCTCTCTGCCCCGCGCCTGCGCAAGCTCGACCTGGCGCTGGCGCTCGGCATAACGCTGGCGGTCCTCGTTCGAACGCGCATCGAAACAATGAGGGCAGGAAATACCGGCGGCGAATTTGGGCGACGTCAGGTCGCCCGGTGTCAGCGGGTGGCGGCAGGCGCGGCACAGTTCCGCTTCGCCCTCGGCGAGGCCGTGCGACACCGAAACGCGCTCGTCGAAGACGAAGCACTCGCCTTGCCAGAGGCTCTGTTCGGCGGGGACCTCTTCGAGGTATTTGAGGATGCCACCCTTGAGATGGAAGACATCCTCGAGGCCGAGCGATTTGACATAGGCGGTTGCCTTCTCGCAGCGAATACCGCCGGTGCAGAACATCGCCACCTTGCGGCCTTCGAGCTCCGCCCGGTGCGCCTCCACCCAGGCCGGGAACTCGCGAAAGCTTGCGGTGGCCGGGTCGATCGCACCCCTGAATGTGCCGATCGACACCTCGTAGGCGTTGCGCGTGTCGATGATGACAGTGTCGGGCTGCGAAATCAGCGCGTTCCAGTCGGCCGGCGCGACATAGGTGCCGGCACTTTTCGAAGGATCGATGTCATCGACACCCATGGTGACGATCTCGCGCTTCAGCCGCACCTTCATGCGGTGGAACGGCATGTCCGCGGCTGCGCTGTACTTGACCTCGAGGCCCGCCAACCCTTCGATGGCTTCGAGATACAAGATCAGTTCGGCAATTGCCGCCTCGCTGCCGGCGACGGTGCCGTTGATGCCTTCATGCGCCAGCAGCAGCGTGCCCTTGATGCCGCGCCCGCAGCAGAAGGCGGCGAGCGGCGCGCGCAGTTCCTCGAAAGCGTCGAGCCGGGCAAACCGGTAGAGCGCTGCGACGCGGAAGGGTGGAAGTGATGTCATTGCCGAAGCCACTAGACGCTCACGAAAGCCTATTCAAGGCAAAGCAGGCATCCTGTTCGGAGGTCACGGGCGCAAATCTGCACCATGGGCGAATTTATACCATAGCTGAGATCAGCGAGTCAAGAAAAAATTCCTATCCTGAGAAGGCAGTCGCACCGCCGGGCTGGCAGCCGCACTAAACTTGGCGGGCATGGGCGACGCGTGACATCGCGACACGGCCGGTTTCGTGGACAGGAAAACGGCCTTCTGCTAATCGGTTGAATTGCCCACGCCACGGAGAGACACATGCCCAGCAAGACCGAAAAACTCCTGTCGCTCCTCAACGGCCAGCCGGTCATCCCGGTGCTGAAGATCTCTGATATCGCCAATGCCGTGCCGCTGGCGCGCGCGCTGGCGCGCGGCGGCCTGCCGGCAATCGAGATCACGCTGAGGACCGCCGATGCGCTGGAAGCGATCCGGCGGGTCGCTGGGGAAGTCGAGGACGCCATCGTCGGCGCCGGCACCATTCTCGATGCCAGGCAGTTCGAAGAGGCGGCTGCCGCGGGCTCGCGCTTCATCGTCAGCCCCGGCATCACCCGCGAGCTTCTGTCGGCAGCCGCCGGCAGCGATGTTCCGTTGCTGCCCGGCGCCATCACGCCCGGCGAGATCATGGCTGCACGGGAAGCCGGCTTGCGCTTCCTGAAATTCTTCCCGGCCGAGCAGTCGGGCGGCATCGCTTCGCTGAAAGCCTTTGCCTCGCCGCTCGCCGATGTGAAATTCTGCCCGACCGGCGGCATCTCGGCCAAGAACGCGGCCGACTATCTCAGCCTGCCCAACGTGGTCTGCGTCGGCGGCTCCTGGGTGGCGCCCGACGACCTCGTCAAGGCCGGCAAGTGGGACGAGATCGAAGCCCTGGCGCGCGCCGCGAGCAAGCTTGCGAAATAAGGCCTCGGCCACGCATGAAGAAACCCGGCCGACTCGCGTCGACCGGGTTTGCCAAATCGGCTCCGAAGCTGATCAGCTGCAGACCCGGACCTTTTCAACCACCCTGTGGTGATGCTTCCAGCTTGTGACCACCTTGGTCCGGCAGTGCTTCTTCATGTGCATATGGTCATGAGTTTTGACGACAACGGTCTCGGCCTGCGTAGGGGCGATGGCCGCCGAAGCGGTTGCCAATGCGATGACCGATGCCAATAGGATGTTCTTCATGGATCTCCCCGGGTTTGAACGAACCTATGTTAACCCAGGGAATAGGCCGACCGTTCCGGCTTCACGAGAAGTTCAGCCGAGCGTGACCGTGCAGGCTGGCCCGGTTCGCTGAACAGCAAAAAGCCGCGCTGGTTGCCCGGCGCGGCTTTGCCGATTGATCTGCCGTCATTTGGTCTGGAAGCGGGCTACCGACATGAACTTGACGGCGTTGCCGGTGAAGCGGTTGGCATCGGCCACCTGGCTGCTCGGCTGGAAGCCGGCCGTGTAGACCTCGCTCGGCGGCGTGTGCACGATGCTGTAGGCGTAGCCCGGCGCCGTCGTCGCGCTTGAAACGGTGGCGACATGCTCGCCGCTGGTCAATGCCCAGCGGGCGGCCTGCGGTGCGGCTGCAACCACCATGGCCTTGGGGCCTGGCTTCAGGTCGCGGGCGGTGGCTCTCGATTCCTTGCGGGTCGTCTTGACGCCGGCGCCGATCGCGGCGGCCGGATCGGAACCGACCGGGCGGGCAACGACAGCATCGCGCGGCGATGCGGCGTTGGTGCCCGGATCGTTGAACGCCGAACGCGGCTCGGATCCGGACAAGGAAGCAAGCTGGTAATCGGCCGCACCGACCTGGGCATTGGCTTGGTCGAGCACGGCCTTGACCGCATCCGGCCTGGCCATCTCGGGCCGCGCCGTCGGCAGCACCGAGAACGCATCGGTCGCGGTCTTGCTTTGATCGGCCGTCTCGGCCAGCGCCATCAGCACATCCTTGCTGGGCGGCGCAGCCAAAGCGGCCGGCAGCGAATTGTCGGGACGCCATGTCGGCAACGGTATGTTGTTGACCGCGACCTGGGCCGGATTAGCCGAAGCCGTTGCATCGGCCACGCCGAAAGGAACGCTCGCCGGCGCATGCGCGGTCGCCACGGCCTGCTCGGTGGTGGCTGTCGCCTCCGCCATCGCAAAAGGAACATTCTCAGGCTGCTGAGCGCCGACATCGGCTTTCGGCCGCGGTGCGAAATCCGGCAGCGGAACGCTTCGGGCCGGCAATGCGGCGATGATCGTCTCCGGCGTGTCCTCTTCCGGCTCCGGAGCCTGCTGCTCGGCCACCTGCGGAATCTCGGCGCGCCGCGCATTCTCCGGCGCCACGATGGCAATGCCCGGGAGGTTGCTGGTCTTGGCTGCCGCTGCCGGCTTCAGGTTTCTCGCTTTGGGCGGAGGGGCGGCCGAAGCGGTCTGGACATCGGCGCTGTCGTCGGCCTCGTCGTCGCCGCCGCCACCGAAGAAAGCCGACAGGAAGCCACCTGATTTCTTGCCGCTGCCGCCGGCGCTGGCCATCTCGGTGGCCGGCGAGCCTGAACCCTTGCGCGCCTTGTAGGAGGCGAGCGCCTGCTCAAAGCCGGGCAGCGGCCTGCCGTCGCTCGGCACATGCAGCGTCTTGCCGTTGGGGAACAGGCTGACCAGTTCCTGCCGGCTGATACCGGGCCAATGGCGCACATTGCCGACATCCATGTGGACGAACGGCGAACCAGATGACGGATAGTAGCCGACGCCGCCGCCCTGCATCTTGAGACCGATGTTGCGCAGCTTCTTCAGCGGCACGCCGGGGATGTAGAAATCCATCGCCTTGCCGAGCATATGCTGGCTCTTCTCGGCGACGCCCCTGCTGCGGCCGCGCAGCATCGAGTTCGTCGACGGCGAGCGATAGCCGCAGATGACCTGGATGTAGTCCGTGGCGCCGGCTTCCCGATACGCTTCCCAGACCAGATCCAGCAGGCGCGGATCCATCTTGGTCGGCTCGTTGCGACGCCAGTCGCGCAAAATGATGTTGATCTTCCTGAGACCCTCGGGAACGTAGCGGCCGTTGCGCTTGTAGACGATCTCGGCCTTCTCGTGGGTGTGGAGATGATAAAGCTTCAGCGACCGTGTTTCGGCGCTGGCTCCGCTCGCAGCCGCGGCAACAAAACCAAAAGCGACAACCAACACTGCCAGCCACTTCGGCCAGACGCTCAAATGATGGTGCCGCCTGTTTGTGTGTCGTTCGATTCTGTTCAAATCAAAAGGCCTTGCAGGCTGCCGTTTGTCCCCGGATTTGTCCAAACGGATGTGGCATTACCACACCCGAATATCGATCCTAATGGTTAATCATCGCTTATTGAAGCCGAAATGCGGTAACACCGTGGCGATATCCCGTCAAAAATTGTTCACAAGGTTTCTTGGTAAACCGCTGGTTTAGATCAGATTTCCGCCTTCGGCCCGAACACGATCTGTTACCGTTAGCCTTAATGCGTGAACAGAGCTGTCCATGACACAGCCACAATGCCGCCGAAACGGCGATACAAGGCCTGCTGTGGCATTGCAAGCTGGCGTCGGCCTTTGTGGCAAGCCGGATTCCGAAGCTCAGCCCGGCATCGCCCTTAGGAGGCGAGCCGGTCTACGCGGCCCGTCTCCGGATCGATGCCGTGTTCCTTGAGCTTGCGATAGAGCGTCGAGCGACCGATCCCGAGTCGGCGGGCGACTTCGCTCATCTGTCCGTTGTAGTGATCGATGGCAAGCTTGATCATCTCGAGTTCGACATCGGCCAGTGCCCGCACATTGCCGCGCTCGTCGAGCGCCCGCAACGTGCCGAAGCGAGGCTGCAGCCTTGCCGGCGGATCGAACGCGATTGCTGGGCCGCCCTCGCCGGGCAAGGCTTCGTCATCGCGCTCCTGCAAAGACTGCGAGGGCGCCGGCGCATCGCCGTCCATATCCAGGTTGACGGTGCCTTCCACTTGCGCCCGTATCTGCGGGAAGTCCTCGGCGGAAAGCACATCGCCTTCGCAAAGCACCGAGGCCCGGAAGACGGCATTTTCGAGCTGCCGGATGTTTCCAGGCCAGTCATAGGCTTGCAGCACGGCGAGCGCTGCCGCCGAAATACCCTGCAGGCGACGGTGCGGGTCGGCCGGCGCCACCTTCTCCATGAAATGGGTGACCAGATAGGGGATGTCGTCGCGGCGGTCGCGCAGCGGCGGCACGAAGATCGGGTAGACGTTCAGCCGATAGAACAGATCCTCGCGGAACTTGCCGTCCTTGACCTGCTGCAGGAGGTTGCGGTGCGTCGCCGAAATCAGCCTGATGTCGACCCTGACGGTCGATCGTCCGCCGACCGGATCGACCTCGCCGTCCTGGACCGCGCGCAACAGCTTGACCTGCACGTCGAGCGGCAGGTCGCCGATCTCGTCGAGGAACAGTGTGCCCGAATGCGCTTCGACGAACTTGCCCGTGTGCTTGTCGGTGGCGCCGGTGAACGAGCCCTTCTCATGGCCGAACAGGATCGATTCGACCAGATTGTCGGGGATGGCGCCGCAATTGACGGTGACGAAGGGTTTCGAGCGGCGGTCGCCACTGCCCTGGATGGCGCGCGCTACCAGTTCCTTGCCGACGCCGGACTCGCCCTCGATCAGGATCGGGATGTTGGATGCCGCCGCTTTCTGGCCAAGGCGGATCACCCTGTCCATGGCCGGGCTGTGCGTGATCATGTCCTTGAAGGTCAGGAGGCCGCCGCGCCGGCGCGACGTGCGCTTGACCTCGCCCTCGACGGCCTCGACCTTGAGCGCATTGCCGATCGACGCCTGCAGCCTGTCGGGAGACGCCGGCTTGACGACGAAATCGAAGGCGCCATGACGCATCGCCGAAACCACGGTCTCGATGCCGCCCTGCGCGGTCTGCACGATGGCCGGCACGTGGATATCGCGCTCGCGCATCGCCTTCAGCACGCCGATACCGTCGAGACCGGGCATGACCAGATCGAGGATGACCACCGACACCTCGCGGGCGCCGGGTCCATCGAGGATATCGAGAGCGGCCGCGCCGCCGTCGACGACGATTGCGCTGTAGCCGAACCGCGTCACCGCCGCTTCGAGCAGCCGGCGTTGCACCGGATCGTCATCGACTATGAGTATGGAACCTGTCATGACTGATACGACTATGCCCGCCCGAGGAATCCTGCCCTGTGGACCATCTTGGCACAGGGTTCTAAATAAGGTTTCAAAAAACCCGGTGAATGAATTCCTTAGGATTTGACCGGCTTCTCGTTTCCCCTCGAACCTTGGCCACGGAAGGTGTCGGCAATGCATAAGGATTCTGGGCACATGGGTTCCGCACGGCGGCTGGCGGCGCCGGCGTCCGGTCAGGGCGCGGCCGAGCTGGGCGACCTGCCGGAATGGAACCTTGCCGACCTCTATGCCGGCATGGACGCGCCAGAACTGAAGCGCGACATCGCCAAGGCCGCCACTGACGCGGTCAGCTTCGAAAGCCGCTGGAAGGGCACGCTGGCCGCCGAGGCCGAGCGCGGCAGCGCCGGCAGGCTGGGCGAGGCGCTCGTCGCCTACGAAGCGCTGGAGGAACTGATCGGCCGCATCGTCTCCTATGCGGGTCTGGTTTATGCCGGAAACACCGCCGATCCCCAGCGCGCCAAGCTCTATGGCGACGTCCAGGAGAAGATGACCGACGCCAGCGCGCACCTTCTGTTCTTCGCGCTCGAACTCAACCTGATCGACGATGCGTCGATCGAAGGCGCGCTCGCCGGCGATCCCGCCTTCGGTCACTACCGGCCATGGGTGCTCGATCTGCGCAAGGACAAGCCCTACCAGCTTGAGGACCGCGTCGAGCAACTCTTCCACGAAAAGTCGATCACCGGGCGCGGCGCCTGGAACCGCCTGTTCGACGAGACGATGACCGACCTTCGCTTCGACATCGACGGCGAGGAACTGACGCTGGAGCCGGCGCTGAACCGTTTGCAGGACGCCGACGGCGAGGTGCGCCGCCGGGCGTCCGAGGCGCTGGCCACGACCTTCCGCAAAAATTTGCGCACCTTCACGCTGATCACCAACACGCTGGCCAAGGACAAGGAAATATCCGACCGCTGGCGCGGCTTCGAGGACATCGCCGATTCACGCCATCTCGCCAACCGCGTCGAGCGCAGCGTGGTGGACGCCCTGGCTTCCGCCGTTCGCGATGCCTATCCGCGCCTGTCGCACCGCTATTACGCGATGAAGGCACGCTGGCTCGGCATGGAGGTGATGAACCACTGGGACCGCAACGCGCCGTTGCCGGATACGCCCCAGGCGATCATCGGCTGGGACGAGGCCAGGAACACCGTGCTGTCCGCCTATCAGCGCTTTTCGCCCGACATGGCCGAGATCGCGCGAACCTTCTTCGACCGCAACTGGATCGACGCGCCGGTGCGGCCCGGCAAGTCGCCTGGCGCCTTCGCGCATCCGACCGTGCCGTCGGCGCATCCCTATGTCCTGCTCAACTACATGGGCAAGCCGCGCGATGTGATGACGCTGGCGCACGAGCTTGGCCATGGGGTGCATCAGGTGCTGGCCGGCGGCCAGGGCGCACTGATGGCCTCGACGCCGCTGACGCTGGCCGAGACGGCATCGGTCTTCGGCGAGATGCTGACCTTCCGCTCGCTGCTCGACCAGACCACCGACCGGCGCGAGCGCAAGGCCATGCTCGCCCAGAAGGTCGAGGACATGATCAACACGGTCGTGCGCCAGATTGCCTTCTATGAATTCGAGCGCAAGGTGCATGCCGAACGCAAGAACGGCGAACTGACCTCCGACAGGCTCGGCCAGTTCTGGCTCGAAGTGCAGGCCGAAAGTCTGGGTCCCGCGATCAAGCTGCGCGAAGGCTACGAGGTGTTCTGGACCTACATCCCGCACTTCATCCATTCGCCCTTTTATGTCTATGCCTATGCTTTCGGCGACTGTCTGGTGAACTCGCTCTACGCGGTCTATCAGAACGCCGAACGCGGCTTTCAGGACAAGTATTTCGAAATGCTGCGCGCCGGCGGCACCAAACATCATTCCGAGCTTCTGGCGCCCTTCGGGCTCGACGCCACCGATCCCGCCTTCTGGCAGATCGGACTTGGCGTCGTCAGCGGCCTGATCGACGAGCTGGAAGCGCTCGACGCTTGAAACGCGTCCCTCAGGCATCGCTCTAACAGTTTAGCCGGAATGCATGTTGGGACAGCTCTACTATCACCCTAAATATCTGTTCTTGAAGTACTCTCCACCGAAGTTTTCCGATAGCTTTCCACAAGCTCTATGATAGCCTTCGCTCCAAGCTCAGCCGGAGCGCATGCGGATCGGCGAGGAGAAATCTCAGCCGGCCGTGTCGCTCAGGCGAACGCGACAACGGCCGTTGGCCATGGGCAAGCAAAGCCGATCGCCGCAGCTCGAACCGAAGCCGGCTGTTCTGCTTACCGCGGAACCACCAAGAGTAGTCCTTCGCCGAAGGTCATGACCCACGGCAGACGGATCTGACTGGAGAGAGACAATGGGCACTTTTTTCTACGTGGTCCTGGCGTTCCTGATAGGCGTGTTGGTCGGCTGGTTCCTTTGGGGGCGCCTGCGCGGTGAACTCGACAGCTTGCGCGGCGACCTAGACCGCACACGCAGCGAACGCGACAGGCTGCGCACCGACGGCGACCGCCTGACCGGCGAACTCGATGCATGCGGCAAGACCCGCGCCGACCTCGAGCGCCGGCTGCGTGAAGCGTCGGCCGCACCTGCCGCCGGAAGCAGCGCGGCAAAGCCGGCAAGCCAGGCGCCGGCGGCCCTGATGTCGACCCCCGCGACAGCCAAATCCGCCGCCACAAAGCCGGCGCCGGCCAAACCGGCCGCTGCGAAAGCGGTCCCTGGCAAGGCGGTCCCTGCCAAGCCGGCGGCGAAACCCGCCGCCACCAAAACCTCGGCTCCAGCCAAATCCGCGACGAGCAAACCTGCAACGAGCAAACCTGCAACAGCCAAGTCTGCAACAACCAAGTCTGCAACAGCCAAGCCAGCAGCCGGCCCAGCATCCGGAAAGCCCGACAATCTGCGCCGGCTGATCGGTATCGGTCCGGTCAACGAGAAGCTGCTCAAGGCGCAAGGCGTCACCAGCTTCGCGCAGATCGCGTCCTGGACCGCGGCCGATATCAAACGGATCGAGGACGTCATGAATTTCGACGGCCGCATCGCGCGCGAACGCTGGATCGAGCAGGCCAAGCTGATCGCAGCCGGCAACGAGAAGGAATTCGCCAAGCAGTTTCCAACAGCCGGAACCTCCAGCAACAGCTGATCGCCAGGCGAGACCTGAAGATTGCAAGCGGCGGCGCCATATCGGCGCCGCCGTTTTCTCTTGGTTCCTGAGTTGGCCCAAACGTCGGCTTTAAGAGGCAGCGTGCCGTTCCCTCGATTGCGCGCGGGCGGCACCCCATATAGAGCGGTTGATGCTTCATAGACCGCAGCACGAGTCCCATGTCCCTGCCCGCCGCAATTTTTCGCAATGACAAAAGCGCGCGCCAGCTCGTTTTCGACCGGCCGGCCGATGTCATCGTGGCGCACGAAGCAGGGGATTTCGGGCCGGCTCTGGAAGCAGCACAAGCCGCGCATGATGCAGGCAAATGGCTTGCCGGCTATTTCTCGTATGAGGCGGGCTACCTGCTCGAACCCAAGCTCGTTCCCCTGCTGCCGAACGGACGCCGCGCCCCACTCGTGTGCCTTGGGGTTTTCGATGCCCCGGTCGAAGAGGCGGTGCCGCCGCGCGACACCACGGCGACCAACGGCCCGATCTTCGACGCCCGTGCGACGTGGTCGCCCGAGGATTATGAAAAACGCTTCTCGCGGCTGCACCAGCACATCCGGCAAGGTGATTGCTACCAGGGCAATTTGACCTTTCCCGTGCATGCGCAATGGTCAGGCGAGCCGCTGGCCGCCTTCGATGCATTGACGGAACGTCAGCCGGTGAAATATGGCGCGCTGATCGCGCTCGGTGAACCCATCGTGCTGTCGCGCTCGCCCGAACTGTTCTTCGAGATCGACGCCGAGGGCATGATCGAGACGCATCCGATGAAGGGCACGGCGCCGCGCGGCGCGACCAAGGCCGAAGACGAGCGGCAGAAGATCTTCCTGCGCAATGACGAAAAGAACCAGGCCGAAAACCGGATGATCGTCGATCTCCTGCGCAACGATATCTCGCTGATCAGCGAGGTCGGCACGCTGGACGTGCCGGCGCTGTTCCGCATCGAGACTTACCCTACCGTGCACCAGATGGTGAGCGACGTCAGGGCCAGACTGCTGCCGGGTCTCTCTATCCGCCAGATCTTCGCGGCGCTGTTTCCTTGCGGTTCGATCACCGGCGCGCCTAAGATCCGGGCCATGGAGATCCTGCGCGACCTGGAAGGCACGCCCCGCGATGCCTATTGCGGCGCCATAGGCTGGATCGCGCCCGGCGGCCCGATGCGCTTTTCCGTGGCGATCCGCACCATCTCGCTCTTTTCGGGCGGCGAGGCCGTCTACAATGTCGGAGGCGGCGTCGTCTTCGATTCGACGGCGCAGGAGGAGTATCAGGAGTGTCTGCTGAAAGCGCGCTTCGCGACGGGAACACCGCCGACTTTCAGTTGATCGAGACCATGCGCTGGGAACCCGGCCCGGGCTTCCTGCGCTTCGATCGCCATCTTGCGCGCCTCTATGGCTCGGCGGCGGAGCTCGGCTTCCACTGTGATCCAGGCACGGTCGGCGAGGCACTGAGCACCGCGGTCAGCGGTTCCGGCGTTGCCATGCGCACGCGGCTCGTCCTGTCGCACGATGGTGAGGTGACGGCCTCGGCGCAACCTTATGAACCGCTCGCCGCCGACAAGGTCTGGATGCTGCGGCTGGCGCGGACGAAGCTCGATTCGCACGACACGCTGCTGCGCCACAAGACTAGCCGGCGACAGCTCTACACGCGTGCCCGCGCCGAACACCTCATCACCCAGGCCGACGAGGTGCTTATGGCCAACCAGCGCGGCGAGATCTGTGAAGGCACGATCACCAATGTCTTTGCCGATCTCGGCGACGGCGTGCTGGCCACGCCCCGGCTCGACTGCGGCCTGCTGCCTGGTGTATTGCGCGCGCAGCTTCTGGATGAAGGCCGCGCCCGCGAAGCGATCTACAGCTTGGACGATCTGAAATCCGCCAAGTCCCTGTTCGTCGGCAATTCGCTGCGCGGACTGATCCCCGCAAGACTGACCTGAAACAGGACGACTGTGCCCACTCACACACCCCCAGAGCATACGCTCCCCACCCACACGCCCTATGACGGCTCGTCGAAACTGTTCAGTATCGGGCTGAAGCCGCTCGATCCGGCGGACTGGATCGAGATCGACGGCCATCTGCTGCCGTATCTCGCCGAAAAGCACCGGCTCTATGCCGAAATCCCAGAGCGCGTTTTCGTCGAGGAGGACGGCACGCGCGATGCCCAGCAGGAAGTGCTCGACTTGCTCGCTGCGCATCTCCTGGAGAGGTTCCCCGAAACCCATCGGCTCGGCGGATCAGGCATCGAGGTGGTGGGCGCGGCGAGCCGTCTGCCTGCGGCCCTCGCCGAGGCGCCGCTGGCCAGGGCCTCACTGCTCGTCCAGGAAGACCTCAACCTGATGCGCCGTGGCGACAGCGGCTGGCGGCTGGTTGCCGGCTCGCTCTGCTTTCCCTCGTCCTGGTCGCTCCTGGAAAAATTCGGCAAGCCGCTGCAGGACATCCACGCGCCGGTGCCGGGTTTCGGCCCGGGCACGCGTCCGGCGGAACTCATCAACCGGATGTTCGATGGCCTCCAGGGGCAGGCGGTCGAGCGCTACAACTGGTCGATCCAGTCCGACAACGCGCTCTACCATCCGCTCTCCGACCTGCAGCGCATCGACCGCGCCACCAACCGGCCGTCGCGCTTTCCCGATGGCGACATCGACGCCCATGCGTTCATCCGCGTCGAGCGGCAGACCCTGCGCAAACTGCCTGTTTCACGCGATATCCTGTTCACCATCCGCATCCATCTCGACCCGCTCGCCGTGCTGGCCAGGCACCCTGATCGGGCGAAGCTCGCGGCGTCTTTCGCCGCCCAGCTCGAAGCTCTCGATCTCGCCCAGCTCGATTACAAGGGCCTGACCGCAGACCGCGATCGGCTGGTCGACCGGCTCGGGGGGCTGGCGCTGTCCTAAATCGCGGCCAAGCCCAGCAGCAGGATCGCGGACATCGCGGTAAAGACGGTGACGTTGACATCCCACCGCCAACCCGCCGGTCCGAACGGCGGTCGGAATGGCAGGTAGCCGTTCTCGTCGTAGAGCACGCCGCCATAGATCGGTCGTGAGAGCATGGCCACGAAGAACGCTCCATACATGGCCACGCCCAATCCCCCGGCGAGATAGAGCCGCTCGGCTTGGAGTGGGCCTCCAATCCAGATAAGCCCCAGCGCAATCAGCGCGACTCCGGTATAGCTCAGCACCTGCCAAACGACGTGAAACCGGGCGTGCGGAGTCCACAGCGGATTGGTGGCGTGGGTGGCGTTGAGGTCGGCTTTGATCGTCACCACACCGTAACCCACGGTCGCGACGCTCAGCAGAATTCGGGCAAGCAGATGACTGTCGTAAGCGAGTTCCATCGCACTTTCCTCCTTCACTAGGGAAATCGATGACGGCAATTCAGCAGATCGTAATCCGAAGTACTTCACCTAGGAAACAGCAGTATGCCGGTCGATGCCGCACTTTGCCGGCCCCGACGCGGGAGCGTCACGCAGGCGACACGGCTTGAATGGCGCCTTGGGCACAGAAGAGCTGCCCGTCGGCCAGCCGCGCATAGTTGTGGACGATCCCTTTCTCATGATCCTGCAACTGCACGATGAAGTTGCCGCTCTGCTCCGTCCAGCTCATGAGCACGAGGTTCGGGCGTACGCTGGTCATGTCGATCTTGACCACCTCGTCAATTTTGGTGGCTCCGATCGACGCCTGCACATGTAGTTCGTCCGGCGAGAAAAACGTCAGCCGGGGTACGAACGGGCCGAAAACGCAGTCGAAAGTCTTACCGACAAGCGAGGCGGGAAAAACATTGTTTTCTGCCATAACACCCTCCCTGGGCGTGGCCGTTGCGACCAAGCCATTTGACGATCTTCGATGTTTCAGTCGCGAAAATGCCAGATACGCTTACTTGGAGCGCTCCAAGTGATACGATCCGCCCTTTCCACTTTCGAGTCAACAAAATTCTTGGAGCGCTCCAAAAAATGGTCTAACTGAAGGGAAATGGGTGGATCGCAATGCCAACGCTAGCCGACGTGGGCAAGGCTGCCGGTGTCTCCCGGGGCACTGTTTCCAACGTCTTCAACCGGCCGGAACTGGTCAGGCCTGAGTTGCGCCAACGTGTCGAAGCGGCTGCGCGAGCGCTTGGATTTGGCGGCCCCGATCCAAAGGGTCGATTGCTGCGGGATGGCAAGTTCAATGCCATCGGGTTCATGCCACCTGGCGCCTACGCCATCGCCGAGGTGATGAGAAGTCCCTATGGCCGCGAGCTGGTGCTGGGCGTTTCGCTCGCCTGCGACGAGGCCGGAACGACGCTCAGCCTTGTAAACGGCACCGATAATACCCGCTTCGCCAGCATCCGCGAGGCCCTCGTTGACGGCTTCATCCTTGGTCACAGCGGGGACATCGGTCTCATAACATCGGCACAACGGCGGCGCCTGCCCTTCGTCATTCTCGAAAGCGACGCAGGTCCCGACATCAATTCGATAAAGATCGACGGCAGGAGGGGCGCGGTCGCTGCCGTCCGGCATCTGACTGGGCTGGGACACCGACATTTTGCCATCCTGTCTATACGGAGAACTCCAGGCCCTCCGATCGTGCACATGCCCGGACAGGCAAAGCGCCCGCTTCTAGCCGGCTTCTCGCTCGACAACGAGAGGCTCGACGGCTTCAAACAGGGCTTGGCGGAGGCGAACCTATCGATCGACGATGTCCCGATTATCGAGACGACGCCCGGCGATCCATCTGCTGGAGCGGTGGTGTTCGACAATGTGCCTGAAGCAACCGCGATCCTGACCATGTCGGATTGGCAGGCGATCACAATACTCGACGA
The DNA here is from genome assembly GCF_055811675.1 of Mesorhizobium sp. WSM4808. Lineage (NCBI taxonomy): Bacteria > Pseudomonadati > Pseudomonadota > Alphaproteobacteria > Hyphomicrobiales > Phyllobacteriaceae > Mesorhizobium > Mesorhizobium sp. WSM4808. Next base: position 329,513 of record NZ_JBVVQX010000003.1, read on the forward strand.
GGCGGTTTGTCGCGGCATAGAGGTGCCGGGCCACGTGTCGGTCATTGGCTTCGATGGCACTGCTGAATCCGCGCGCACCACACCTCCGCTGACGACTGTCGCGCAAGACGTGATCGGAAAAGGCAGGCTCGCCGCCCGCATGGTTCTTGACAACCAACCGCCCCGCCAAGTCGTTCTGCCCGTGGAGTTGGTGGTTCGGGCGTCCACAGCTGCGCCGAGGGCAAAAATCCGTTGAACGGACGGGGCACGTCGCTTGCGCTTGGCAAATGAGCTAACTTTGGTTCGGGTAGAGCCATTCATCCACGGTTTCAGCCTTAACCACGTAGCCAACGCAGCTAGCCGCTGGTTGGCGCTTTTCGCTGGTTTGTGACAATGATCTGTGATGTAGCGCATGGCCGCCGGGCAAAAATCCCCGGCTTGCGCATGTTTTCCCAGTTTCCTGGGTTTTGAAGGAGTGCTCGATAAAATGGCGAATGAAAACTGGCCCGTTTACGGTGAGATCAGCGGCCCTGTCGTGATGATCGGCTTCGGCTCGATCGGCCGGGGAACGCTGCCACTGATCGAACGCCATTTCCAGTTCGACAAGTCGCGCATGACGGTCATCGACCCGCGCGACACCGACCGCAAGCTGCTCGACGAGCGCGGCATCGCCTTCGTCCAGGAAGCGGTGACCGAGAAGAACTACAAGAAGCTCTTGACCCCGCTTCTGACCAATGGCGGCGGCCAGGGCTTTTGCATCAACCTGTCGGTCGATACCGGCTCGGTGGATCTGATGCGGCTCTGCCGCAAGCTCGGTGTGCTCTACATCGACACCGTCGTCGAGCCGTGGCTCGGCTTCTATTTCGACGCCAAGGCGGACAACGCCAGCCGCACCAATTACGCGTTGCGCGAGTCGCTGCTCAAGGAAAAGCACGACAAGCCCGGCGGCGCCACGGCGGTCTCCACCTGCGGCGCCAATCCAGGCATGGTCTCGTGGTTCGTCAAGCAGGCGTTGGTCAATCTCGCCACCGATCTTGGCCTGGAGTTCTCGGAGCCCGCGCAGGACGACCGCGAGGGCTGGGCCAAGCTGATGAAGAAGGCCGGCGTCAAGGGCATCCACATCGCCGAACGCGACACCCAGCGCGCCAAGAAGCCGAAACCGATGGATGTGTTCTGGAACACCTGGTCGGTCGAAGGCTTCATCTCCGAGGGCCTGCAGCCCGCGGAACTTGGCTGGGGCACACACGAGACATGGATGCCGAAGAACGCCAAGAAGCACAAGCACGGCTCGAAGGCAGCCATCTATCTGGAGCAGCCGGGCGCCAACACGCGCGTGCGCTCGTGGTGTCCGACTCCCGGCGCGCAATACGGCCTGCTGGTGACGCATAATGAGGCGATCTCGATCGCCGATTTCTTCACCGTGCGTTCGAAGAAGGGCAAGGTCCAGTACCGCCCGACCTGCCACTATGCCTATCATCCCTGCAACGACGCGATGCTGTCGCTCGACGAGATGTTCGGCGCCGCCGGCAAGCCTCAGCCGGTGCATCATGTGCTCGACGAGAACGAGTTGATCGACGGCGTCGACGAACTCGGCGTGCTGCTCTACGGCCACGACAAGAATGCCTACTGGTACGGCTCGCAACTGTCGCTCGCCGAGGCGCGCAAGCTGGCGCCCTACCAGAACGCCACCGGCATGCAGGTCACCTCGGCGGTGCTCTCGGGCATGGTCTGGGCGCTGGAAAACCCCGAGGCCGGCATCGTCGAAGCCGACGAGATGGACTACAGGCGGTGCCTGGAAGTGCAGTCCCAGTATCTCGGACCGGTCAAAGGCTACTACACCGACTGGACGCCGCTCGATAACCGCCCCGGCCTGTTCCCGGAAGACCTCGACCGGAACGACCCGTGGCAGTTCCGCAACATCCTTGTGCGATAGCAGCACCGCCTACCTGCCTCACCGCCTTGCAATCGCCCGGAAATCGGGCGATTGAAGGGATGCGGACCACAACGACACGCATTCATCTGGACGCATGTCGCTCTGGAAACTTGGATCCACGCCTCGTGCTTGTCGAAAATCGATTCCGATTTTCGGGCCGATGCGAGAGGAGAGGATTTTCACATGATCATTGCGCGCAAAATTCTTTCGATGAGCGTGGCGGGCGCCATTGCGACGATGCTCGCCGCCTGTGCGACCAGCGGCCCTGATGAACCGCCGATGGCAGCGGCGCCGAAAGGCGTCGAGGGCTCCTGGATCGACGCCAAGGGCACCGGCCTGTCGACCTTCGCCGGCGGTACCTTCACGACGGTCGCCACCGACACCGGCCAGAAGCTTGCCGACGGCAGCTACACGATGACCGGCGCCACATCGGTGCAGATCAACGGCACCTCGCTGATCCGCCAGACCGCGGTCAGCTTCAACTGCCTGATGGTATCGACAAGCCAGCTCAACTGCACGAGTTCCAGCGGTCAGAATTTCGTGCTGACAAGGCGCGTCTGAGCCCGCGACCATTCGTTTCCAAGGACGGCGGCCGGTTGGCCGCCGTCCTTTTTTATGCCGGCAAAGGGGTCCCGGATTCCGCTTGCGTCATCGGGAACGCGATGGGAACATGGCCGAAGCGCCGGCTGTTATGTTCCAGTCAAGCAAGAGCGCTAATGGCCTCTGATCGGCTTTCCGGGAGACGAAGATGAAGAAGCTTGCCGCCATTGCAGCCCTGTCAGCCTCAGCACTCGGTCTGTCGGCCGGCGCGTCCTTTGCCGACTACACGCTGAACATCCTGCATATCAACGACTGGCACAGCCGCATCGAAGGCAACAACAAATATGAATCGACCTGCTCGGCGGACGAGGAAACCAAGGGCGAGTGCATCGGTGGCGCGGGCCGGCTGATCACCGCGATCGCCCAGGAGCGCAAGAAGCTGCAAGGCCAGAACGTGCTGCTGCTCAGCGCAGGCGACAATTTCCAGGGCTCACTGTTCTACTCCACTTACAAGGGCAAGGTCGAAGGCGAATTCCTCAACGACATGAAGTTCGATGCCATGGCGCTCGGCAACCATGAATTCGACGACGGCGAAGTGGCCTTGGCGCCGTTCCTCGACATGATCAAGTTCCCGGTGCTCGGCGCCAATGTGAAGGCCAACGCGCAATCCAAGCTCGGCGACCGAGTCAAGCCATCTGTTGTCGTCGAGGTCGGCGGCCAGAAGATCGGCATCATCGGCGCGATCACCAACGACACGCCGGACCTCGCTTCCCCCGGACCCAACGTCGCAATAGAGGACGACGTCAAGTCGATCACCGCCGAAGTCGAGAAGCTCAAGGGCGAAGGCGTCAACAAGATCATCGCCGTGACCCATATCGGCTACAGGCGCGAGCGTGACGTCATTGCCAAGATCCCGGGCGTCGATGTCGTCGTCGGCGGCCACAGCCATTCGCTGCTGTCGAACACCGATCCGAAGGCGGAGGGCCCCTACCCGACGATGGTCGACAATCCGGACGGCTACAAGGTGCCGGTGGTGCAGGCGGCGTCCTATTCGAAATATCTCGGCGAGTTCAAGGTGGTTTTCGACGACAATGGAGTCGTCAAATCGGCCAGCGGCAACCCGATCTATCTCGACAAGTCGATCACCCCCGACCCGGCCGTGCTCGCCCGTATCAAGGAGCTTGGCGCGCCGATCGAGGCGTTGAAGAACAAGGAAGTGGCGGAAACCACCGACGTCATCGACGGCAGTCGCGAGAGCTGCCGCACCCGCGAATGCGCGATGGGCAATCTCGTCTCCGACGCCATCCTCGACCGCGTCAAGGGACAGGGCGTCGAGATCGTCATCTCCAATGGCGGCGGCCTGCGCGCCTCGATCGACAAGGGCACCGTGACCATGGGCGAGGTGCTGACCGTGCTGCCGTTCCAGAACACGCTGGCGACCTTCCAGATTTCGGGCAAGGATCTGGTGGCCGGCCTCGAGGGCGGCCTCAGCCAGGTCGAGGACGGCGCCGGGCGCTTCCCCCAGGTCGCCGGCCTGAAATATTCCTTCGACAAATCCGTTGCGCCCAATGCCGGCCGGGTCAAATCGGTGGAGGTCATGGAGGGCGGCGCCTGGACGCCGATCAAGCCGGACAAGGACTATCTGGTCGCCACCAACAACTATGTCCGCCAGGGCGGCGACGGCTACAAGATCTTCGCCGACAAGGCCAAGAATGCCTACGATTACGGCCCCGGCCTCGAACAGGTGGTCGCCGACTATCTCGGCGCCCATCGTCCCTACACGCCGAAGCTCGACGGCCGCATCACCGAAATAGCCGCGACCGTCGCCGCGGCGCCTGCGGCCCCGGCAGCCGATCCGGCCAAGCCAGCCGAAGCAGCGCCGGCCACGCCGGCGCCCGCACCGGCTGAAGCCGCCAAGCCTGCCGATGCGGCACCGGCAATGCCCGAATTGCCGGCCAACTCGGGCGACATCGCCAACACGCCCCCGGCCATATCGACAGAGGGAGCGCCACCCCCGCCGCCGCCACCGGCAGAGGCGGCAAAACCGGCTGAAGCAGCCCCCGCCCCGGCGGCACCGGCTCCCGCCGCCGAGCCGGCAAAGCCAGCGGAGGCCGCACCGGCCGAAGCCAGCCATGTCATCGTTGCCGGCGACACTTATTGGGATCTGGCCAAGAAGGCCTATGGCGACGGTGCCAAATGGAAGGTCATTTCGGGCGCCAACAAGGGTTATGAGCCGCGCCGGCTTCCTGTTGGCGCAACGCTGACCATCCCGCCGCAATAGCCCCGCTATATGCCTGAATGACACCGCCCGTCCGAAAACCGGACGGGCGTCCTGTTTTCGGGCTAATGCATGTCGCCCCAAAGTGACCTCGGTTTTCGGAGAACGAGGTGCATAAAAACAAAGGCTTAAAGCGGGTCGTCTGAATCCATTCAGACAATCCGCTTTAAGGTGCGGCCAGACGCTGCATTGAATGCGCGCGCAAGATGGTTAGGTTCGCGTCTTCCGGAGAACCCTTATGACGCTTCCCACCCCTGCCGAACCCAAGGCCGCAAAGGCGCCCGGCCCGTTGCCCGCTGGGCATCCGCCGGTCAAGGCGGGCAAGATCGGCGTCATGCTGGTCAATCTGGGTACGCCCGACGGCACCGATTTCAAGCCGATGTGGCGGTATCTCCGTGAATTCCTGTCCGACCCGCGCGTCATTGAGCTCAACAGGGCGATCTGGTATCCGATCCTCTATGGCCTTGTGCTCACCACGCGGCCCAAGAAGTCGGGCGCCAACTACGCACGGATCTGGAACCGGGAAAAGAACGAGTCGCCGCTGCGCACCTATACCCGCGCCCAGGCCGAAAAGCTGGCCGAAGCGCTGAGCGACCTGCCTGATGTCGTCGTCGACTGGGCAATGCGCTATGGCAACCCTTCAACCGCCAGCATTGCCCAGCGTCTGGTCGACCAGGGCTGCGACCGCATTCTTTCCTTCCCGCTCTATCCGCAATATTCGGCGACGACCACGGCAACCGCCAACGACCAGCTGTTTCGCGCGCTGATGAAGATGCGCCGCGCACCGGCCGTCCGCAGCGTGCCGCCCTACTATGACGAGCCGGTCTACATCGAGGCGCTAGCGCGCTCGATCGAACGGCATCTGGCGACGCTGGACTTCGAGCCGGAGGTGGTCATCACCTCCTATCACGGCATTCCAAAACCGTATTTCGAGAAGGGCGACCCCTATCATTGCCATTGCCAGAAGACGACGCGGCTGTTGCGCGAACGGCTCGGCTGGGATGACAAGAAACTGATCATCACCTTCCAGTCACGCTTCGGCGCGCAGGAATGGCTGCAGCCCTACACCGACAAGACGGTGGAAAAACTCGCGCAGGACGGCGTCAAGTCGATCGCTATCGTCAATCCCGGCTTTTCCGTCGACTGCATCGAGACGCTGGACGAGATCGGCCGCGAGGCGGCTGAAACCTTCCACCATGCCGGCGGCAAGAATTTCGCCCATATCCCTTGCCTCAACGATAGCGCGGAAGGGATGGCGGTGATCGAGGCGATGGTGCGGCGCGAACTGTCCGGCTGGGTCTGAACCGGAACAACACAAGCTCCGGGGCGTTAAGCCGCGCCTCCGGAGAATGCGATGCCCCGCAAACTCGACCTCCGAACTGGCCAGCCCGTCTGGTCGGCCTATCGCGCGCCTGCGGTGCCGACGGACGGCCTGGACGTCAACACGGATGTGCTGGTCGTCGGTATGGGCATCAGCGGCGCCATGATGGCCGAGGCGCTGACGGCCGATGGCCATCGGGTGATCTGCATCGACCGGCGCGGCCCGCTGAAGGGCTCGACGGCCGCAACCACCGCACTGGTGGCATTCGAAATAGACCAGCCTCTCTCCACGCTCTCGAAGATGGTCGGCAGAGCTTCGGCCCAGCAGGCCTGGCGACGCTCGCGGCTCGCCGTTTCCAATCTCGCCGGACGCATTGCCGAACTCGGCATCAACTGTGGCCTGAGCCGCATGCCGTCACTCTATCTGGCCGGCACGATGCTTGGTCCGCCGGAACTGCGCGACGAGGCCGAGGCACGTCGTCTAGCCGGCATCGGCGCCATCTGCTTAACCCGACAACAGCTAGCCGAGAAATTCGGCATCGACCGCGAAGGCGCCATTCTCGGCCACGGCAATATCGCCCTCGACCCACGCAAGCTGACGGCTGGGCTGCTGCTGAAATCCGTGGAGCGCAAGGCACGCTTCTATGTCCCCGTCGAAGCCACAATGATCGAGGACGGCGCCGAAGCTGTTGTCGTCGCGACCAGGGATGGCCCGACCATAACCGCACGACATGTTGTTCTGGCCACCGGCTACGAACTTGTCGACATCGTGCCGGCCACCGCCCACCGGATCATCTCGACATGGGCGATTGCGACACGCCCGCAACCGCGAAAGCTCTGGCCGGACGCAGCGTTCATCTGGGAAGCGTCGGAGCCGTATCTGTATATGCGCACGACGGTCGACGGCCGGGTCATTTGCGGCGGCGAGGACGAGGATTTTATCGACGAAGCGCGGCGCGACGCGCTGATCGCCGACAAGAGCACACGCATCGCCGAGAAACTCGGCCTGATATTTCCGCATCTCGACACTAGGCCCGATTTTGCCTGGACCGGCTCGTTCGGCACCACGACCACCGGCCTGCCCTATATCGGCGCCATTCCCCGCCACCCGCGCATCCATGCGGTGCTGGGCTACGGCGGCAACGGCATCACCTTCTCGCAGGTCGCTTCCGAGATTGTCCCGGCTTCGATCAACGGGCTGGACGACACGGATGCAAGGCTGTTTGCCTTCAACCGCTGAGTGCAACCCTATAAACAATCCATCATCACCTGATTGTAACGCATCTGAAATACACTTAAGTCTTTGGTGAAGTCGGCGGCGCGAGAATGGCTTGTGCGGCCTTCGTCTGAGGGAGAGCCAAATGGATTTCAGTGGTTTCGATATTGCGGTTGGTGCACTTGCACTTCTGGTATTGGTGCTGCTGATCAAAGGCATCAGGACAATCCCGCAAGGTTACAATTATACGGTGGAGCGCTTTGGCCGTTACACCAAGACACTGAGCCCAGGCCTCAATTTCATTTTCCCGTTCATCGACCGTATCGGCGCCAAGATGAACATGATGGAGCAGGTGCTTGACGTTCCGAGCCAGGAAATCATCACCCGCGACAACGCCATTGTCGGTGTCGACGGCATCGCCTTTTTCCAGATCCTCAACGCGGCGCAGGCCGCCTACCAGGTTTCCGGCCTGCAGAACGCCATCCTCAATCTGACGATGACCAACATCCGTACCGTCATGGGTTCGATGGATCTCGATGAACTCCTGTCGAACCGCGACGCCATCAACGAGCGCCTGCTGCGTGTCGTCGATGAGGCAGCCCACCCGTGGGGCATCAAGATCACCCGCGTCGAAATCAAGGACATCAACCCGCCGGCCAACCTTATCGAATCGATGGGCCGGCAGATGACCGCGGAACGCAACAAGCGTGCCCAGATCCTTGCCGCCGAAGGCCTCAAGCAGTCGCAGATCCTCGAGGCCGAGGGCCGCAAGGAAGCCGCCTTCCGCGATGCCGAGGCGCGCGAACGTTCGGCCGAGGCGGAAGCCCGCGCCACCCAGGTGGTGTCGGAAGCGATCTCCAAAGGCGATGTGCAGGCGCTGAACTACTTCGTGGCGCTGAAATACACTGAAGCGCTTGGCAGGATCGGCACGGCCACCAACAGCAAGATCGTGCTGATGCCCTTCGAGGCGTCGTCGCTGATCGGCTCGCTCGGCGGCATCGGCGAGATCGCCAAGGAAGTCTTCCGCAGCGAAGGCACGACCGGCTCGCAGAGGCAGGCCGCGCGCCCGCCGGTCGTTCGCCCAACCGACAACTGAGGTCGAAACCAATGATCGACCGCATCGTTTCCGAACTCGGCCCGTGGAACTGGATGGTTCTCGGCTTCGTCCTGCTGGTGATGGAAATCATCGCGCCGGGTATCTTCATGCTGTGGATCGGCATCGCCGCGCTGATCATCGGCGCTGTGTCGCTGCTGATCTGGGACGCCGGCTTCTGGACCTGGCAGGTCCAGGTCCTCGCCTTCCTGGCGCTGTCGCTGGTCTCGGCCTATGTCGGCAAGAAACTGGTCGGCAGCCGCAACGACCCGACCGACCAGCCGCTGCTCAACCGGCGCGGCGCGCAAATGGTCGGCAGGATGGCGACACTTGCCGAGCCGATCCGTGACGGGCGCGGGCGCATCAAGCTGGGCGATACGCTGTGGCGTGTCTCCGGCCCGGATTTGCCGGCCGGCACGCAAGTGCGCGTGACGGGCGCGGCCGACACGGATCTGGAACTGACCGTCGAGGCGGTCTGAATTCTTGAAACCCACCGCTTGGACAAGGTGTGTTGAGATTCAGGTCAGGCCGAGTCGAAAACGGTGGGTTCCGAGAACCGGAGCGGAGCGTACTTTGGGTACGTGAGCACCGGAAGCGCAGGAAACCGTCGTTTGCAGGCCGGCATCACCTTAAGATCAGCACACCCTAGGCGGCGCCGATACGCAGCAGGTCGTGCAGGTGGATGAGGCCGACTGGTTTCCGGCCCTCCACCACCATCAGGCTGGTGATGGCTGAATTGTTGATCGTCTGCAGCGCCGTTGCGACCAGCGTGTCCGGCGTCGCGGTCTTCGGGCCTTTTGTCATCACCTGATCCACCGTCATCGCCAGCAGGTTGCTGCCGATGTGCCGGCGGATGTCGCCATCGGTGATGATGCCGACCAGCGCACCGTCTGCGTCGGTGATCGCGACGCAGCCAAATCCCTTGCGTGACAGTTCCAGGATCGCGTCATGCATGCCGGTGCCCGCAACCACCAGCGGCAGCCTGTCGCCGACATGCATGATCTCGCGGATCTGCGTCAGGTTGGCGCCGAGCTGGCCGCCCGGGTGAAAGGTGCGGAAATGATCCGGCGTGAAGCCGCGTGCTTCGAGCAGCGCGATCGCCAGCGCGTCGCCCATCACCAGTTGCAGCAGCGTCGATGTCGTCGGCGCCAAGCCGTGCGGGCAGGCTTCAGGCGCGCGCGGCAGCAACAGCACCACGTCCGCCGCCCGCGCCAGCGCCGATGTCTCTCCGGCGGTGATGGCGATCAGCGGGATGGAGAAGCGCCTGGAATAGGCGACGATGCCCATCAGTTCCTTGCTTTCGCCCGACCACGACATGGCGATGATGGCGTCGTCCCTGGCGATCATCCCGAGATCGCCGTGGTTGGCTTCTGCGGGATGGACAAAGAAAGCCGGCGTGCCGGTCGAGGCCAGCGTCGCCGCGATCTTCGAACCGATATGGCCGCTTTTGCCGACACCGGTGACGATGAGCCGGCCTTCAATCCCGGAGATCATCTCGACCGCCTGCGCGAAAGGCGCGGCCAATCCGTTCTCCAAGGCCTCGGCAAGGGCTGCAACCCCAGCCTGTTCGGTTGCCACCGTCCTCAGCGCCGAAGCGATCGAGGCTTGCCTGTCCGAAGGCTTCTTATCCAGGGATCCCGCATGCATGGCTGATGCGATTAGCGCTTTGCCGGCGCGCTGTCCAACAGAAATGGCCCAAGGCATGTTGCCCGAACGTGCGCGGTGGTTTTGACGACGGCAGGCGCGAAAATCAAAAGCTTAACGCAGGCGGTATGAATCCCTTTGGAAATCAGCGCTTCAGCTGGTTGACGGGCCGCCGCCTCAACCCTCCGTTAACCATCCCCATTTACGGTTCGGTAAGTATGGCGCGCGTGCGCCGCGCAAGCAGTGGTGGCGATGTCCGGGGCCCAGCCAGAAAATTCGACAGGAAGAAAGGGCAAGGCTGTCTGCGCCTTGCTGCTGGCAACCAGCATGTTTGCCTTGCTGCGCCCGACTGCGCTCCATGCCCAGGAAACCGAACTGCGCGGCGAGGTTTCGGAATCGGCGATCCTGTCCGACCAGCAGCGCAAGGCGAGACAGCTGGCCCTGGCAGCGCAGGGTCAACAGCCGGCCAATGCCGCGCAGGACAATGCGCCGGCCCGCACCTATCTGCCGGCCAGCGCCGGTGCCGTGCCAGACGACGCCGACACTGGCGACGCCACCGCGACCGGCAGCCTTTTCGACCCGCCGGCAGCCACTGACGACACGTCCGCCGACATCGCGGCGCCGCCCAAGCCTCGCCGCCGCTCATCGACCGCCGGGCAGAATGCGGCTGACCAGGCCAAGGACAAGGCTGCCGACAAGTCGAAAAAGAAAAAGAAATCGACGGCCGGCACCTCCGACATCACCGCTTCCACGACCGCCTCCACGACGGATGCCACCGAAGGTGAAGAGACAGACGAGGACACAGCCAACCGCCGCGCCCTCACCATCGACAGTGCCGACAGGCAGAAGCTCGACCCAGGCGCGGAGCGCACTGACGCCATCGAAGGCCAGAAAAAGAAGCTGGAGGATGATCCCTTTGCCGCCACCGGCGTCAAATGGGGCTCCTTCGTCATCCGGCCGACGATCGAACAGGGCCTGACCGCCACCTCGAACGGCGATTCGAGCAGTGCCGGCACGTCGGCGCTGCTGTCCGAGACGGCGCTGCGCTTTTCCGCCGCATCCGACTGGCGCGAGAACTCCGCCACGATCGACGGCTATGGCCTGTTTCGCGAGACCGTCTCCGGTTACCCGGTTCACGACGAGCAAGGGCGCATCGAAGGCCAGCTCAATGTCGACCTCGACAATGAGTTGCGCGCCATCGCCAAGCTCGGCTACGAGGCCGTGCCGGAATCGGCATCATCACCGGACGCCATTGCCGGCGTCAGCAAGCAACCGCTGCGGCAGACCATCGATGGCAGCCTCGCCGTCGAAAAGCATCTCGGCAAGATGCAGTACACGCTAACCGGCGCGGTCTCGCACGATTTTTACGGCGACGCCAAGCTCTCGGACGGCACCTCGCTGTCGCAGAAGGATCAGGACTCGACGCTCTACACCGCGACGTTGCGCACCGGCTACGAGATCTCCCCTGCCCTGACCCCGTTCACTGAAATCGAGGTCGGCCGCCGGACCTATGATCAACGCATCGACAATGAAGGCTTCGAGCGCTCGTCGACGCGGCTCGGCGCCCGCGCTGGCCTTGCACTCGACATGGGCGAGAAGCTGTCGGGCGAATTCTCGGCCGGCTGGCTCAGGGAAGCGATCGACGACAAAAACCTTGATGCAATCTCCGGTGCCACCGTCAACGCCGACCTCAAATGGTCACCGGAGCGCGGCACCACGATCGGCCTGACCGGGCGGACCACCGTCGAGCCCACGACCACATCAGGCGAAAGCGGCGACATCCTCTATTCCGGTCGCCTGACCGGCGAACGCCAGATTCGCGCCAACCTCACCGCCAATGCGGCTCTGGGCCTCGACTGGCGTGATTACATCGGCATCGATGGCCATGACAGGGTGTTGAGCGCCGAGGCCGGACTGACCTGGTGGCTGAACCGCTACGCCGGCCTCACCACAAGGGTAAGGACCGAGAAGCTGACCAGCAATCTGCCGGGCCGGGACTACACCGCCAACAGCATCTTCCTCGGCGTGAAAGTGCAGCGCTGAGGGCTTGCGTGCCAAACGTGCGTTGAGATCAGACCGGCCCTTCCGCGGACCGGCTGAACATCGACATCGACTTAAGATGCGGCGCCGCGGCGCTCGGATGGCTTCATCTCATCGAGAAGCGTGCGGATCACACCGGCCATGTTCTCGTTCATGTCGCTGCGCCACAGCGCGAAGGCGACGTTGGCCTCGACGAAGCCTTCCGGCGATCCGCAGTCGAACGTGCGGCCTCGATAGTGGTAGCCGTAGAAAGGCTGCTGCTTTTCCAGCTTCAGCATGGCGTCGGTGAGTTGGATCTCGTTGCCGGCGCCTTTTTCCTGGCCTTCAAGGATCTTGAAGATCTCCGGCTGCAGGATGTAGCGGCCGTTGATGTAAAGATTGGACGGCGCGGTGCCGGCCTTCGGCTTTTCCACCATCTCGGTGATGCGGAAACCGTGATGCGTGTCCTCGCCGCGGCCGACGATGCCGTATTTGTGGGTTTCGGCGGGAGCGCATTCCTGCACCGCGATGATGTTGTTGCCGGTCTCCTCGTAGAGCTCGACCATTGCCTTCGTGCAGCTCTTCTCCGACTGCATGATCATGTCGGGCAGCAACAGCGCGAAGGGCTCGTCGCCGACGAGTTCGCGGGCGCACCAGACGGCATGGCCAAGTCCCATCGGCACCTGCTGGCGTGTGAAACTGGTCTGCCCCGGCGCCGGCTGCAGCCGTTGCAGGCGGGCGAGCTGGTCGTCCTTGCCGCGCTGGGCCAGCGTGTCATAGAGTTCGAACTGGATGTCGAAATGGTCCTCGATGACGGCCTTGTTGCGGCCGGTGACGAAGATGAAATGCTCGATGCCGGCCTCGCGTGCCTCATCCACCACATACTGGATCACCGGCCGGTCGACGACGGTCAGCATTTCCTTGGGGACAGCCTTGGTGGCCGGGAGAAACCGTGTGCCGAGACCGGCGACCGGGAAGACTGCCTTGCGAACTCTCTTCATGCTTTCAATTATCCGTTTGAGGGCCAGCTCCGCAATCCCCGTTCCAAGACATTTTCACGCCGGAATTCGGGACTACTGGGCAACTGAGAGGAATGTCCACCGGTAAAGCTTCGAAGCGTCTTTTCGTTCCCGGTGGCGCCTATGGTAAACTAATTCCTAACCTGGTTCGGCGATGAATGGTCTTTCCTGAGACAGAGAAGGAGGAAAAGATGTCCGTTCGCAATGCCGCAAAAATTTTTACCAGCGTCATGGCGGCAGCCAGCCTATCGCTCGCTCTGCTGATGCCTGGCCCCGCTTTCGCCGATGCCGGTTTCCGGCAGTGGGTCGCCGGCTTCCGCGCCACCGCCGTGCAGAGCGGCGTTTCCGGCGCCCTCTACGACCAGGCCTTCAGGAACATCAGGGATATCGATCCGGTGGTGCTGGAGAAGGCGCGTACGCAGCCTGAATTCACGGCCCCTGCCTGGGACTATTTCGACAATCGCGTCCATGACCAGTCGGTCGCCGTCGGCCAGCAGATGGCCAGGAAATGGAAGCCGTGGCTGGACCGGATCGAGGCCAGGTTCGGTGTCAACCGCTACATCCTGCTGGCCATCTGGTCGATGGAATCGAACTATGGCGAGATCCTCAAGCGCGACGACGTCATGCGCAATGTCGTGCGCTCGCTGGCGACCTTGGCCTATGCCGATCCGAAGCGGGCGAAATTCGCCCGCACCCAGCTGGTCGCCGCGCTGAAGATCCTGCAGACCGGCGACATCGACGAAAGCCATCTGAGCGGATCCTGGGCCGGCGCCATGGGCCATACCCAGTTCATCCCGACCAGCTATCTCCACTATGCCGTCGACATGGACGGCAACGGCAAACGCGACATCTGGAATTCGATTCCCGATGCGCTGGCGACCTCAGCCAACCTGTTGAAGAAGAATGGCTGGCAGGCCGGCAAAACCTGGGGCTACGAGGTTGCTTTGCCCGCTGGAAAGCTTCCCGGCGGCTCGAAAACACTGTCGCAATGGCAGGCGCTCGGCGTGGTCAGGGCCAACGGCAAGCCGTTCAAGAACGGCTCCGACAAGGCGACGCTGAAGGTGCCGGACGGCCGCAACGGGCCGGCCTTCCTGATGATCAAGAATTTCACGGTCATCAAAGCTTACAATAAGGCCGACAAATATGCGCTGGCCGTCGGCCTTCTTGCCGACGAAATCGCCGGCTCCAGCGGTCTCGTGCAGGACTGGAAGCGGCCTTTCACCAAGCTCACTTTCGAGGAAAGGCAGGAGCTGCAGCAGCGGCTTTCCCAACATGGCCTTTATGACGGCAAGTTCGACGGCAAGATCGGCGACGGCTCGAAATCAGCCATCTTGGCCTTCCAGGCGAAGGCCGGCTTGACCCAGGACGGTTACCCGAGCATGGAAGTGCTGAAGTGGCTCCGGCAGAAATAGAGCCGCCTGCGGTGCCGCGCGGCCTTTCGGTCGCGCAAAGGACGCTGTAGCAATCTGGTTGGCACGGCATTTGCCGAGAAATCGATGCGGTTTTTCGGCAGGACCGCGCCAAGGGATGGAGGAAACGATTGGCTTCGGCTGCGCGCATCGCAGGGCTTGTCCGTCGCATGCCGGTGCTCATTCTGGCCGTGATCGTGCTCGCCGTCGGCGTGGCTGGCGCCTTTCACGCGCCGGCCTTGGCGCAGGAGCAGCCAAACCGCGGTTGGTCGTTGCGCGACCTTCTGTTTCCGCGCCGCAGCGAGCGCATCGAGCCACCGCAGGACATCCAGAAGGCAAGGCCCAGGCCCAAGGCGAAAAAACCCCGCGCCCCGCGCCCGCCCGCGGAACCGGAAATCCCGGTGGTCGACAAGGCACCGGACGCCCGCACCGTCCTGGTGGTCGGCGACTTCATGGCGGCCGGCCTCGCCGAAGGCCTCGACACCGCCTTTGCCGAGAATACCGGCGTCAGGATCGTCGTTCGCAGCAATGGCTCGTCCGGCTTCGTACGCGATGATTTCTACAACTGGCCCGAACAGATCAAATCGCTGATCGAGACCGAAAAACCTGCCGCCGTGATCGTCATGCTGGGTTCCAACGACCGCCAGCAGATGAAGGTGGGCGACGTGCGCGAGCAGCCCCGCTCTGAAACCTGGACCAAGGAATATGAGCGCCGGACCGAGGCGTTCGGCAAAGCTGTCGCGGAGGCAAAGGTACCCTTCCTCTGGGTCGGCATGCCGGCGTTCCGGGTGTCGAAGATGACCTCCGATATGCTGGCCTTCAACGACATCTATCATCAGGCCGCTGAAAGCCATGGCGGTGAATTCGTCGACGTCTGGGACGGCTTCGTCGATGAGAACGGTGCTTTCGTCACCAGCGGCCCCGACATCAACGGCCAACCGGTGCGGCTGCGCGCCGATGACGGCATCAACGTCTCGAGGGCGGGCAAGCGCAAACTCGCCTTCTACACCGAAAAACCGCTGCTGAAGATCCTCGGCCTGACCGCGCCTGGAAGCGTGATTACACCGTCCGCTCCGGCGGGCGCACCTGTCGAGGCGCCGGCGCCGGCCGCGGCCCCCATCGTTATCGACCGCACCGCGCCGATGCTGCTCAGCGATCCGGCACTCGACGGTGGCTCCGAATTGCTGGGCGCGACACCGCCGGCGAAGGCCAATCCGGACTTGCCCGGTGAAAAGCTTGTGGTCGAGGGCAAGGCACCGATTGCATCGCCCGGCCGCGCCGACGATTTCTCATGGCCGCCAAAGGCCGCGACCGATACCACGACCGCGATCAATCGTTAGTATCGCCGCACGCTCCTGGGCTCAGCGCGGGAGAACGCTTGACCCCATCAGTGCCTCGTCGATCGAGCGTGCCGCCTGGCGGCCCTCGCGGATCGCCCAGACGACCAGCGACTGGCCACGACGCACGTCGCCGGCCGCATAGAGCCTGTCCACGCTGGTCCGGTAGTCGCGGTCATTGGCCTCGACATTCCTGGAGCGGCGGCTGTCGGTGGCGATCTTCATCTGCCCGTCCAATTCTCTCGCCACACCGGCCGCGGCCGGCCCGGCAAAGCCGATGGCGATGAAAGCGAGATCGGCACGAATGACGAATTCGGTACCGGCGATCGGCTTGCGCTTGTCATCGACCTCGCAGCACTTGACGCCGGTCAACTGGCCTTCTTCGCCGATGAATTCGAGTGTCGCCACCTGGAATTCGCGCTCCGCGCCTTCGGCCTGCGAGGACGAGGTGCGCATCTTGGTCGCCCAATAGGGCCAGACCGAAAGCTTGTCTTCCTTCTCCGGCGGCTGCGGACGGATGTCGAGCTGGGTGACGCGCACCGCACCCTGGCGAAAAGCAGTGCCGACACAGTCGGAGGCGGTATCGCCGCCGCCGACGACGACGACATGCTGGCCGCCGGCGATGATCGGATGCGACGGCCATGCCACCGACTGAATCGGTTCGCCGCCGACACGCCGGTTCTGCTGCACCAGATAGGGCATCGCGTCATGCACGCCGCCGAGATCGTCGCCGGGAATGCCGGCCGCGCGCGGCGTTTCCGAGCCGCCGCAATAGAGCACGGCATCATGTTCGGCGAGCAGCTCGGCAACCGGCTTGTCGACGCCGACATTGACGCCGCAATGGAAGGTCACGCCCTCACCCTGCATCTGCTCGATGCGCCGGTCGATATAGTGCTTCTCGATCTTGAAGTCGGGAATGCCGTAGCGCATCAGCCCGCCGGGCCGGCTTTCGCGCTCGTAGACATGGACATCGTGGCCGGCGCGGCCAAGCTGCTGGGCAGCCGCCATGCCGGCAGGGCCGGAGCCGATGACGGCGACGCGCTTGCCGGTCTTCTTCTCCGGCGGATAGGGCCTGATATGGCCGGTTTCATAGGCCTTGTCGGCGATCGCCTGCTCGACCGTCTTGATGGCGACGGGAATGTCCTCGAGGTTCAGCGTGCAGGCTTCCTCGCAGGGCGCGGGGCAGATGCGGCCGGTGAACTCCGGGAAATTGTTGGTCGAATGCAGGTTGCGGATCGCGTTGTCCCAGTCGCCATTGTAGACGAGGTCATTCCAGTCCGGAATCTGGTTGTGGATCGGGCAACCGGTCGGCCCATGGCAGAACGGAATGCCGCAATCCATGCAGCGCGCGGCCTGTTTCTCGACCTCCTTGTCGGACATCGGCAGCGTGAATTCACGGAAATGCCGGATGCGATCGGAGGCCGGCTGGTACTTGTGCACCTGCCGGTCGATTTCGAGAAAGCCTGTTACCTTGCCCATAGTCCAGTTCCTGCTGTCCAGATGGTGCGGTTTTCGCCGCACCCGTTAACCCCTTGAGGCAGCCATGGCAACCTTGCGCCGGAGGTCAAACTGTCGATGAAGATGGGCCGGGAAGCTTGGGCTCCCCGGCAATTGCAAAGCCTATTCCGCCGCGACGCCCATGCGCATGCGCTCCATCTCGATCAGGGCGCGGCGGTATTCGACCGGCATGATCTTGCGGAACTTCGGCCGGAAAATCGTCCAGTCGTCGAGAATCTCGCGACCACGTACCGACCCGGTGTAATGCACATGGTTGGAAATCAGCTGGTAAAGCCGCTCCTCGTCATGGCTGGTCATGTCGCCGGAGACGTCGACGCGACCCTTGTGATCGAGGTCGCCGCCATGGTGCAGCAGCCTTTCCATCAGATCGTCTTCTTCCGGAACCGGCTCCAGCTCGACCATCGCCATGTTGCAGCGCTCGGCGAAATCGCCCGCCTCGTCCAGCACATAGGCGACGCCGCCCGACATGCCGGCGGCGAAATTGCGGCCGGTCTTGCCGATGACGACGACGATGCCGCCCGTCATATACTCGCAGCCATGGTCGCCGACGCCTTCGACGACGGCGGCGACGCCCGAATTGCGCACGGCGAAACGCTCGCCGGCGACGCCGGCAAAGTAGGCCTCGCCCTCGGTGGCGCCATAGAGCACCGTATTGCCGACGATGATGGACTCGGCGGCGACGATCTTGGCCTCTTCCGGCGGCCGGATGACGATGCGGCCGCCCGACAGGCCCTTGCCGACATAGTCATTGCCGGCGCCGACAAGCTCGAACGAGATGCCGCGCGCCAGGAAGGCGCCGAAGGACTGGCCGGCAGTGCCGGTCAGCTTCACCTGGATGGTGTCCTCGCGCAGACCCTTGTGCTTGAAGCGCTTGGCCACTTCACCCGACAGCATGGCGCCCGCCGAGCGGTCGACATTGCGGATATCGACCTCGATCTTGACCGGCAGCTTGCTTTCGAGCGCAGGCTTTGCCAGTTCGATCAGCTTGCGGTCGAGCACGTCGTCGATCGGGTGCTTCTGGCGCTCGGTCCAGTGCACCGCCTCATGCGGCGCATCCGGCTTGAAGAACATCTTCGAGAAATCGAGCCCGCGCGCCTTCCAGTGCACGATCAGGTCGCGCTTCTCCAGAAGATCACTGTCGCCGATGATCTGGTCGAGATGGGTGTAACCCATCTCGGCGAGCAGCTCCCTCACCTCTTCCGCCACGTAGAAGAAGAAGTTGATGACATGCTCGGGCGTGCCCTTGAAGCGCTTGCGCAGCACCGGATCCTGCGTCGCGACGCCGACCGGGCAGGTGTTGAGATGGCACTTGCGCATCATGATGCAGCCGGCCGCGATCAGCGGCGCGGTCGAGAAGCCGAACTCGTCGGCGCCAAGCAGCGCGCCGATGATAACGTCGCGCCCCGTGCGCAAGCCACCATCGACCTGCAGCGCGACGCGCGACCGCAGACCGTTCAGCACCAGCGTCTGGTGCGTCTCGGCAAGGCCCATTTCCCATGGGCTGCCGGCATGCTTGAGCGAGGTCAGCGGCGAGGCGCCAGTGCCGCCATCATAGCCCGAAATGGTGATGTGGTCGGCGCGTGCCTTGGCGACACCCGCCGCGACCGTGCCGACGCCGACTTCCGACACCAGCTTGACCGACACGTCGGCCGCCGGATTGACGTTCTTCAGATCGTAGATCAGCTGTGCCAGATCCTCGATCGAATAGATGTCGTGATGCGGCGGCGGCGAGATCAGGCCCACGCCCGGCGTCGAATGCCGGACCTTGGCGATGGTCGCGTCGACCTTGTGGCCGGGCAGCTGGCCGCCCTCGCCGGGCTTGGCGCCCTGCGCCACCTTGATCTGCATCATGTCGGAATTGACGAGGTATTCGGCCGTGACGCCGAAACGGCCCGAGGCGATCTGCTTGATCGCCGAGCGTTCGGGGTTCTTGCCGCCGCCAGGCAGCGGCAGATAGCGGTCGGCCTCTTCGCCGCCCTCGCCGGTGTTCGACTTGCCGCCGATCTGGTTCATCGCGCGCGCCAGCGTGGTATGCGCTTCGCGCGAGATCGACCCGAACGACATCGCCCCGGTCGAGAACCGCTTGACGATGTCGGCCGCTGACATGACGTCGTCGAGCGCCACCTTCTTGCGGCCGGTCTCTCCGGCCAGCTTGATCTTGAACAGGCCGCGAATGGTCTGGGCGCGGGCCGTCTCGCTGTCGATCTGGGCGGAATAGTCCTTGAACGTTTCCCACGACCCCTGGCGCACGGCGTGCTGCAAGGTGGCGACCGCGTCGGGCGACCAGATATGCGCCTCGCCGCGCATGCGGAACATGTATTCGCCGCCGACCTCGAGGCTGTTGCGCAGCACGGGGTCGTTGCCGAAACCGTCATTGTGGCGGCTGAGCGTCTCTGCCGCGATCTCGTCCAGGCCGACGCCTTCGATCAGCGTCGCGGTGCCGGTGAAGTATTGCTGCACGAAATCGGTCTTCAGGCCGATGGCGTCGAAAATCTGCGCGCCGCAATAAGACTGGTAGGTCGAGATGCCCATCTTGGACATCACCTTGAGGATGCCCTTGCCGATCGACTTGATGTAGCGCGAAACGACCTCGTAGGCGTCCACTTCCTTCGGCAGTTCGCCACGCTTGTGCATGTCGAGCAGCGTGTCGAAGGCAAGGTACGGATTGATCGCCTCGGCGCCATAGCCGGCAAGGCAGCAGAAATGATGCACTTCGCGCGGCTCGCCGGATTCGACGACGAGGCCGACCGAGGTGCGCAACCCCTTGCGGATCAGGTGATGATGGACCGCGGCCGTAGCCAGCAGCGCCGGGATGGCGATGCGGTCCGGCCCGACCTGGCGGTCGGACAGGATGATGATGTTATAGCCGCCGGCGACCGCCGCCTCCGCCCGCTCGCACAACCGGTCGATGGCGCCCTGCATGCCCGCGGCCCCTTCGGCCGAGCCATAGGTGATGTCGATCGTCTTGGTGTCGAAGCGGTCCTCGGTGTGGCCGATGGAACGGATCTTTTCGAGATCGCCATTGGTCAGGATCGGCTGGCGCACCTCAAGCCGCTTGCGGCGCGAATTGCCGACCAGGTCGAAGATGTTAGGCCGCGGCCCGATGAAGGACACCAGGCTCATCACCAGCTCCTCGCGGATCGGATCGATCGGCGGGTTGGTGACCTGGGCGAAGTTCTGCTTGAAGTAGGTGTAGAGCAGCTTCGACTTGTCCGACATCGCCGAGATCGGCGTGTCGGTGCCCATCGAGCCCACCGCTTCCTGGCCTGTCGTCGCCATCGGCGACATCAACAGCTTGGTGTCTTCCTGGCTGTAGCCGAATGCCTGCTGGCGATCGAGCAGGCTGACATCCTTGCGCAGCGCGCGCGGCTCGACCGGCTTCAGATCTTCGAGGATGAGCTGCGTGTTGGCGAGCCAGGTCTTGTAGGGATGCTTGGTCGCGATCTCCGACTTGAGCTCCTCGTCGGAAACGATGCGCCCCTTCTCCAGGTCGATCAGCAGCATCCGGCCGGGCTGCAGCCGCCACTTCTTGACGATCTTCTCCTCGGGCACCGGCAGCACGCCGGCTTCCGAGGCCATGATGACGCGGTCGTCATCGGTGACGATGTAGCGTGCCGGGCGCAGGCCATTGCGGTCGAGCGTGGCGCCGATCTGGCGGCCATCGGTGAAAACCACCGCCGCCGGCCCATCCCACGGCTCCATCAGTGCCGCATGGTATTCGTAGAAGGCCTTGCGATCGGCATCCATGAGCTTGTTGCCGGCCCAGGCTTCCGGGATCAGCATCATCATGGCATGGCTGAGCCTGTACCCGCCCTGGAACAGGAACTCGAGCGCATTGTCGAAGCAGGCGGTGTCGGACTGGCCGTCGTATGAGATCGGCCACAGCTTCGAGATGTTGTTCCCGAACAGTTCGGAATCGACCGACGCCTGGCGCGCAGCCATCCAGTTGTTGTTGCCGCGCACGGTGTTGATCTCGCCATTGTGGGCGACCATGCGGTAGGGATGCGCCAGCTTCCAAGACGGGAAGGTGTTGGTCGAGAAGCGCTGGTGGACGAGGATCAGCGCGGTCTCGAAGCGCGGATCGATCAGGTCCTTGTAATAGGCGCCGACCTGGTAGGCCAGGAACATGCCCTTGTAGACGATGGTGCGCGCCGACAGCGACACGCAATAGGCGCCGATGTCCTTGTTGTCGTTCTCGGCGTAGATGCGGCCCGATATGACCTTGCGCAGCAGATAGAGCCTGGCCTCGTATTCCTCGTCATCGGTAATGTCTGGCGTGCGGCCGATGAAGATCTGCCGGTGGAACGGCTCGGATGCCACGATGTCAGGCGCCTTCGACAGCGACGAATTGTCGACGGGCACGTCACGGAAACCGATGAGCGGAAGCCCCTCGGATTGCGCCGATTCGACAATGATGTCCTCGATATGGGCGCGAAGGGCCGCGTCCTGCGGCATGAACCAGTGTCCGACGCCGTACTGACCCGCCGGCGGCAGCTCGATGCCCTGGGCCGCCATCTCCTCACGGAAGAACTGGTCGGGAAGCTGCACCAGCACGCCGGCGCCATCGCCGACCAGCGGATCGGCGCCAACGGCGCCGCGATGCGTCAGGTTTTCGAGCACAGCCAGCCCGTCCTTGACGATCTGATGCGACTTCACGCCCTTCATATTGACGATGAAGCCGACGCCGCAGGCGTCATGCTCGTTGCGCGGATCGTAGAGGCCCTGGGCGGAAAAGCCGTTGGCGGTTCGGCTAATATTGGATCGCAAGGTGGTTTTGACGGTTGCCGCTTTCGTCTGCGCGGCCTGGCCGTTCGTCGCAGAGTGCGTCATGTCCGTCATCTCCTGTCCTCCATTCCCAGCCATTCAGGCGCTGGTTTGCCTCGGCAAGCGCTTGGCTCACCCTGATCCTTGTGGCACGTCTTGCGAAATCCTTGCCGAACCAGGCGGCTTTCCGCATGGATCGCATCTGGTAATCGTACAGGCCAGAGTCTGGCTGTCCACCTGTCGCTCGCGGCAACAGCCGGAGAGGCCCAATGATACGCCAATCCGGCTCGTTTTGTGCGACAAAATAAGACAGCACTACTGTCCTAAATTTTTATGGCAGAAATCCGGGACGCACACAAGACCGATTCAGAAAAAACTTGGGCTTTTGGCGACAGAAAATGTCGTCAAGTCCGGGAAAAACGTAAGCTTCAGTCGTCGACCTGGGGTTTGTCGGTTGGCTGGCTTTACTGCTTTTCCGGCGCCTGGCCCCTTGCGGTCCGCTCGCGAAACCGGTCAACTTCAGACTGATTTCCCCAAAACCCGATCTCCCCACCCCCCCGACCTCCCAAGACATAGGCAGATGCATGTTCTTCGCTTCCGACAATTGGGCAGGCGCCCATCCCAATATTGCCGCCGGCCTGTCGGCCAATGCCGGCGGCTTTTCCACCGCCTATGGCGACGGTGCGCTCGACCGGGCAGTCTACCAGCGCTTCAGTGAGATTTTCGAACGCGAGGTCGCGGTGTTCTTCGTCGCCACCGGCACGGCCGCCAACTCGCTGGCGCTCACCGCTTACAACAAGCCAGGCGGCATTTCCTTCGCCCACCGCGAATCGCATGTCATCGAGGATGAATGCGGCGCGCCGGTGTATTTTTCCGGCGGCTCGCGCCTGCATGACATCGATGGCCCGCTGGGCAAGATCGACCCGCACAATCTGGAAAGGACCATCGCCCGTTTTGCGCCCGAAATCGTCCATTGGGGACGGCCGATGGCCGTTTCGATCACCCAGTCGACCGAGGTCGGCACCATCTACGGCCTGGATGAGATCGAGACGATCTCGGCGATCGCCAAGAAGCATTCGGTGCCCCTGCACATGGATGGCGCCCGCTTTGCCAACGCGCTGGTCGCGCTTGAGACGACACCGGCCGAAATGACCTGGAAACGCGGCGTCGACATCCTCTCCTTCGGCGGCACCAAGAACGGCTGCTGGTGCGCCGAGGCGATCGTGCTGTTCGATCTTGATCGCGCCAAGGAATTGGCCTTCCTGCGCAAGCGCGCCGCCCAGTTGTTTTCGAAATCGCGCTTCGTTGCGGCGCAGTTCGAGGCCTATTTCAAGGACGGATTGTGGCTGGACACCGCCCGCCACGCCAACGCCATGGCCGCGCGCCTTGCCGCGGCGATCGAGGATTCGGCAACGGCGAAGCTGGCCTGGCTGCCGCAAGCCAATGAGGTGTTCGCGGTGATCAAGAAGGCCGAGGCTGAAAAGCTGCAGGCAGCGGGTGCCGCCTTCTACGACTGGCACAAGCCGCACGGTTTCGACGGTCATATCGGCGAGGACGAGTTGCTCTATCGCTTCGTCACCAGCTTCGCGACGACGGCCGAAGATGTCGACCGCTTTGGCCAGCTGATCGCAGGATAATCAATATCCCTGACAACAAAAAAGCGGCGCCTTTAGGCGCCGCTTCCGTCTCGGGAGGAGACTTGTACTTTAGGCAGCGGTCTTGGCCTCGATCTGCTTGGCCTTGGCCGAAGACGCCGTAATGGCGATCTTGCGCGGCTTCAGCTCCTCGGGGATGTTGCGCTTGAGGTCGACGAAGAGCAGGCCGTTCTTCAGCGAAGCACCGACGACTTCAACGTGATCGGCAAGCTGGAAGCGGCGCTCGAAAGCCCTTGAGGCAATGCCGCGATAGAGCAGTTCGGACCCTTCGCCGGTGCCCTCGTCTTTGCGCTCACCTTTCACGGTCAGCACATTGCGATGGGCTTCGATCGAGATTTCCTCGTCCGAGAAGCCGGCAACCGCCATCGAGATGCGGTAGGAATCCTCACCGGTGCGCTCGATGTTGTAGGGCGGATAGGTCTGCGCGCCATCCGGCTGCGCAAGCGAATCGAGCATGGTGAAGAGGCGGTCGAAGCCGACGGTCGAACGATAGAGCGGGGAAAAATCAACGTGACGCATGAGGTGTTCTCCTGTTGAGCAACATGGTTTGCGTATGGCCGGTGCGAAACCCTTGAGCGGCGTTTCGGCTAGACCAGCGGCCCCGACATTGGCGACCGCATGAGACATTTGGGGAGCGCCCGAAGGCATTTCAAGATTTCACCCGACGGCAAAAGCCGTGCGGCTGATTCCCAGATGAACGGCAGATGAACCGGCGCTTCGGCGCGCGTTCAGACAGCCGGCGCTAGAGTGCATTCCAGGATCAAGGACTGGCGGCGCCGATCGCACTACAGGCGCCGCAACGAGGCCGACCGGGTGTTAACGTCCCTTCCTCCCGGATCGACAGAGGCCGGAAGCACGCTTTCAAGCGGCTTCCGGCCTTCCCCGTTGCAGCCTCCGTCACCCGGAATTCCTTGGCTTTTGGCGCATGGGCGTCTATCACCTTAGCGGAGCCGGCCAGCGCAGGCGGGCATGCGAGACGCCGAGCACGAAGCGCCGAATGACGGATCTTTTCACCGAAAACTCCCTTTTTCACGAAATCGAGGGCAATCCGCGGCCGGAAAATGCCACCGGCGGCTTCTTCACCACGCGTGACCGCAAGAATATCCGCTACGGCCTGTTCGGCGCGGTCGCTCGCCCGATAAAGGGCACCGTGGTCCTGCTCACCGGCCGCAACGAGTGCATCGAGAAATATTTCGAAACCATCCGCAACCTTGCCGATCGCGGCTTTGGCGTCGCCACGCTCGATTGGCGCGGCCAGGGCGATTCCGACCGGCTGATCCGCGATCACCAGCGCGGCTACGTCAGCAGCTTCCGCGAGTACACCGCCGACCTCGAACAGTTCTTCGAGGAGATCGTGCTGCCCGATTGCCGCGGACCGTACTACATCCTCGCCCATTCGGCAGGTGCCTTGATCACCCTGCTTGCCGCCCCATCGATGGTGAACCGCATCCGGCGCATGATGCTGATCGCGCCCTTCCTGACGCTGCCCGACCTGCCGGTCTCGATCTCGACGGTTCGCCGCGTCTGTTCTCTGTTCTGCGCTCTCGGCCTCGGCCGGCTCTACGCCGCCTGGGGTCCGCGGCCGAGGATTACGGCCCCGTTCGAGACCAACAAGCTGACATCGGACCCGGAGCGCTATCGGCGCAACACACGGATCTATGAAGAATACCCGCAACTGGCGCTTGGCGGGCCGACGATCCGCTGGCTGCAGGCAGCCGCGAAAGCATCGGAAGCCGTCAGCGACCCCGATTTCATGGCTCGGATCCAGGTCCCGCTGCTGATCATCGCCGCCGGCGCCGACCAGGTCGTCTCGACCAGGGCCGTGGAAGCCTACGCCAGGCGTCTGCGGCTCGGTTCGCTGCTGATGATCGATGGCTCCCGCCACGAAATCCTGCAGGAAGCCGACATCTACCGCGAGCAATTGCTCGCCGCCTTCGACGCCTTCATTCCCGGCAGCGACGACCCCACAGCCTGACGGGCGCCGGTCGCTCCCCAAGGGGGGCCGCCGGCAGTAAAACGACTGCTTCAAGCGGTCGGCATCACCTGAATGGCGGCGGACGCTCGTTTAGCCGCGCAGGGCGGCCATGGCGGCGGCATGAAGTTCCGGCGTCGCCGCGGCGAGTACATCGCCGCCCTGTTCCGCCGGCCCGCCATCGAATGTGGTGACGACGCCGCCTGCCTTTTCGATGATCGGGATCAGCGCCACGATGTCGTAGGGCTTCAATCCGGGATCGGCGACGATGTCGACGCTTCCCGAGGCGATCATGGCGAAGGCATAGCAATCGGCGCCATAGCGGGCGAGCTGGATCTGTCTTTCGAATGCATCGTAACGGTTGCGCGCCTCGCCCTTGAACAGGGCCGGCGTGGTGGTGAACAGCGTCGCCTGGTCCAACTTCGTCGTCTTGCGGGTCGTCAGTTTTCGCGGCCCGCCTGGCCCCTCATAATGGGAGCCCGAGCCGTTGGCGTAGAAAAGCTCGCCGGTGAAGGGCTGCGCCATCATGCCGGCAACGGCGTCGCCATCGATCGTCAGCCCGACCAGTGTGCCCCACACCGGCAGGCCGGAAATGAATGCGCGCGTGCCGTCGATCGGGTCGATCACCCAGACGTGCCGGCTCGAAATGTTCTCGCTGCCATGCTCCTCGCCTAGAATACCATGATCGGGATACTCAGCCGATATCAGAGCCCGGATGGCGCGCTCGGCCTCGCGATCGGCCTCGGTGACCGGATCAAAACTGCCCTGTTCCTTGTTGGCGACCGCACCTTGGGCACGAAAGCGCGGCAAGGTCTCCGCCGCTGCCGCCTGCGCGATGCGACGCATGAAATCGATGCTGATGTCCAACTGATTCTCCCGCATTGCAGCATGCCCGAGCCCGGCTTTGCCGCCAATTTCGTGCCAAAACAAGGGTGTCGAGGATTTTTCCGCGACGGCATCTGTTGCCTGGATGTCACACAGGCGCCATCGAAACGCAATTTCCACATCAGAGTGAATTAAAAAAGGCTGAAGGTCGCTTGACATTTGTGCAGCGCACAATACCCTCAATCTCGGACAGGGTTTCCTGTCCATGCCCTCCTTGGGCGTTTCCTCCCTAGACTTCGACCGTATCGTGCAAACGATGCGGTCTTTTTTTATGGCGCCATTCAGTCCGCGGCCAGCGGCAGGTTATTCACTCCGCGGCCAGTGGCAAGTCGATGAAATGATGATCGGGCATCGACATCAGGTCGGCTGAGAACCGCGTCAGATCGTCGGCCAGCGCATCGAAGCCGGCAGCCTTCTCGAATGTCCGCTCGTTCATATAGAGCCCCCGGTTGACCTCGATCTGCAGCGCGTGCAGATGGCGCGCCGGGCGGCCATAGTGCTCGGTGATGAAGCCGCCGGCATAGGGCTTGTTGTGGGCGACCGAATAGCCC
The DNA here is from genome assembly GCF_055811675.1 of Mesorhizobium sp. WSM4808. Lineage (NCBI taxonomy): Bacteria > Pseudomonadati > Pseudomonadota > Alphaproteobacteria > Hyphomicrobiales > Phyllobacteriaceae > Mesorhizobium > Mesorhizobium sp. WSM4808. The sequence continues at coordinate 356,645 of NZ_JBVVQX010000003.1, forward strand.
ATGGCGCTGAGCAGGCCGATCGCGGTGTCGGTCAGGGCGGCCGTTGCCGAGATGCCGAAACGGTCGCCGATGATGAAGTCGGGCCGCTGGCCGCTGTCGCCGACCCTGATGCTCGCCGGCATCGAATGACAGTCGATCAGCACGGCAAAGCCAAACCGCGCATGGGTTCTGGTCAACAGCCGCTTCAGCGTCTCGTGATAGGGCTTGTAGACGGCCTCGATGCGGGAGACCGCTTCGGCCAGCGGCAAGCGGCCGGAATAGATGTCGAGCCCCTCGCCGACCAGCTTCGGCACCGTGCCCAGCCCGCCGGCCACCCGCGCCGAGCGGATGTTGCAGAAGGACGGCACCGGCTCGGCGAACATGCGCGGATCAAGCTCCCACGGCTCGCGGTTGACGTCGAGATAGGCCCTCGGGAAATTCGCCGCCAGCAACGGCGCGCCGAGCGCGACGGTGCCGCCGAACAGCTCATCGACGTAGCAGTCCTCGGACCGGCGGATGGCGTTGCGGTCCAGCCTTGCCATGGCAAGGAAGCGCTCCGGATAGTAGCGGCCGCTATGCGGTGAGTTGAAGAGGAAGGGGACGCGCTGCTCGACGCCCGACCGGATTTCGAAGGGTGGAAAGACCGAAAAATCCTCGGCTGCCGTCTTCAATTTGAACGAACCCGAAAACACCAGTGCATCATGATGTGAAAGTGCCACCTTGCAAGCCTCGTGTCCAGCATTTCGGCCGCAGCACACGCCCGGTAAATATGGATCATCCCCGTCAGCGTTCACTTGATGTTTACCCTCACCTCCTCATATACAGGATGGTTAACGGGCTTGCCCAACGGCAACCTCGGGCGGGTGATTCGGACGGGATATCATGGCACGCATTCTTCTGGCGGAAGACGACGACGATATGCGTCGGTTCCTCGTCAAGGCGCTGGAGCGCGCCGGTTACCAGGTCAGCGATTTCGACAATGGCGCCAGCGCCTATGAGCGGCTGCGCGAGGAACCGTTCTCGCTGCTGTTGACCGACATCGTCATGCCGGAGATGGACGGCATCGAACTGGCGCGGCGCGCCACAGAGATCGATCCTGATCTCAAAGTCATGTTCATCACCGGTTTCGCCGCCGTTGCGCTGAACCCGGATTCCAAGGCGCCGAAAGACGCCAAGGTGCTGTCGAAACCGTTCCATCTGCGCGACCTCGTCAACGAGGTCGAAAAGATGCTGCAGGCGGCCTGAGCCGTTTTTAGCCGAGGCGCCGCACTCTTCGCCACTGCGGCGAGACGACGCCTTCTTTCCTTTTTCCTGCTATTGACGCGCTGGATCAAAAATGGTGTATGCGCGGCTTCGGATGGGCGTGTAGCTCAGCGGGAGAGCACTGCATTGACATTGCAGGGGTCACAGGTTCAATCCCTGTCACGCCCACCATCCTTTCAAAGACTTAGCTAACTTCCTGATTTGCCTGGCACAGAAACGGCACAGAAACCTTCGCCGAGCTGAACGTGGCACCTTCCTAGGGCTGTGAACCAGATGAAGTTTAATCCATTCAACCCCAATGGGCTGATCTCCCCCGGGATTTTCACGGGCCGCTTCGATGAGCTAAAGGCGATCGAGCATGGCCTCTTTCAAGCAAAGCATGGAAATCCGATCCATTTCCTTATTCAAGGGGAGCGAGGGATTGGAAAGTCGTCGTTTTTTTATGTCACCAAACTGACGGCGAACGGCACTATTGCGGCCTTGAGTAGAGATGTATTGAATTTCCTCGTGATCTCAGTGGACTTGGGCGGCACCACGTCACAACTCGATATCGTAAGGACGATTGGGCGCGAGCTGAAAGAGGCCATCGGCGACAGCGCCACATTCAAGGAGAAAGCCAAATCGTTTTGGGACTGGGCTTCCAACTGGGAAATCCTTGGAGTTCGCTATCACAGGGATGCGGCCTCATTCGACCCCCAAGATGCTACTGACACCCTGGTTGCTCGTATGGCCGAGCTATGCGGGGACTTGGTTAACGACATTGATGGGATTCTAATCCTTATCGACGAAGCAGACCGACCGGCCGCTGATGCCAATTTAGGGGAGCTTTGCAAGACGCTGACCGAGCGCCTTGCTCGCCGGTCTTGTAATAACGTCGTTCTTGGTCTGGCTGGGCTTCCAAATTTATTGGGGAAGCTCAAGGCAAGTCATGTATCTTCTCCTCGACTTTTTACGACGATGCTTCTCGAACCGTTGCTGCCAGGAGAGCGGATCTCTGTGATTGAGAGGGGTATTCTCGCAGCCAATGAGAAAAACACAGTCCAGACGAAGATCACTCCCGGCGCGGTGAAACTTTTGGCGGACCTATCTGAGGGGTATCCGCACTTTATTCAGCAGTTTGGATTCTCAGCTTTTCAGTATGACACCAACAATGAGATCGACGAAGATGACGTGCTAAACGGAGCGTTCGCTGAAAACGGAGCCCTTTCGCAACTGGGTGCCAAATATTTCAATGAGATGTACCATTTGAAAATTGCTTCGAATGATTACCGAACCGTCCTCAACACGATGGCTGTGCACGCTGATCAATGGGTTTCTCGTCAAGACATCATCAAAGAATCTGGGCTCGCGGCATCGACGGTCAACAATGCATTGAACGCACTTAAGGCCCGAGAAATCATCGTTGCGGACGAAAGTCGAAAACGGCGTGGATTTTATCGTCTTCCAACGCTCTCGTTCGCGGCTTGGATAAATGCTGCCCAGTCCGCTTCGGAGAAGGCAAGGGCAACCGGCAAGATCTCTGTTCCGCTCACGTCGACGTTCTAACAGCCTCGCCATCGATTGCGGTTATTACCACTTACTACCGCTTATTACCTGTCCTTCGTTGTGCTGCGACGTGGGTTTCCAGCTAAACTTCGGCCGCGTTCTTCTGGAAGTCCACGTGATGATGGCCATAGACCTTATCGAGCGTCTTGGCCGACATGCCGAGCGCGCCTGCCGCTTCCCAAATATCCACGCCCTTGAACATCATCCAGGTTGCGCGCGTGTGGCGCAGGACGTGCGGCGTGATGGCCGGCTGGCCGGTCATGGCCGGATCCAACCAAGCGTTGTCGATTGCCATTTCCCAAGCGGTCCGGACAGAGGCCACGCCCCGGCCCATATAGCTCACGACGTGCAGATAGACCGCCACGGGCTCGCCGGCCTGCCTGGCGGCCTCGTCACGGGCGTTGTCGTCGATGAGCTTCCACCGCCTCAGATGGGCGCTGATCCGCTTGCCAAGGCGCACCGGCGGCTGGCGCTTGTTCGTTTCCGCTACGCCCTCCCCTCGCCGATGCATGACGCCGCGCTGGCTGTCGATCCAACCCCCCGTGGTGTTCGCCATCCATTGGACATTGCAGATCGCCGCGCGCCGGGAGCCGGTGTAGAGCCCGAGCAGTAAGAAGCGGGCCAAATGGCGGTTGATCGCGAACCGGTTCCGGCGCCACCGGTAGTGCTCTCGACGGCTGGCCACGTCGCACCAGAATTCACGGTAGAAGCCCAGTGCGCCAGCAAGCAGCATCGCGGCCTCCGTTCTCGTCAGCCATCGGTCGCGGGCGGGCGGAACATCAGGCATGGTCACTTCCGGCACTGATGCCAGCGGGCCATGTTCTTTGTGCCAATGGTTGATGGCCTTCGACAGTGCGGCGAGTTCGCGCCGAATCGTTCCCGGCTTCACGGTCTTGCCCCGTGCCTTTGCGTATGCCCGGCATGTCTCGCCGCGAACATCCGCCAGCGTCTTCGATCCCCACCAGGGGACGAGCGCGGCGATGGCGTAACCGCTACGCTCGGCAGATTTTTTGTGCGGGGCGTACTCCCGCCCGTAGGCAGTCAGGACTTCGGCGACCGAGAGGCGAGCGAGATCACTTTCGCGGGTGACTGGTTTGAATTTTTCCGCGATGTACTCCCCGAGCCTTTTTTCAGCTCCTGCGCGATCTGGTTCGCCGCAGCCTGTGCGTTCGAAGACCTCGCCGACATCGCGGATGACCCATTCGCGTCGTTTCGGGTCGAGGTAGAGCCGGGCTCCTTTGGCGGGTCTTGGCATTTGGTCATCATTCCTCTCACCGACGAGGGCAACACAAAATCCGCCCTGCCTATACGCACGATGTTAAGCCTGCCACGGCGCGCCTCGGCTCGCAACGTGGCAGGAGTGATGCGATTTCTGAAGAAATGCTGGCAAGCCTCCTTCAGGGTCAGCGGCGAATCCTCGAAAGGATCGGCTGGCGTCATCCGCCGACCCTCGCCACCGCATGCACTGCCTCCCATTTGGTCAGAACAGCCTCGCTCTTTTCGAGAGCGATCCGACCGGCGAAAACCAACATTTCGGCGTCACTCTCATGAACACGATAATTGCTGTTTTCGGCGGGTGTCTCGAAATGGCTGTTCATCCAGGTGAGGACCAGACGGTTTGCCAAGACGGCATCCCGCACTTCGCTTTCAAGGTCGTTGTGGTTCAGGGCGGCGGTCACGAACGCACCGCCTTTCTACTACGAGCATCAGCCATGACTTTTTCGTGGCATGCCGAAGCAGCCTTGACGAGATCGCCCGCCAAGTCGCGGGCGATCCACAAAAGGTCGTGAACGTGTTGCATGGCCTTGGCTATGCGTTCGTCGCTAGGCATAGGCGTTTCTATGGCGACATCGTGCATGACACAGATCAGCGTCTCGACGTGACGGATATCGGATTGCAGGTCGTTCAGGTCGTCGGAAGGCGCAGTCATTTGGCACCGCCTTCCGATTTGCCCAGCGTTTTGACGACGGCGACCATCGTGGCCATGGTGTAGCGATTGACCTCGCCCAAGAAACCGATTTCGACGCCGGTCAGATGGCTGCCGGACGGCTTGCGTTCCTCCTGCCTCACCCGGCACATGTCGTTGACAATGCAGCCCAGCAGCGTGGTGTTGCCGTTCGTGGGATGCTCGCCGATGTAGCGTAGATACTCCTGGGCCAGTTCATGGCCCTTGTCGCAGTCGCGGCCGTAGCTGCCAGTTGCCTCGACATTCCAATAACAGATGCCTGAGCCGACTGGCATTTTCCGGTGCATGAAAGACAGATCGTCGGCAGGGTTCGGCATCTTGGCCGGAGCGCGGCGGGTTTGAACTTTCGCCGCTGCGGTGCTATGTGTTGAGTGTGTCATTGAAACCTCGGTAGGGTTGATTGACATTGGGGAGCCGCCTGCCAGGGCGGTTCATTTCGGGAACGGCGATCAGTTTGAGCTGCCAGGCTCGCCGGTCGCCGTTTTCGTTTCGCGATCCATCCGATCCCGTATGCACCGGACGATTTCTGATGTTTGTGAACTGGCGTTTCGCTCCGCCTGAGCCTTGATGAAGGCTTGAGCGTCGAAAGGGAGCCTAATCTTCAGCTGTCCTGTTTCCACTGTCTCCTCACGTTCCGTTAACGATAAACCTAACAGGTCCCTTGTACCTACTAGGTCCCTCTGGCGTCAAGAACCTAAACGGTCCATACAAGGGAGATTCGTGTGGAGATCGAAAATGGCTCGGCCAAAGCAAAGCGACCCCCAGTTCAAACTCCGGATTCCGTCCGACTTGAAGGAGAGACTTGAACAGGCTGCGACGGCAAACAACAGAGCGATCAGCGCCGAAATGTTGGCCCGGCTCGAACTGTCGTTCAACGAAGTGATCCGCGTCCCTGAGGATTTGCGGCGCCGGCTGCATTTCCACGCGCTAAGCCAAGGACATTCGATCAGTGAGGAAGCCGTAGCCACTCTCGAAACGATATACCCGGAAATCCCAGAGACGGATGAACTGCTTGCTGAACTCAATGACTTGATCGAGCGTGCGGAAGACCTGGAGCGGAAAGGATACACTGTCAAAAACGATCGCCTGTTCAAGCGACGGGTCAGCGAGCATATCGGCAAGCTGCGGGAAAGCATTACAACGCTTTTGCAGGTCGGGGAGATCGACAAGAAGTAGCCGATCACGCTGCGACATCCCGCAGCAAGAACGTCATGACGGTGTGCGAAGCCCGCTCGTCGACATTGTTGCCAAGCTCACCGCCCTCATAGTCGCCGGGCTTCGACGACGCGTAGTGCAGCCAGCCCCATATCATGGCCATGGCCTTAACACCTTCCAGCGTCACGGGCCGGTACCCAAGCATTTGCCGCGCCAGCAGGGCGCAACGGTCGTGAGTGCTGTCGATTTCAGGGGTGCTGTTGCCGATGCTGGCCAGATCGGCCGCAACAAAGGCGGCGCGCTCTGCGGCCCAGGCTTCGCGAAACTTGGCGCCAAGGGCGATCAGATCAGTGTCAGGGGCGCAAGTTGCAGTAACGACGTGCTGTTTCATAACGAGAGCATCCTTCAGATTTGATCGTGTCGCGTTTGGGCACTCATCAATTCGGATTTCTCCGAATCCCCTTCTGACTGCTTTCAGAATTCCCATGCGCTGCTTGACCGGGCGTAGGCCATGCCGTGCAAGTCCATCTTGGTTTCGTATTCGGAAACGCAGCGCACAGCGGCCAGGTACAGCGGCAGGCGATATGCGAGTTGCTGGCGGGCATAGCCGACAAACTTCGGGCTGTGGCGGCGGACGGTGGTGGTCAACACCTCGTCGCGCTGGGCGATTGTGGCGAGGTGCTGCTTGATGAAAAGAAGATGGTCGGCCACTTCGCGCAGCGAGTAGCGCCACGCGGTGGCGAGACGACCTTGAGCGTCGACATCGAGGCCCAGCGGGCGGGCGAGATCGGCGAAGACCGAAGCGGCGGCGGTGTGCATGGTGGCTCCATCGAGTTGATGAAGCTTACCTTAAGGGGTAATTTCCCCTCGGGTCAATAGGCTATTTCCCCCTATGCGCTTTTCAGCCCAAGATTGCCTTGGATGCCGCCTTGCTTTGCGACCCGGTGGAGCGACTTGGGTGGGAACACCGTGAATATCTCTCCTACCCAGGCAAGGTGGACGTTTTCGATCGGCTGGGCGTTCCACGACATAAGGTTGACGCGGTCACGCTGGTTAGCGCGGAATATCGTTTTGATGAACCGGCGGCCGTCGCTAGTGCGAACCGCGGCTTCCTCGCCGTAAAAGCTTTCCGTGGATCGGCGCTGCTCACGGTAGACGATCAAGACAGCGCCGTCACGGAACTGAGGGAGCATCGAACTGCCGCGCACTTGAAATGCGATCATGTCAGCGGGCAATGCGAAAGGCACCGGAATCTGGTCAAGGCCGTCCTCAGGAACCTGTTCGAAATCCGGCTCCACCTCAGCACCAGCGCCGACAAAGCCCATAAGCGGAACCATGCGGGGGCTGTCTGGTGGAATGTCCTCGCCCATAATCTCGGCGACCGTCGTGCCGAGGATCGCCACTAGCCGCGAAAATTTGTCCAAGCTCGGGCGGCGCCCGCGCTGGAGCATGTCTCGAACAAACGATTCATTGAGCCCCGCCGCCAGCGATAACGATTTCATCGTGTGGCCCTGGGCCTCCATCCGCTCGCGGAAACGAGCGTCCCATTCGTTATTCACCGTGTTTTTTCCCCTTATGCTAAACGCTCGGGAGGTTTTAGCCTATTGAGGCTTGACCGTCACTAGGGTTTTAGCCTATTGGTTAATAGGCAATAACCCCTTGAGGCAACCTATGGACACCAGGACGGTACTCCTCGGCGAGATCGCCACCTTCCAGGACAAGCTGAAGATGGCGGACTCCAAGATTGGCATAATCGCACTAAACGACCCGAAGTTCGTTACGCGGCTGCGGGAAGGTCGCCGCTGCTGGCCCGAGACCGCGAGGAAGGTCCGCGACTTCATGGCGGCGGCTTACACCCACATCACCACCGCTGATGGCACGGTGATCATTCGCGACATGGAAACTGGTGTCACAGCGTCGGGGCCAAGCCTGCCTGAGGCATACGCCGAATTGAGGCGCCTGCTTGAGAGACAAGCGGCATGAGCGACATTGACGATGCCATGAACGAGGAACAGGAACGCGCCTTTATCGAGTGGCGCGACCTTCGCAACAAGGCGCAAGAGACCGGCGACATGGCCGACGCTCACGCCGCCGGCAAAGCCTTCGGGGCATTCTTCTACACCTACGTCGCGAACACCTATCGCCCCACCAAAGAGACGGGGCACCGTCCTTGACCGCAGCGGCGAAGACGATCCCAGACAGCGCCTATGTCCCGGAAATAGAGCAAGACGTGCTTGGCACGCTGCTTTTCGGCGGCGACTTTCGGAAGGTGATGAGCTTCCTGCGGGAAGAACATTTCATCCCTGACGTGCACCGGCTGATCTATCGGGCGATCAGGGCCGCGCATGAACAGTACGGCTCGACGACGATGCCGATTGTTCTTCGGCTGATGCCGGAAGATGCCAAAATCCTGTTCGTCCAAAAGACTGAGCAGTATCCGGCCGCCTACATGGCAGAATTGGCCGCGTCGGTCGTCAACGGCCCGGCTGGGCTGGAGCGCGGCGGCAAGGCGGTCGTCAACCAGTGGGCTCGATTGAAGGCGGCCGAAGTTGGCAAGTTCTTGCGCGAGACAGCGCACGACGCGACATCGGACACGAAGGCGACCATTCAGGTGGTCGCCGCCGATTTGGACAACATCGCGGCTGAGCTTCGCGCCGGCCCGAAACGCAAGACCATGTTCACGATGGACGCTGCCACGGAAGAGGCTGTGGTCGAGGTGCGCGCGGCGATGGAGCGCGGCAACGGCCTGACAGGGCATACCTGGGGCCTCACCGACATCAACGCGGCCACGGGAGGCATACAGCCGGGGGAAATGGCCATCATTGGCGCCCGCCCTTCCATGGGCAAGACCGCCTTCGCTCTGTCGGTTGCGTTGCGTGCTTCCGGCGCTGGCGTCGGCGTCGGGTTTCTGTCGTTGGAAATGGGCGCCAAGAAATTGGCCATGCGCCGGCTGACAGATGTCGCCTTCGACTGGAATATCAAGGTTCCCTATGCCGACCTGATCAAGGGCAAGGTGTCCAGCAAGGACTTTGACAGCATCCTTGCGGCGAACCACGACGCCGACCAGTTGCCGCTTTGGATCGAAGAGCAATCCGGCCTGACCATTTCGGATATGCGCGTCAAGATCGAGCGCATAGCCGAACAGGCTGCGGCGCGTGGCATCACGCTCGGCGTGCTGATCATCGATTATTTGCAGCTCGTCCGTCCATCCGCCCGTTATGCCGGCAACCGCGTCGGCGAGATTACTGAAATCTCATGGGCGTTGCGGGAGTTTTCCCGAGAGTTCGGCCTTGGCGTCATCGCTCTTTCCCAGCTCTCGCGCCAGGTAGAAAGCCGCGACGACAAGAGGCCGCAACTTTCCGACCTCCGCGATTCCGGCTCGATCGAACAGGATGCCGATATGGTCGCGTTCCTCTACCGCGAGGCCTATTACCTCGAAAAATCGAAGGGCAAGGACCACGACAAAGAGGGCGAACGCCTCAACCGCCTGATTGATGTTCAGAATGATCTGGAATTCATCATCGCGAAGCAGCGCAACGGTCCAACGAAGACAGTGAAACTGTTCGTCGACATCGCCTGCTCTGCGGTTCGCAACGCGGCGGCGAGGTACTGATGTCAGACCAGCCCGCCCGCTACAAGGTCAAGAACTGGGAGCAGTTTCAGCACTACCGAGACCGCAATCCGCCCTGGATCAAGCTGCACTTTGCCATCCTCGCCAGTGAGGATTGGGTGATGCTCGACGATGCCAGTCGCGTCCTAATGTTCGCTTGCATGCTGGTAGCGTCGAAGAACGAAGGAATGGTCCCGAACAATCCCGCTTACCTCAAAAGGGTGGCGTACCTAAACCGCACTCCAAATTTCAACCCGCTGATTTCATGCGGGTTTCTCGAAGTTCCGCTAGCAGATGCTAGCGCGTTGCAAGCGCATGCTAGCGCCGTGCAAGCGGATGCTAGACCAGAGAAGAGACAGAGCAGAGAAGAGAAGAGCTTGTCCGAAACAAGTTCGGACGAGCGGCCGGTTTCGAAAAGCTCGAAAGCGTACCCTGAAGACTTCGAAGCGTTCTGGCTGGACTATCCTCGATAGCCGAACATGTCGAAAGCAAAGGCGCTGGCGGGCTGGGTGAAGCTCTCAGAGCAGGAGCGCAAGGCCTGCCGCAAAGCGGTGCCGGCATATCGCGCGTTCCTGACCTCAAAGCCAGACCACCCGACCATGCATGCGGTGACGTTCATCAACGAACGCCGGTTTGAGGGTTTTGTGGAACAGGCTGCGGCATCAGCGCCGCGTCCCGCGACGCCCCAGGATTGGGGAAAGCGTCTTGCTTTCGGTCGTCAGCAAAGCAAGTGGCACGTCGAACAATGGGGACCTCGCCCAGGCGATCCCGAATGTCGAGTTCCCGAGCATCTTCTTCAACCTGGCGATGGCCAAGCATGGGCCGTATGGGAGGCGTGATGACCGTCGTTCAGGCTTCAGACGGTAGCGGCGGATGGCTTGTGATCTCGCGTGGAGAAACCTTAGCAGGCCCATTTCCGACAAATGCCGAAGCCTGGCGCGCGGCCGATCGGTTGGAAGGCTCACCCATATCGCCAGCAGAAAAACGCGCTGATTGGATTTCCACCAAGATCCTGTCGAGCGGCCCTGCGCCGATCATGCCAAAGCGCGCCCGGCACCAGAAGAAGCGCACGGCCAAGAATCGGAAGGCGAAAAACCGCAAGGCGAAGCGGATGCAGATCAACGCCGCCAATGCCCCGGCATGGATACGCTCGATAGCGGCGGCAAACTTCGACCCGAACGGGAAGCGGAAATATCGGGATTTCAAGCTCGGGACGTTCGGACCAGCGTCATTGGTGCGGAAGATCGACCCGGCCGAATACCTCGCCACAAGCACGGGCACCGAACATGAGTGACTTCAACGGTTCGTTCACCATGCCATCCGCGAACGGTGCGGTAAGACAGGGAATGTCGGGGATAGCTGCCACAGGACGGTCGAGGTCCACGCAACTGCCTGCAACCAAATGGGCGCACCCTCATGTCGAGGTGCCCGCGCTCCGGACGAGCACTTGTAGGAAACAAAAAGTGGAACTTCTACACCGTATAGCTGCTGTTGGCATTGCTGACCTTGAGCCGCGTCAGCCGTCGACTGGCGAACCCATCTGCGAACGCGTCGATCCGTCGACCTTGTTCGTCGACCATGAGTACCAGCGTGCTATCGGCGAGAGAGGCCATAAGCAAATCCGGCAAATCATCGAGCGCTTTTGCTGGACGAAATACAAGCCGCCGATCTGCGCCTATGCCGAGCACGACGGCGAAACCATCTTGAAAGTCCTGGACGGTCAACACACCGCAATTGCAGCCGCCAGCAATCCTCACATCCATCTCATTCCGGTGATGATCGTCGACGCGCCTGACACCCAAAGCCAAGCTGCGGCTTTCGTAGGTCAGAACACTCAGCGGCTTGGAGTCACCGCGCTGCAGCTGCACCATTCCGCAGTATTGGCCGGATACGATGAATCCGTCGACGTCGAACGCACGTGTGAAAGGGCGGGTGTAAAGGTCCTGCGAAATCTGCCCGGCAATAGTCGATACCAACCCGGTGACACTATAGCGATTTCGGCCATCAAGGGCTTGGTGGCTCGGCGCGATCCGCTCGGCGCACGGGTAATCCTCGAGGTCTTGGCGAACGCGCATTTAGCACCAATCACCGCCCTTCACATCAAAGCCGCCGAATTCGTGATGACCGACCCTGACATGTCAAAAAAGGTAGACCCAGAAGAACTCACCAAGACCATAGGTGACATGTATCTCACTGCCGAGGACGAAGCCGGCATCCTTGCCAAGGATCAGCGTGTCCCAGAGTGGCGCGCGTTAGCTTCGATCTGGTTCCGAAAGACGAAAAAGAAGCGACAGGTCATGCGCTTGGGGCGCGCCTAGTCGTGGTGTGCCGCGCTGATGACAAGGCGCGGCATCACAGCATCATGGAGAGATCAATTGAACACTCAGACTAAAATTTCTTCAACGAAGCAGCCAGCTTGGCTCGCGGTCCAGACCAAGCCTGGCGGGGAATACCGGGCCGTGACAGAGATGCAGCGTCTTGGGATCCCGGTCTACATGCCGCAATACCGGCACGAGTACCGGCACCATCGGACCAAGGCTTGGCTGGTGAAGAACTTCCCGTTGTTCCTCGGCTACATCTTCACGCCCAGCCACGACGTGAAGTGGGGCGCCCTGAACAGTTGCGACGGCCTCGTCCGGAACGGTGTGCTCTGCGACATCGAGGGAAAGCCGGTTCCGATCCCAGGACACGATATCAAGGCGATCCGCGATGCAGAGGAAAAAGGCGTGTTCGACAAGATGCGCGACCACGGTCTGCGGATCAAAGTCGGTGAAGGCGTGACGGTCTTGGACGGCGCTTTTGCTGGTGCCGATGCTGAGATGGTGAAAGCGCGCAGCGTCAACAGCGTGCGGGTGCTTCTAAATATGTTCGGCGGCAAGGTTGTTGCCAGTGGACCAGTTGCAAAAATTCAGAAAAAGGAATAGAGTCCTACAAACTGATTTGGCGATACGCCTGTCTGCGCGGGGCTTCACAGTCACCAGCCGGGGCGATGAGGGGCAAAATCGCCGCCCCAGCCCCCGACGAAGTTATGGTCAAAACGGTTGAGGGCATTGGCTGATTTTGCACTTACCTTGAACGGTTGGGCCGCGCTGTTCGATGAATGTGGGATTCTCTCGCCAATCTGACGTCGCCTTGAACGCCTTTTGGGCTTCCGGTGACATCGCGAGTTCAGAAAAATAAAGTGCATCTACAGCGTGTGGCTCGGCGATCTCAGCGATCTTGTGGCTTCCATCCGGATACGCAACAGTTGCGACAAGCTTGACTACTTGCCCTCGGTCAGTCCTAGCTTTGATTTTGCCGCCCAGGACAAAGGTCTTCAAGGCAAAGGCGCTGCCGTCGGTTGGCATCGGCTCCGGCTTGCCGCCGGCGTTTGTGATCGCGTCAAGCACTTCTTGATGGGTATTGCCGACTAGCTGGCTTAGGCCACCAAACTTAAGACGCGAGTGAATTCCATCCGCGATTTCCGATTGGCTAACTGGGTACGGCCCCGAGGCTTCTTTCGCGTTTATCCATATCGGCACATTGGAACGCGACCGAAATTTGACCAGCGTCTTAAGTTCTGTTTGCACGAGGGCTACGATGTCATCGAGGGTCTCCATGGCGTAGTAGTCGACACCAGCGTCGATCCGCGTGATCCCAGGCAACGAGCGTTTAAATGCAGCCTGATCAGCCTCAATTGTATTCCTGATGCGAAGAATGGAGTTGGGATTTACAGTAAATTTCTTCCCATCTTTTCGCGTGAAAGTAAGCACTAAAACCTCCCCCTGTTGGCCTAAATCAAACTTGCTCAGCCAAGCAGAGAACAGCCCTAGTAGCAATAGGGCCTCTTCAGGCTGTCATGCTCGTGGGTCCAATAACGACCCGTCATAACGCCATCGTGAACTTCAGCGTACTCGGCGCTTGCCATCTAACCCCTGCATGGAGAACCACCATGACCACGCGATACGCAACCATTATCGAAGGCGAGAATGGCGAAGAAATCGTCTCCAACATTGGCCAGTTCGAAGGCGGCCCGCCCAACATCCGTACCGGCAAGATCGAACAGGTAGCCGACGGCGTGCTGATCGGCATGGTTCGCGGCGGCCCTGTCGATCCAGTCGACGGGTTCGGCTTCCCCGACGGCGCACCCGGTGTGTCTGGCCGCGCTGTCGGAATCGCCAAGGCGAATGAAGCAGCAGAGCGGCACGCCAAGTCGGTGAAGTCCGGCAAGCGTGGTGGCAAGGCGAAGGATGCCGCGCCTGTCGATGAGACGATCGATCCCGATGCCAAAACCGACGCGTAAGGGAACGAAGCCGAGATCCTCCGAAAAGGTCGCGGCTTCACCTCCTGTCTCCAACATGCCAGCACCCAAGGGCAACGACTTCTGGAAAGCGCGAAGCACCCATGGGCGCAAGCCGATCTTCGCGACGCCTGACCATCTGTGGACTGCTGCGGTCGAGTATTTCGAATGGGTCGATGCGCACCCGCTCTATGAGGCCAAGCCGTTCGCGTACCAGGGCGATGTGAGTATCGCGACCATTGCCAAGATGCGCGCCATGACGATCACCGGCCTCTGCATCTTCCTCGATATCAGCCAGCAGGCTTGGTCGGAATACAAGCAGCGCGATGGTTTTGGTGAGATCACGACGCGCGTGGACGAAATCATCCGCACCCAGAAATTCGAGGGCGCCTCGGCCGATCTGCTGAACGCCAACATCATTGCTCGTGATCTGGGCCTCGCGGATAAGTCGGAATTGAACGTCGCCGGCTCGCTTCACACGATGTCTGGAGACGCCCTGGATGCTCGCATCGCTCTCTTACTCGAAGAAGGTCGAGCTGGCGCAGCTCCTGGAGGAGCAGGCAAGGCGGAAGAGCCGGAATAGGCTGCTACGGTATCAGCCCTACACCAAGCAGGCCTCGTTCCACGCGGCCGGCTCGACCAATCGGGAACGATTGTTCATGGCCGGCAACCAGCTCGGCAAGACGTTGGCCGGCGGCGCTGAATGGGCGATGCACCTGACCGGCCGATATCCCGACTGGTGGGAAGGCAAGGTGTTCCCCAAGCCGGTAGCGATGTGGGCGGCCGGCCTGACCGGCGAATCCACCCGCGACACTGTGCAGAAGATGCTCGTCGGCCAGCCTGAGCGGAAAGATGCCTGGGGAACCGGAATGATCCCCGGCGAAGCATTCGCCGAAACCTATCTGGCTCGCGGCATTCCGAACGCGCTCGACAGCATAGTAGTCAAACATGGTGGTGGTGGCGACGTCCAGGCAGGCCGAAGCATCCTCGGCTTCAAGTCATATGAGAAGGGCCGAGAGAAGTGGCAGGGGCCGACGCTGGACGGCGTGTGGTTCGATGAAGAGCCCCCGCCCGATATCTACAGCGAGGGCCTGACGCGCACGAATGCCACGGGAGGCATTACGATGATCACCTTCACGCCTCTGCTCGGCATGTCTGAGGTCGTGCTGATGTTCCTCACGTCCGACCAGGTCAACAGCATGGTGAAGGGCTAGGCCGACGCCTGTTGCCCTATTGCCGGCTTTTAATCTGCTTCACAGTTCGCTCGATATCCTCCAAAGCCGTTGCAAGCGCGTAGAGCGCCTTGGCAATGCCATCAAGTTTTTCATTGGTATCTGTCGCACTCTCCGCACGTCGTGCGTAAGTTTTTGCACTAGATGTCGACATTCCTACTCCCTCTCTGCATTCGCGATTGCATTGGCAACGATGTCAGGGGTCTCGCGGACGTATATTGCATGAGGGCCATTTTGGTTGCTGCCATTGGTAGTAATGCTAGTGCCTTCCGCCTGTGGCCAAAAAGCAATGACATTTTTTGGGTTAATCCAGACAGGCGTGCCGTTGTCGCCCCAATTCAGTGTCAGCCTGCAGAACGCCATCTTATGCTCCCGTGTTGAAGAAAAAGAGGTAGTCCGAATCGACATCTATCTGCAAGTGGCAGGAGGCCTCTATCAATGACTCGGCATGTCACCTTCATGACTATCGACGATGCCGAGCACTACACGCCGGAGCAACGCGCGGAGATCATAGCCGCCTATCCTGAACATGAGCGTGAAGCGCGGGCCAAGGGTATCCCCGTGCTGGGTTCCGGCCGCATCTTCCCCGTCGGCGAAGAGACCATTTCCTGTGAGCCGTTCCGCCTTCCGCGCTACTGGCCGCGCATCGGTGCTCTCGACTTCGGGTGGGACCATCCGTCGGCCGCCATCGAACTGGCTTGGGATACGGAAGCTGACATCGTCTATGTCTCGAAGGCGCATAGAGCATCGCAACAGACGCCAGCCATGCAGGCTATTGCCCTGAAGCCGTGGGGATCATGGTTGCCGTGGTCCTGGCCGCGTGACGGCCGGCGGGAGACGCTGGAAGGCGCCGGCATCGCACTGGCAAATCAGTATCGCACCCATGGCCTCAACATGCTTGGGACGCATGCGCAGTTCCCGGACGGCTCCGTCTCGGTCGAGGCTGGTCTGATGGAGATGCTGGACCGGATGCAGTCCGGCCGCTTCAAGGTGTTCTCCACCCTGGTCGAATGGTTTGAAGAATTTCGGCTGTATCACCGAAAGGACGGCCAAGTCGTCAAGTTGCGAGACGATGTGATGTCGGCAACGCGGTACGGCGTCATGATGCTGCGAGAAGCTGTGGTTGATCCTGCGGAGTTCGCCGCGGTGAAGCGCAGCAGGAAGCAATCCGATCCACTGGCGGCATACCGATGAGCGAATTCGTGCAGCGCCTGGACAAGCGGACGGGCGAGTACATCAAGATCGAAGTGCGGTCCGGTCGAGTGATCGGCGATCCGCAGAAGCGCAAGTTCGCTGACGCCGACGAGATTGAGCCAATTGAGATCGAGCAGCGCCGCGCATCGCACCCTGATCCGCTGGCAGCTTTCCGTTGAAGCGCACCAGCGGGAAGAGTGACCTAGTATCCCATCACAGTTTTGAGGTCTGATGCCGCCTGACTGAGCGCACCGGCAGGAGTATTCAGCCAGCCTGGGACGATAAGTGTCCGATACATTTTGGTCTCCTGCTTATTGATCAGATTCGGGTTTCTATCCAGCGCGAACGCAATCAACGATCGTTCGACAAACCGGATGTCGTTATGTCGCGCTGTAGATGGTCTGGAGAACTGCCATGTCCCCGGCGTGGTTCTTGCATAGAAGTACATTACTGGCGTCCCTTTGATGCCCGAAGCCAAAACCGAGTTGAACTTTCTGACCTTGTCGACCGACAGACACTCCGCCTTGAAACTCTGGCGCTCAGCCTTGCCTACATACCACGGTAGGATTCCGCCACCGGATCGAAGCCCGAAGACGTAGCAGCCGCACGTTTGAGACAGCCAATCTTCGGTCGCCTCTACTTTGTTCCAGAACGCCGCTCGAAACCCGTCGTCCAAAAAAATCAAATTATCTTCCTTGGATCGGGGCAACACAAATGGACCGTATAGATAGTACTTCAACAAAACCTCCCGACTTTATGTTACGTTCGACTGGCTACCACCCCGCGATCACTTAGTGCAATGGAAAGCGCCGCGTACAACTGATGGCTAGTCAACATGTCATCGGTCTCATGACGGTTCGCATCGTCGGCGGCAACATCCGCGACCTGTCCTACATCGCCGCGAACCTGCGGCCGCAAGACAAGGCAGAGATCGACTGTCAGCTTGATGGTTGGACGCCTGCGACACTGGCGCTGCACGCCATGCAGGGGCCGGCGTATGTGGTCGAGATCAACGGCAACCCGGAAGCGGCATTCGGTGCGGCTCAACTGCGTAGTGGCCTCTGGATCGCCTGGTCGTGGGGCACTCGGCGCATGAAGCGCTGCGTTCCTCGGATCACGAAGTTCTTCTGGGAAGTGCTTGGCCCCGACGTTGCCGCACAGGGCGCCTGGCGTGTCGAGGCAAGAGCGCTGGCATCGAACGATCTGGCGTTGCGTTGGCTCCGCCGCCTCGGTGCAACGGAACGCTGCCGCCTGCCTGCCTTCGGCAAGAACGGCGAAGACTTCATCCTGTTCGATTGGACAAGAGAGACCTGGAACCATGTGCCTATTCAACAAGCCGCCGGAACTGAAGCCACTGCCGCCGACGCCAACGGCAACCGATGCCGACGTGCAGAAGCGTGAAGAGGCAATGCGCCTGGCTCTCGCTTCCAAGACTGACACGGCGTCGACCGTGAAGACTGATCTCGCGCCATCTGCCCTGGTTGGACAGAAGCGCGTGCTGCTGGGCGTCTGATCATGCGCGCCATGAAACGTGTGTTTCGCAATCGCGCCGGGTTTCCTTGGTGGTTCTGGCGCCGTGTCGCCGCACGGCTGAAGAGGATTGCATGACCGACAGCCGTGCTCGCGACGTCCTCTCTCGCCAGTCGGAACTCGAGACTGAGCGCGCCCACTACGAAGGCGTCTGGGAACAGGTCGCGGAATTCTGCGATCCTGATGCACCCGACATCTTCGTAAGTCGGTCCAGCCGTTCACTGGAATCGCAGGCTGAGCGCTCCGAGCGTCGTGGCAGTCGCGTCTATGCGACCACGATCAACAGCGCTGCAAACCGCCTTGCTGCTGGTTTGGAGAGCCTGATCATTCCGCAGTCCGAAAAGTGGCATGGTCTCTCTACGGCGGCGATGGACGACGAAGAAACCGACGAGGAAAAGAAGTGGGCTGAGAGCCTGCGGGATTTCCTGTTCTCGCTGCGCTACTCGGCGAATTCTAACTTCGTGCCGGCGACGCAAGCGTGCCTGCGCAACGTGGTTCGATATGGTCCTGCTTACCTCTACGCGGAAGAGGGCTTCGGCAGCACGATGGTTCGCTACGCGTCCATTCCAGTGGTCGAAGGCTATATCAGCCGCAACCGGTGGGGCCAGGTCGACACCTTCCATCGCCGCTATGAACGGACGGCGCGACAGACTGCGCAGATGCTCGGCTATGAGAAGCTCCCGGCCAAGATCAAGGCGCTGGTTGATGACCCGACCAAGTGCGACACCAAGATTTCTCTGATCCACTGCATCAAGCCCCGCGACGAGCGCCGGATGTACCGCATCGGTGGTCAGATGGACTATCTCGAAACCGCCTTTGCCTCGTACCACGTCATCGAAGAGGAAGAGGTGATCGCGAAGGAGAGCGGATTTCGCACCTTCCCGGTGGCAACGTTCAACTGGCGCCGCTACGAGAGCGACCCTTACGGCATCTCGCCGACAATCGAGGCGCTGACTACGGTCCGTGAAGAAAACGCCGTGCGCCGCTCTGGCCTGCGCGCGTTGCAGCAGATCACCGATCCGGCGACCGCTTCGAAAGCTCGCATGGATGATGTGCCGGTCCTCAATCCTGGGGAGAACTATCCGGGCATGATGAGCGAATCCGGGCAGATCCAAATCGCCCCGATCAACACCGGCGCCAACCCGAGCTATGCATTCGATTATGCACAGACACGGGCTGATGAAATCCGCGACATGATGTTCGTGAACTTGTTTCAGACGCTCGTTCAAAACCCACAGATGACGGCGACCGAAGCACTGATCCGCCAAGAGGAGAAGGGCGCGCTGCTCGGCCCATCCGGTTCGATCATTCAATCTGGCTTCGCCACGAACCTCGATCGCGAACTCGGCATCCTGGAAGACAAGGGACTCTACGATCAGGACAGCCGGTTCCTGCCGCCTGCAAGTCTGGCCGGCAAGTCGGTGCGTCCTACGTTCACCGGTCCGCTCGATGTGCTGCGCCGTTCGGCTGAGGCCCGCGACACCATTCAAGTCGTCACCACCGCCATGCAGATGGCTCAGTTCGACCCGGATGTGATGGACAACATCGACAGTGATGAGGCGATCAAGATCGTGCAGAGCGCCGGCCGCAGCCCGGCTCGGTTGTTCCGGTCGGCAGATGATATCGCGGCTCGTCGTGATGCGAAGGCCAAGCAACAGCAAGCCCAGGCCGGTGCCGCTGCGATGGCCGCTGCCGGCAAGGTTGCGAAGGACGCTGTTCCTGCCGCAGTGCAGGCGCGTGATAGCGGACTGCTCGACGGCCTCAACGGGCTGATGCCGCAGGGCAACGCATGAGCAAGCCGAAGACGTTTAATCGTGCCGGCCTGGCTGGCGGGCCTGCAAAAGCACAGGACGCGCTGACGAAAGCCTATCTGCATGTCTTCACCGGGGCCGATGGCGAGATGGTCCTTGCGGATCTGGTCGACAAGGCTGGCTACTACCGCCGGCCGAACTATCACGACTGGATGGCACGCACCAAGACGCCGGCCGGCTTCGAACTCCACAGCGCTCTCTCGAATGCTCGGGCCGAAGTCGTGCAGCACATCATGGATTTTCTCAGGCTAGACGATGATCAGCGGATCGCCTTGGAACGGGCGGCAAGACTCGAAGGCCAGCGATAGGTTTGCCCGCGGCGGGTTCAGCCGAAATCTTCCCAAGAATGAGGATACGACAATGACACGTGGACTTCCGCGTACCCTTTCGCGCGCCGCTGCTCGGGCGGCTGGCCTCGCTCCTCCGGTTGCCGGCCTGAAGGCTGTCACGACGGGCGCCGGCGGTGCCTTCAAGACGGTCTTCACCTTCAACGCGATGCAAGTGCCGGTGACTGACGCGCTGGCCTATGCCTCGCAGAAAATCTTCGATTGCCTGGATGGCAAAGTTCGCGTGAAGGGCGGCACTGTCAAGATGCAGTTCGCCGTGCTCGGTGCGCGCGCGAGCACGATCAACGACAATGCGTCCCTGACGTGGGGTCTGGGGACCGTTGCGGCCTCCAGCATCACGCTGGCGACCACCATGCAGAACATCATCCCAGTGACCACGCGCACGCTGGATGGCGCCACGACGGCGCTGTCGACGGCATCTACCGCCGATGTTGTCGTTGCCGCCACGTTCGACGGCACCACCACGCCGGTCGATATCTTCCTGAACCTGGCGTTCGCCACGAACACGGACATCGACGCCGACGGCGTGCTGGCGATCACCGGCACCATCACTCTGCTCTGGGAGAACTGGGGCGACAACGTTTGACGGCCCCTGCGGCTGGGTGAGCCGCCCAATCGAAGGAACAATCGATCATGACAGATACGGCAGAAACTGGGTCCGTGGCGGTGGATGCACCTCCGGCGGGCAACCTGGAAAAGCCAGCGACGACGGTAGAGAACGGGTCCGCTACCGAAGGCGCCAAGAGTTGGTTTGACGGTCTTTCCGAAGGCAACCGCAAGCTCGCTGATAACAAGGGCTGGACCAAGCCAGAGGGCGGCATCGAAAAGGTGCTGAGCTCCTATGCGGAACTCGAACGTATGCAGGGTGAAAGCCTGCGCGTTCCCGCAGCCGACGCACCGAAGGAGGAGTGGGAGAAATTCAACTCCAAGCTTCCCGAGACCATGCGCCCGGTGACATCGCCCGAAAAGGTCGAGTACACGCGCCCGGAAGGGCTCCCTGCTGATCTACCCTACGATGAAGCGCTGGCGACTGCGTCCAAAACCTGGGCGGCCGAAGCTGGCGCGACACCCAGGGTGGCGCAGGCCTATCACGACAAATTCGTAGGCTACATGGCCGACCAGGTGAAGGCGCATCAAACCGCCCTCGCCGCATCGGTCGAGGCAACCCACGAAGATCTTGTGAAGGACTGGGGACCGAAAGACAGCGAAGGCTTCAAGCAGAAGCACGAACTGGCGAACCGGGCGGCCAAGAAGCTCGATCTGGTCGACGCCTTCAAGGAGGCGGGAATTCTGCTGCCCGACGGCGCGCTGACCAAGTCCAAGGTCGCGCGCGCTCTCTCGGCAGTGGGCGAAGCGATGTTCAAGGAAGACACGATCGACAATGACGCCTCTCGCGGCGGGGAGAACCCGTTCAAGAAGGACGCCAGCGGCGGTCGCAACATCTCGGCGATTTCGGCCCTTGTGAAAAGCGACCCCGAACGCGCGAAGCGGCTTGCCCGCGAGGCCGGCGAAAACCCGGATCTCTGGGTGTCCAGCCATCCCCTGTGAGGGATCGACACCGCTCCGCATTGCTAAAGGAATGAAATAAAATGGCAGACGCCTACACCCGCATTGCGGATTCGATCGTTCCATCGGTTTATTCGCAGTACTCGTTCGAAGAGCACGTGCAGTCGCTTGAAATCTACCAGGCCGGCATCCTCTTCAACGATCCCGCGATCACCGCGAAGCTGAGCCAAGGCGGCCGTTCGGTCGACATGCCCGGCTGGAAAGATCTCGGCAACGATCCGTCGGAACCCATCAACGATGATCCGACTGACAGCATCGAGATGAAGAAGATCGGTTCGCGCCGCGAAGTCGCGGCTCGTAACATTCGCGCCAATGCGTGGGGCATCCCGGACCTGACCAGCATTCTCGCCGGTTCCGATCCGCAGAAGCTGATCGTCCAGCGTCAGACCGACTATTGGCAGCGCGCCAACAAGCTGACGCTGGTCAGCATCCTGAAGGGCGTGATCGCCGACAACGTCGCCAACGATGCCGGCGACCTCGTCCGCGTGACCGGCGCCTCGATTGTCGACACCGACATCATCGAAGCGGCGTACCTGATGGGCGATCGTGCCGACAAGTTCAAGACGATCTGGATACATTCGAAGCAGATGAAGGCTCTCAAGCTGGCTGATCTGATCGACTATGTCCCCTCGTCCCAGCAAGGCGGCCCGCTGATCCCGTACTACATGAACCTGCGCGTGGTGGTCGACGACGACATCCCGGTGGCGACCGGCGTCTACACGGCGTTCATGTTCAAGGACAAGGCGATCATGTGGAACGAGCTTCCGGTGAATACGGAAGGCGGTCCGCTGGAGTTCGATCGCAAGCCTCGCCAGGCCCATGGTGGTGGCGTGACGGAAATGGTGGCACGTCGCCACTTCGTTCCGCACGTTCCCGGCACGCGCTTCCTCGACGCCTCCTCGGCCGGAGAATTCGCCACGGATGCGGAACTGGCGCTTGCAGCAAACTGGGACCGCACCGCGTCGAGCGTCAAGAACATGACGTTCATCGCACTCAAGACCACCGAGGCCTGATCGGGCCTGGGAACTGAAAACGGGCGAGTGGCTTCGGCTGCTCGCCCTTTTGTGAGGACAATAATGATTACCAGCAAGCGTAGGCCCGCCGAAACCCGCAAAGAGGCGGTGCGCCGACAGTTCCGTGAGCAAGCCGAACGGCTCAATCCCAGCCCGTTCATACAGGTGCTCAATTCGCGCGGCCTGCCGAAGAAGCCGGCTCGCCATACGAGCCTGAAGGTCTGACCTTATGGCGCTTACGGAACTCGATGTCGCGAATATGGCGCTGGCCGTGCTGGACGAGTCGCCGATCGATAGCCTCGATCAGGACATCAAAGCCGCGCGCATGCTCAACCTCCATTTCAACCAGACGCGCGAAGCCGAGTTGACGAAGTACGCCTGGGTCTTTGCGATCCTGCGCGCGACTGTGACCGGCGCCGATATCGGAACGAGCGATTGCACCCTCAATTGGTCCTATGAGCTTCCATCCGACTGCCTCCGGCCGCTCCCGCTCACCCATAACGGTGAGCCCGATGGCGTGGCGATCTCGTGGCGCCAAGAAGCCGGCGTGATCTACTCGGATCGCTCGGGGCCGCTGATCATCCGCTATGTGGGAAACCTGACTGACCCGAATGACTGGGATGCGCTGTTCACGGAAGTCCTCGTCGGCGCGCTGGCCATCAAGATTGCCCATCCCCTCACCCACAAGGCCAACATGATCGACGTCGCGCGCAACGGCTACGACAGGGCCGTGGACGCAGCGTTCGCTTCGCAGGCTGTCCAACGCGGCGCAAGACAGTCAACATCGTCCTGGGCCTATCAGCGCGGCGACAACGGGGCCGTTCGCTGATGGCAACGCTCTATCCAATCCAGGACACCTTTGTCCGCGGCGAAATCAGCCCGCGCCTGCATGCCCGCGCAACTCTCGACCTCTACCGGGCGGCTCTGTCGCAATGCACGAACCTTGTGACACTACCCCATGGCGGCATTCGAAAGCGTGGTGGCACATACTTCGTCAATGAGGTGAAGACGTCGTCGAAGAAGACGCGGATGATCCCTTTCATCTTCTCGGCCGATCAAGCCTATGCGCTAGAATTCGGCGATCAATACATTAGGGTCTTTGCCTACGGCGCGCGCGTCGGCACGGTTGAGGTAACGTCACCATACCTTGAAGCCGATCTGTTCGAACTGACCTATATCCAGTCAGCTGACCAGATGTGGATCACTCATCGGGACTATCCGCCGAAGGTGATAACGCGCACGGCGCACACGACTTGGACGCTCGAAGATTTCGAATTCCTCGACGGTCCCTACGACCCGCTCAACGACACGGCGACGACGCTGACACCGTCGGATACCGGGCATCTTACGCCGCAGATGACCAGCAATTCCGCTCCATCCGGCACCGCATCCACAGGCAGCGGCAGCGCTTCTGCGTGGCAAATGTTCGATCGCGACAAAACGCAGGACATCGAAATTGCGAGCGGCGGCGACGGCTACATCCGGTTTCGAAATGCCGGCGGCGCGCAGCGTGTGGTCGACGCCTACTGGATCACCACGTCGCGGCTGGCAACGGGCGATTACGATTTCTTCACTGCTTGGGAAATGCAGGGTTCCAATGATGGCACCAACTGGGTCACCCTGGACACGCGTACGGGCGAACTCGGCTGGGGCAATGGCGAGACCCGCTTCTACGACTTCACAAACAAATCAGCGTTCGAATACCATCAGTTGGTGTTCAGCGGCGGCGGTGGAGACGATGCAGTTGTCACCGTCTCGGCCGAGCTGGCGATGCATATCGCCGCTTTCGATCAGACGCCGTTCGATCTCACGGCGTCCTCAATCATCGGCATCAACAACGACACCGGATTTCAGGTCTCTGATGTCGGTCGATCCATTCGCCTCCTAGGAGCTGACGGCATCTGGCGCTGGGCCAGGATCACCAGTCGCACCAGCACGACGCTGGTCAAGATCATCCTCTACGGCCATGCGCTGCCGAACACGAACCCGATCACGCGCTGGCGGCTCGGTACCTTCGTGCCCGGCAAGTACGTCGAAAGCGGGTCGCTCTATGAGGAGCGGCTGGCCTTCAGCCGCAGATTCTCGGTCTATGCCTCGGCCACCGGCGACTTCGACAATTTCGCTCTCGGCGAGAAGGACGACGACGCGCTGGAGTTCGTCCAGGCGGGCGGCGGCCAGGCCAACGACATTGTCTGGATCGCTGACAGCGACGGCGCGCTTCTGATCGGTACCTCAGGCGGCGTCCGCGCGCTTTCGGGCTCTGGCATAGATGAGGCGTTGACGCCGTCCTCGTTCAAGAACAGGCGCTCACGCACCTTCGGCTGCGCCCGCATCCGCCCGGTCGATGCTGGTCAGTCGTTCCTCTATGTAACGCGATCGGGGAAGTCGATCGCGGAACTCACTGAAACCCAGCCTGGTCGGTTCGCATCAGATGATATCGGGCAGGTATCGGAACACATCCCGAAGAAAGGCGTGGTCGAGCTAGCCTTCCAAAGCGACCCTGATCCAGTTCTGTGGTTCCCCACTGCCGACGGGCAGCTTGGCGGATACACTCACCAGCCTTCACAGGACGTGCGAGGGATGCACATCCACCGCTTCGGCGGCACGTTCACCGGTTCCGACTGGGCGGTTGTGGAAAGTGCCATCGTGACGCCGGGCCAAGACGGCAACGACGATCTCTGGCTTGTCGTGAAGCGTACCATCGGCGGCGTCACGAAGCGCCTTATCGAGATCAAGACCGCGCCCTTCGAATACGGCACGATCAACGACGCTTTCGAAGTCGACTGCGGGTCGCAGTATTCCGGCGTTGCCGTGAACGCTGTTTCCGGACTCGCTCATCTCAACGGGCAGACTGTCGACGCTCTGGCGGACGGCAAGGTCTACAAAGGCCTGACGGTGTCGGCTGGTGCTGTCTCCCTGCCTGGTGGTGCCACGGCTGCAAAATGGGCTGTGGGCCTGGCTTATGAGGCTGCGGCCGACACATTGGAACTGGACGTCGGCGGCAAGGACGGCTCGATCGTCGGCAGGCGCAAGAAGGTCGCCAAGGTCATTCTGTCCGTTTTTGAGACCGACACGACGGGCTTGCAGATCTCGTCGTTCATTCGCGGGCGCTGGGAGCCGGTTCGCATACCCTCGATCGTTGCGGCCGATGGCAAGGCGAACCTCTACACCGGCAATGTCGAGGTGCCGATCGACGATAGCTGGGAGGGGCAAGGCAGGGTGAAAATCCGCCACGTCAACCCGACGCCGTGCACCATCCGCGCGCTGACACCTGTTTTCGACGCTGAACCGTAGGGGCTAAATACATGTGCACCATTGCCCTACTCGGCATCGGCCTTTCCGTCGGCGGCGCTCTCATGCAGGGGCAGCAGGAAAAGCAGATGACTGACATGCAGGCCAAGGCCTACGAGCAGCAGGCACAGGCTGACGCTCAAGCATCTTCGTTTGAACAGTCGCAGGAGAAGCACAAGCAAGACCTGTTGGCAGCTAATGCCCGCGCACAGGTCGGCGCCTCGGGCGTCGCCGTCGCCGGCTCGCCGACAGAGGTGCTTGCCGCGAATGCCCGGCAGAACCAACTTGACCTCAAGGCCATTCAATACGGCTCGGCGCTCCGCCAGAACAACTTGAACACGCAGGCGTCGATCTCCCGCTTCAGCGGCAAGCAGGCGGTTGGAGCCAGCATCATCAAGGCTGGCAGCAATCTCGTTTCCGGTATCACGAACCTCTACGACCCGAAGAAGGCATTCGGGATCGGCGGTTCGGCGTTTGCATCATAAAGGGCTTTCATGGCTGTCATACCACTTCAGGTCGCCGAACGCCGCCTCGATACCGGCAACGTCGTTTCGTATCCGCAGGGCTCGCCAATTGGCGCGGCGGTGGAAGGTGCCGGCGACCAGTTTCAGGCGGTCGCCGAACGCGTGAAGGCTCGTCAGGATGAGCTGGACAAATTCAAGCGCATCACGGTCGAAAACTCCTATGACCAGGACATGGCCAACCAGGCGGCCGAAGCCGCACGCAACGGTGCTGCTGATGGTTCCGGCCTACACGACTCTATAGTCGGACAGGTTGATCCAAGCGGGAACGTTGTGAAGCCGGGTCTGTTCGATACGCTCGCGCAGAAGTACCGTGACCAAGTTCCGGAAAGTCAGCGCGGGTTTTTCGATGCGAGCCTTCCCGCAAAGCGGTTGCAATTGTCTGGCAGCGCCGCTTCCGCTCAATACGAGCAAGAGCAGAAATATGCCACGCTCGAGACCACGAAGATTCAGAACGGGATGATCGCTTCGATCCTGCAAATGGACCCGAACGACAGTGCGTCCTACGACGCATATAAGGCCAAGGGGCGCGATGCCATCCTTGCCAGCCCGCTGAGCCCGATCGCGAAGCAGGCGACGCTGGACGGCTGGGGCCAAGCTGCACCGAAGGCGCTTGCGGAGGCGATCAGCGCCCGCGACCCGGGAAAGCTACGCGAACTGTTTGGCATGGCCTCGCCGTCCGCTACCGACGGCACAGCAGTCGATGTCGTTACGGACAGGATCGTCGGCGTTGAAAGCGGCGGCGATCCGAACGCTGAAAATCCGAATTCGTCCGCCTCCGGTGTTGGGCAGTTCTTGGACTCGACATGGGTGCAGACCATCCGCCAGCATCGCCCCGATATCGCGGCGGGCAAGAGCGCTGCCCAACTCATCGCGCTGAAGAAAGATCGCAAACTCGGCAGGGAGATGACGCGCGCCTACCAGCAGGACAATGCCGACTATCTTGCAAATCGAGGCGAGGCCACGACGCCCGGCAACATCTATCTTGCTCACTTCCTCGGGCCTGGCGGCGCGGTCAATACGCTCAAGGCAGACCCGAACACGCCCATTGTCGATGTCGTTGGACAGGATGTCGTCAACGCCAATCCATTCCTGCGTGGCAAAACGGCGGCCGACACGATCGCGTGGGCCGACAAGAAGATGGGCAGCGCTGGCGCTTCGGCAAAGCCGGACCCTCGCTTTCAAGGAATGTCGCCGGATGACATGCTGTCGCTCGCAAACCGGGACGACGTTGCATTCCGGCAGAAACAGACAGCGGATATCGCTCAATCGAAGGTCGAATATCAGGGGTACAAAGATCACATCGAACTTGGCATCCGCACTGGCGAAATCCGAGATCCTGCCCTGATCCTAAACAGCAAGCTCAACGAAGGCGACCAGGCTTCGCTTTACGAGATGCTGAGGACTCAAAACAAAGACATCGCGGGTGTCGACGCGATCATCGGCGCGATCGGCAGTGGTCAGAAGGTCTCGATCAACAGCTTCGACAGTGACCAGACCAAGATTGCTGACAAGGCCTTCGGGCAGTTTGTTGCTGGTGTAGCGCCAGAACAGCGGTCGGCGGCGACGTCGACCTATGTGTCGGCGACGGGGTACATTCCCGACCAGGTGCAGGCACAGCTTCGGCAAGGCGCCGCCTCGAAAACAGGGCCGGAACTGTCTTCGGCTCTGTCTCAAGCTGATGCACTGGAGCGGATCGCGCCCAAGTCGTTCGGCAACATTCCTGGCAGCGACGTGCAGACGAAGCTGACCGATTATCGGCATCTGGTGAACGACCTCGGCATGACGGGTGAGGCTGCTGCACAGGAGATCATTCGCCGCGCCGACCCGTCAACGAAGGCAAGCGTCGAGGTGCTGAAGCCCGCCGCAGAGAAATTCCTGAAGGGCTTGACCGTTGGCGACGTGACAAACGCGTTTGACCGTTTCACCGGTCCAGGTGGTGAGCCTGGCGCTGGTGTGATGCCGCAGCAGCCGACCGAACTGCTGGCCGAATACAAGGAACTGGCAGGCGATGCATTCTATGAGACCGGCGGCGATGCCGGGATGGCGAAGGCTCGGGCTGTCGCGGCTATTCAGAAAAATTGGGCGGTGAGCAACGTCTCCGGTTCGCCGAACCTGATGCGCATGGCGCCCGAACTCTACTATCCGCCGGTTGGGGACAAGTTCGCTTATCTGCGCGCCGATGCCATGCAGACCGCGCAAGCCTATGTTGACGAGCACAACCCCGGCCGCAAGGTCGAGAACATCGCCATCAAGATGGGCGAATGGACGCGTCGCGATGCGGAGATGATGCGCACCGACAAGAACCGGTTCCCGCGCTACAAGCTCTATTACCAGTTCGAAGACCATGGTCAGACGACTTGGGAAGAGGCTTACGGCGCGCCCTGGGGTGTCGATGCCGGCACGATCGACAAGGCACGCGAGAGCGATATCGCCCAGCGCATGCAGACGGAATCGGAAGGCAGCGCGGTCGATGGTTCGATCCTTCGCCAAGCACAAGGCAAGGTGCGCGACATCGTCGCCGACCCGTATTCGAGCGACCTCACCAAGGCGTTGCAGGCTGAGACCACATCGGCCGGCGCGCGGTTCCAAGTCGACGTTCGCAAGGATCAGCGAAAGCGTGCGGCAGCACCGCCGCTGTCGGCTGATGAGCAGCCGCCCGGCTCTGGCACATATGACGGCAGCCAGAAGACAGGCTTCGGGGGAAACTGATGGGCATTATCAGCTATCCCGACGATCCATTGTCGATCGACATGTTCGGTGCGGTCGATTATCGGCCGGATCTGGACAAGGAGATCGCCCCCGATGTGATGACGGTCCTCGGCTCGGCCGTGCGCCAGAGCAATACGATCGGCTCGATGGCGTCGAACAAGATGGCCGGCGTCGACATCTATGCGCCGGAAGAAGGCTGGGACGGCCGAACCGCTTACGAGCGCATCAAGGGCACGAAGTACGAACCGCACTGGGATCGCTTCTCGCCCCTGCAAAACAGTGTCGCCTTCAACGCCATGCAAGTGCAGATCGACATGGAAACGGAGGATCGCCGCAATGTCGATTCCGCTGGTTGGCTTGGAACGGCCTTCAGCGGCGCGGCCTCGATCATCGACCTTCCGACGCTCGTGCCTGGCGGCGAAGCGGTCACCGGGGTCCGATTGGGACGGGCCGTGATTCAGAGCGGATTGCGCACCGCTCTCGCAGGAGGCCTCAGCGCGACCGCGTCTGAAATTGCGCTCCAGTCATCGCAGCAGACCCGGCCGCTCTCGGACAGCATCGTAGGCGTCGGCGCCGGCTTCGTCCTGGGCGGATTGCTGGGATCTGGAGCCGGAGCGCTGATGTCGGTAGCAGAGCGAAAGACGGCATTGCGGTCTGTCGAGAACGCGTTGAGGGAAAAAGTGCCGACCCCAGACGAAGTTTGGGCTGACGTGCAGGCTCAGGGCGGCGGCTCAGCGGCTGCTCCTCGGCCTCTTCTATCGGACTACGACATCGGCGATGGCATGGGCGCCAAGACGGTTGGCAAGGTGCAATCCGGCTTCAACCCTTTGCTGCGTGCTGCCCATAGCCCGAATGCGATCCATCGCGAAATCGTATCGAACATGGCCGAGACCGGCTTCTACATCGAAAAGAACGCGCGTGGGGAAGGCAACATCGCGGTCGAGAGCGCAGTAAAATATTGGGACCGGGGCGCGCTGACCAAGGGTCTAGACGAGATGCGCTCGATTTACAGCGATGCGCGCAAGAAGGGCCTCGGCATGTCGGCGGAAGATTTCCGCACGGCAGTCAGCAAGGCGATGCGTCGCGGGGATGTCGGCGAGAACGACGCGGTCTCGATGGCGGCGCAATCCTGGCGCAAAACGCTTTTCGATCCGCTTAAGGACGAAGCCATCGCTGCGGGCCTGCTGCCGGCAGATGTGAGCGTCAAGACCGCGACGTCCTACCTCACGCGCCTTTGGAACTCGAACCGCCTAAACGCTGGCGAAGCCCGCTTCAAAGCTATCGTGAAGCCATGGATCGATGACCAGCTATCGCATCTGGAATTCAAGGCGGACGAAATCAGGATCGGCAATCGCATCATCGACGCGGACAAGAAGCGCGAAGCGTTCGGCAAGATCAACGATCGCCTGGAGGGAATCGAAGGACGCCTGGCTGATCGGGAGACCGGCCGGCAGAAGCGAATGGGCGCACTGACCCAGTTGCGTCAAGATCGTCTTGCCGTGCTCAAGGAGCGCGCGCCGGCCGCGCTGGTAACTACTCTGCGCGGCGCCGACGAAAATGCTGTGATGGTTGAGACGGTGAGGCAGGCTCGCGCTGCGGCGCGCTCGGCAGGCAAGAAGCAAACCTTCGCCGAAAGATCGCCAGTCCTGGCAATCATCAAAGCAAAGGGCGGTGCGCGCGTCGGCTCCAAGCTGGACAACGAGCTGCGTGCGATGGGCGTCACGCCGAACACGCATCCAGGCATGTTCGTCAAACGGGGCGGCATTGGCGATGTCGATAACTTCGTCCATGCCGAAGATGAGATGTTCGCCAATCTCCCACAGGATGGCAACGGCTACGTCGATCCACGATCTATCATGGAAGCCGTTCGGTCGGAACTAGCTGGCAACCCGCTTCGCACGGCAGAGGAGGAGGCAGCATCAGCGGCGGCCGACAATCTTGATCAGACGGCGGCCGAATGGCTGGATCGCGTTGGCCTGCCTCCCAATGCCACGGTGAAGGACGTTCGCGACCATATCGGCCGCGTGCTGGCCGCTGAGCGGAACACGGACGGGCTCGACACGCGGATTTCCCGCTTTGAGCAGGAGATGGAGGAATTCGACCGCACGACCGACGCTATCATCAATGAGCGCGATATTACCGCGATCGAGGCCAAGGGCCTGAGTGAAGAGGTCGCCAAACTCGAAGCCGAACTGGATGCGGTAAGCGATATTGCGAACTCGTCGCCGCGCGTTTCGCTTGTGGTGGACTATGCGACGACAAAGCGCGATCTGTTCAAAGGCAAGCTCAAGGAGCGGTCGCTGAGCAAGCGGGTCGAGGCGATCAAGCGCCTGGATGCGGAAGGCGGCGGCAACCCGGAAATTCTGGACGAACTCGCCGCCAAGTCGGTCGATCTGGACCGGCTACGGGCTGAGATCGAAGGATTGAAGGTGAAGGCCGACAAGCTGGAGCCGATGGTTCCCAAGGTGAAGCAGGAGATTCCCGAATTCGTTTCTCCGGAGGATCGCGCCGACTATGTGAAGGACATCGTCGACGACATCTTCTCGCAGCTCACCGGCCGCGCGAACCAGGGCATGCCGTCCTACGATATGACGATGTCGTCTCGCGGTCCTTTGAAGGAGCGGACGTTCAACATTCCCGACGAGTTGATTGAGGACTTCCTGGAACACGACATCGAACTGATCGGCCGGCGGTATGCCCGCGTCATGGCGGCCGACGTCGAACTGACGAAGATGGACAAGCGTCTCGGAGGTGAAGGCAAGCCGACCCTGAAAAGCCAGATTGACCGGGTTACAGCCGAATATCTGCGGATGCGCGAAGCCGTGCAGGCGGCGACCGAGTTGGACGAGGCGGCCAAGACCAAGGCACTCGACGCGCTGAAGAACAGCGAGAAGAGCGATATCGAGGACGCGGCCGCAATCCGCGATCTGTTGCGCGGACAGTACAAAGTCGATGCGCAACACACCAATTTCGCTCGCGTCCTGCGCGTCGCCGGCACGTTTAATTTCATGAGGCAACTCGGCGGTGTCGTGGTGTCGTCGCTCTCCGATGCCGTGCGACCGGCAATGGTGCACGGCATGGGCCGATACATGAGCGAAGGCATCGCCCCGCTCATCACGAACCTGGCAGCCATTAAAATGGCGCTCAAAGATTCGAAGCTTTTGGGCTCGGTGACAGAACGTTCGCTGCAATCTCGCCTGGCAACCATGGCAGAGCTTGCTGATCCATACGCGCATAACTCGCCGTTCGAACGCTTCGTCGACAATGCGGCAAACGTCTTTTCCAAGATGACCCTGCTGCCATTCTGGAACGATATGCACAAATCCATTGCCTCGGTCCTCATACAGAACCGGGTGCTGCTGAACGTGCAGAGCAAGGACTATGGTGCGCTGTCGGCGGCTGAACGCCGGTACATGGGCTTTCTCGGCATCAACACTGACATGGCCGATCGCATCGCCAAGCAGTTCAACAATTTCGGCGACGTGCAGGGCAACGTGCACATTCCCGGCCTGGAGCGCTGGACCGACGACGAGGCTGTTCGTGCATTCGCTGCTGCGGTGAACAAAGATACGGATTCGACCATCGTTACGAAGTCGGTGGCCGACGTGCCCCTGTTCGCTCACACTCCCGCTGGGCGGGCGCTCATCCAATTCAAGAGCTTCGCCCTGGCTTCCAATCAACGCGTCCTGATGCGCGGGTTGCAGGAAGGTCCGGGCTCGTTCATTACCGGCACAGTCGCGATGACGACCTTCGGGATGCTGACATACATGATGAAGCAGATTGAAGCCGGTGGCGATCAACGTGTTCTGTCGACCAATCCCGGCACATGGCTGGCTGAAGGGCTAGACCGCGCCGGCATTTTCCAGATGGCGTTTGAGGTGAACAGCACTTGGGAAAAGCTCGGTGCGCCGGGCATCTACACCCTGGCTTCGGTCCTAGGCAAAAAGGTCAATCCAAACGCCGACATGCGGCAGCAAGCTTCCCGCTATGCGAACCGCGACGCATTCGGCGCTATCCTCGGCCCCTCGTTTCAGCTTGGAACCGACGCGGCGCAATTGCTGGGCGTCGGCGGCCGCACGCTATCTACGCTGACCGATGGAGATCCGTCGACCAGTCCCGACCTGGCGCCGGCCGACATCGACCGGGCAACAAAGATGATCCCGTTCCTGACGCTGCCTTACTGGCGGTGGATCATTGAGGGTGGGTTTGGTCTGGAAGATGCCGGCGTGAAGCAGCAGCTGCACAAGATGGTGCAGTAGGCATCACTGCTCTATCGAGCATGTTCATGCCCTTGGCGCATTCGGACCCCTCGCCCCACTTGGTCGGCATGAATCCGGTGGCGCCTGCGATCAAAACACAGACCATCGCGACCAGGAAGACAGCTAGGGCGTAGCTGCCCCAGTTGAATTCCGTGATCGACCACCAAAACAGCTTAAATCGTGACGGCTGTGGTCCGTATTGCGGGCTCATTTGGTTCGGCCTTCTGCATGGCCGCGAACTAAATCTGCAAACTTGCGTCTTTTCAAGCCTCGCCCTGGCGGGAGCCTCAACGGAGAACACCATATGGGCCAGCCCGCAACCGCAGCAGTTCGACTTTTGACTGGTGAACGCGAGCCGGTGCGCCTTGCCACCACCGCGAACCTCGCCACGGTGCAGGTCAATGGCGTGGCTTGCTTCATGGGCTTGAAAACGATCGACGGCGTTCTGACGGCGGTTGGCGATCGGGTGTTGGTCAAAGACCAGACCGACGCGCGGATCAATGGCATCTACACGGCAAGCGAGGGCTATTGGTATCGCGCGGCTGATGCGCAGTCGTCGCGCACCATGCAGAAAGGAACCACGGTCCACGTCCAGAGCGGTACGGCAAATGCGAGCAAGGTATTCGCATTCCAGACCGACAATCCCCGGATTGGGACCGACAATATCACCATTAGCTTCTACCTTTCCGACGATGCAGTCGGCGATCTCCGAGAGGCCGCACAAGCGATTATTGATCTTGTCACCGGCGCTATGACAACGGTGATCGATCCGCAGTTTTCGACCAAGGCAACGGCCGAAGCCTTCTCGCCTGCTGTCGCGCCCAACTACATCCGAACGGCGTTTTACGACAGCAACCAGGTACCTGGCAGCGGTGCGGTCTACCGCAAGAACGGAACCGCTACCGGCGACCTCGTGATTACGTTGGTCGGTGGCACTCTGGCCGGCTACACACTGGCCTCAAGCCCGGTTACCGCATCCATGCTTGGCGCCCGCGCCGGTGTGAATGCCACTGCCGCTATCAACGCTCTGCTGACCGGCAGCTATCCCCATGTCCTGATCGATGGCGCATATCAGACGGACGGGAACCACGTGATCTCGACTGCGAAAAAGCGCGTCGAATGTCTCGGTGGATCGTCACTTACTTTGCGCGCGCCATCCGGAACGGTTCCTGCCCACTATCCCGTAATCCATATCGCGGCTGACGACGTACAAATCGACGGTGACCTGACCATCGATGGCGGCTCTCATGTCGGCTATCAGAATTCGATCGGCATCCGGGCCGGCCTTTCAACCGGAGCACGCCGCAAGCGGCCAGTGATCCGGGGCGTCAAGGTGCGCAATCTGGGCCTTGCCGGCATCATGGCACTCTGCGTGGACAGCCCGACGATCGAGGACATTGATGGCTACAATATCGTGACACCGGCGGTCGCCGAGTTCGGCGACACTGTCTACATCGCGGCATGCCGCAAACCGATCGTGCGCAACATCCGCTCGACGAAGTGCAAGCGCGACGGCGTGGTGTTGACCTATACCGGCAACCTCAACACGACCGATATCCTCGTAGATGGGGTGATTGCGGATGGCCATTTGGACAGCCCTTCCGCCGGCGTCTGGGTCGAAATGACTGGCGCCAGGGACCCGCGCGGCGTCATCACCAATGTCATCGTGAACGACTGCCTTGAGGGTGTTGCGCTTACCGACGCGAACAGCGAAATCGTGCTGTCGAACGTCAAGGCGATCGGCAACCGGCTGTCAGGCAATGCGGCCGGCAACGTCTTCGGCGTGCAGATCCAGTCCGGCCGCCTCGACCACTGGTACATCGACCGCTACAATACCGCGCTGCAGCTCGAACCTAACGGCGAATACCAATTCGCCCTAAGCGCGCAAGTCGGCTCCTTCACGGTGGGCGAGACTGTGACGGGAGGCACATCGGCGTCAACGGGTACGCTACGCTTTCAGCATGTCGAAATCGTCATCACCGGATCGACGCTCGACTATGAGCTTGGCGAGACGGTCACCGGGGGCACGTCGGGCGCAATCGGAACACTGGTCGACTTCTTCGCCAACGTACTGCGTGTTCTGCCAGTCAGCGGAACCTTCCAGGCGGCCGAGACGATAACTGGCGGCACCACGCTGACCGTTAAGACAGCCAGCACGGTGACGCGGCGAATATACGTACGCGGTTCCCCAGGCATCTTCACGGCAGGCGAGACGGTTACGGGCGGCACGTCCGGCGCAACGGCGACGATTGCAGCACCTTACCAGACGTTGCTGGCGATCGGCCCTGGCACGCTGATGAACTGCTCGACCGATGCCATCGTCGTTGCGAACGTCGTCACGCCAGCAAGTGTTAGCCTCACCGGCATCAGGGGCAACACGCAGTCGCACGGTATCCGCTTCAACCTGGCGGCGGGTCAGAGGCTA
The DNA here is from genome assembly GCF_055811675.1 of Mesorhizobium sp. WSM4808. Lineage (NCBI taxonomy): Bacteria > Pseudomonadati > Pseudomonadota > Alphaproteobacteria > Hyphomicrobiales > Phyllobacteriaceae > Mesorhizobium > Mesorhizobium sp. WSM4808. Next base: position 392,343 of record NZ_JBVVQX010000003.1, read on the forward strand.
CGCAAGGTCAGCGTGCGCGATTTCGCGCTGAAGAATGTGACGTCTACCGGGATCATGTTCCGTGTCACCACCGGCGGCACGATAGATGAAATGCTGGTCGATGGCCTCGACATGTCCGAATGGGTGGGTGACGGCACCGGCGCCTCGATCACCGCCGGCATCGTGACGCGGTTCATCGGCGGCGACAATCCGGGGCTCCAGGGAACGACGAGCGTTCCGATCAACCTGACCGTCAACACGACGCTGACCGGCCTGCACAACCACGCACTTTGCCACAACAACGGCGCCGGCGCGGCAAGGACGCATACGCTGCCGCCTGCGGTGCCAGGCTTGCGCATCGACTTTGCTGATGTCCACTCGACCCATGTCATGAACCTCGATCCCAACGGGACAGACACAATCAAGGGAGGCGGGGCCGGAAAATACCTTATCCTTGATCCGGGCGAACGCGTGGCGTTGGAAGCTTACGCAACCGGACTGTGGGTAGTCAGTTCGGCCATCGGTTGGGCTGGGGATTTTGAGCCATAGACGATAGGTCTAATTATACCCCAGCAGGTGCCGCAACCCGACAATCGGCAGATAGACCGTCCAAACCATACCTAAGGCGGCGGCTACACCAAGGCCAATCGCTGGCGCCCACGCCTCCCATTTCATCTGGAGCCGGGCTGCCAATTCGGTCAAACTGTCTTCCATGGACCAATTCTTCCCAAGTTGATTCGAGGGGCGAAAATGCCAATGAACCCCAAGACTGCCGCGCTTGCAATCGCCGCAAGTGTTTGCATCGCTGGTTTAGCCTATTCCAGCGGTCATAAGGCCGGTCGCGTTTCTCAACTGAAAGACACCGTCACGGCCTACAACCGCCGCATGGGGATTAATGACAACGCCAACAGCCTCGGCCGCGTCGATCTATGCCTCGAACTTGGTGGCCTGCTTGATGAGTGCGAGCGGCTAGACCGCTGATCTGCTCAACCGGCTGATTTTTCAGCCCCCAAACCTTCATTGCCAAACTCAACAACTGCCCATCAGGGCGGAAAGGTATTAGCCATGGACCGCAACTTCGCGCGGGCGCTTGCGCTCGTTCTGAAATCTGAAGGCCTCTGGTCGGACAACCCGGCTGATCCCGGCGGCGCCACCATGAAAGGCGTCACGCTTGCCAATTTCCGCCGCTACGTGAGGGCCGACGCCACCAAAGTTGACCTAAGGAAGATCAGCGATGCCCAAGTGGCGACTGTTTATCGCCGGTTCTACTGGGATGCCACGGCCGGTGCCCAGCTTCCCGGCGGCGTCGACTACGCCGTCTTTGATTTTGCGGTCAACTCTGGGCCGGCTCGGGCTGCCAAGCACCTTCAGGCGGTTGTGGGCGTCAGGCAGGACGGTCGCATCGGTCCGGCCACCATTGCAGCCGTAAAGGCCAAACCGGCCGGCGTTGTCATCGACGCGTTGTGCGACAAACGCCTAGGCTTCCTGAAGCGTCTTCCGACATGGAAAACTTTCGGCCGGGGCTGGTCCGACCGCGTGAAGTCAGTGCGCTCCGAAGCGCTGAAGCAGTCGGCATTGCCCGACACTCCGCCGCCGGTGACTGTTGAGGTGAAGGTGCCGGTCGACAAACCTGTTGTTCCTGAAAAGGTCGAACAGAAGGTCAAGGAGAAATCTGGGTTCCTGTCCTGGCTGACCGGTCTCTTCGGCTCCGGCGCCATCGGCCTCGGCTGGCTCGCTGGAATGGACTGGCAGGCGGTTCTGGCGGGCGGCGTTGTCCTGCTGGTGTTCCTGCTGGTCCTGCTCCTGCTTCGCTCCCAGATCGTCTCTGCGGTGCGCCAGATCAAAGCGGAAGTAGCTGGGTGATGTCCGCCTTCATCGCTGCTCTCATCGCCCAGTTGTGGCCATACCTGCTTGCCGGCGTGGCCGGGCTCGTCGCGCTCTGGCGAGCCTATGCCATGGGCAAGGCGAAGAACCAGGCGAAGCAGGACGCAGCCGACGCCGCGGCGCGCACCAAAGGACAGAAGATCGATGATGCAGTTGCCGGCCGTGCACCGGATGACAATCGAGGGAGGCTGGCCAAATGGTCAAAGCGATAGCTTGGATGTGCTTCGTTACGCTCGCCGGCTGCACAACTGTCGGCGGGTCATTCTGCGCCATTGAGCATCCCATCCGATTGACGAGGGCAGAAGTTGAGACGCTCTCGGATGCCTCGCCACCGCAATACTGGCGCACAATGAAAAGGGCGCCAAGCTCTGCGGTTGGAGAGCCTGATATGGCAACTTCGGCGAACAAGAGCCTGGAAATGATGATTGGCGGGCTCCTGGAAGCCACGCAGAATATGCAGCGGGATATCACGGAGATCCGACGCGACATCAAGGACAGCGATTCCCGAGCTGCCCTGAGTTACGAGCAGTCCGAACAGCGCGCGGCCGCAAGCCGGTCGAAGATGTACGCCAAGACCGACGAGCTCGTCGACCGCGTGGCGGCCACGGAAACCGCTGTCAGCAAGCTCAATGATGACATGACGGGCGTGAAGGCGGTCACTGCTGAGGTAACGCGGTGGAAGCTGATGGGGCTTGGCGCTCTTGGCGTGACCGGCATCGCCGCCGGCGCCGTGGCATCGACCCTTACCTATTATTGGAACGATATCTGGCGCGTTCTACGAGGCGGTTGAAGCTTATGTGTTCGGCAGACGGGTTTTCGCTGGCTTATTGCCTCGCGGCAGAATTGCCCGCCGGGTCCGGCTGGCGGGCTTTTTCATTTCCGGCGTGGTATATTCCGCTGCATGCGAGTTTTGTTCATCGCCTTTGCGGTCTTGTTTTTTATGGCTATCGGCTTTTGGCTAACCGCCGGTTTTCTTATCAACAAGTCCCATTCGCCTGTGATCGTCCCGACACAGGGGGAGCAATAAGAGCGGAGCGGAAGTTACTGAAGCGGCGGTGGCGGTCGCCCGTCATCGTCCCTCGTCCCCGACCTCGTAATCAGAAGCTTGGCGTATCGGTCGAACAATGCCAATTTCTTCGGATAGGTAAGGTAAGTGAGACGGTTGCAGCCGGAGCAACGGTGTTGAGCGGCAGACTTAAACCAGCGCCCAGGCTTTACGAAGCCCAATCCGCAATTCGAGCATCGGAATTCCATCTCAACTGAATGCAGGCTCTCAGAGAGAGGCATCCTGTCCTTCCTACAGCCGCTTGAACTCGGCAAGTCCCAGCCGTATCCGCTGGCCTTCCGCAAAGGCGAGCGCGAAAGATTCAAGTTCGAATGAGCGGGTAATTTCCTGGTCTTCCTCGACCGTGCGGACGAACCATTCGCCGCAGGCTTCAGCCACTTCGACGCAAGGTGAGACCTTGCCATTCGGCACCGCGTTATCCATCACAGACTCCCTAGAAAGCAATGGGCAACGTCGATTAATATCCTCTGGTATCGCACTTGCAATAACAAAGGCTTGTACGGAATCGGACCAACAGTCGTCGTTTGCTCAAGGCAAGGCGCGACCCGAAGCAGCTACCCATTCATTGCCTTCAGGTTCGGCTAGGAATGATGCTGCGATAAGGTCGTCGCCAGCAATCTGGCCGCGACCGTCATCCATGACGGCCGCAACCTTTTGGAAGATTTTTATTTCGGCTTCAGTTATGCGTGCTGCCCGCATTTTTGCCTGGAGATCAGCCAGGCGCGCCACGAGCGCTTGTGACGTCTCGGCTTCAAGGTTCATCATCTTCATTTGTCCGGTTGAGTGAGCAATTGACGTGCACGTTCTGTGCGCCGGCCATGCAAACACAACTCTGCTCCAAACGTTCCGTTTGTGGGCTTCGGTCCTAAGCGCCATGGGACCAAAGTCCTCCCCAGAAACGCAATGGTCCTACACCCGGATTGATAGGAACGCTTGGCTAAATTGACAGTTCTTTCAGTCGTGAAATCGGCACAGCTACGTCCCTTCCTGTGCTGAAAGGACCCGCTAGCCGCCAAGGTGGTTGGCGGGTCCTCTTATTTCAATTCTGTGCCAGCGCCAGGAGCTTAATTGCTGCCGCCCATGAATGATAATGAGCCGCCCAACAGGCTGGCACACCAGCCGCCGCCGGGATGGCAGAGCCCAGGGGTGCTTCTCGCAGCCGCTGCTCTGGTTTCATCCTTATGCGCCCTGCTACTGGCATCTTGGATTTCAGGTTGACCGCTCGGCGCGCTTATTTTTCCAACGCTGGGAAGCGCTAAACTTTAATGCCGGGCGCGAGCGGGATCTTCGCCGAACTCAACGTCAGCTTGTCGACGGTCTTGACAATGGCTGTGGCCAGGGCGGCGGCTTCATGCATGAGCTCCGGCCCATAGAGACCGTTTACCGCTTCCTCACTAGGAAGAACGCCAGGCGGACAATGATCCTCGATCGTCCGCCGGATTAGGGTTAACGCCGCTCTGCACTCTTCTGTGTCAATCGTCGGCATACACCGAAACATGCAGGACAGCTAAAATGTTCCGTCGGGTGGCGCCGATCCATTATTGCAGTCCTGCTTGCCGGTCCAAGGTCGGATAACCTCGTCATCGGCTGCCCAGTGCCTTTGCCTCACGCTCCAGCGTCTCACGGTCGTTCCCGTGCCTTCTGATAAGTTCCCGCACTTCAGGAATCGTAAGCTGGAACTTGCTGGCGAAATAGCCGACCTCATATTCCTCGTCGCCCGATACCCGGTCGCGGTCGCGAAAATCACGCTTGCTTGTGTCGTCTGGCATGGTTGTTCCTCCTGAGGAAAGAACAGCGAAAGTGGCGCCGGGTTCCACGTACCTATTTGAACATCCACCCTTAGTTCGATCGCGGCTATGATTGAAACATTCAACTTAGCTAAAATGTCCCGGAACCGATCGGGGCCTTGTGCCTTGAATCGCAATTATGTGAGTTCGGTATGCGTTTAAAATTCGTCCCGCCCATGCAGCCGGAGCTGGTCGACGCTCCGCCCGAGGGTGAGGAGTGGATTCACGAAATCAAGTTCGACGGGTACCGAACGCAGATCATCAAGGATGAAGACGGCATTCGCCTGCTGACCAGGAGAGGGTACGACTGGACTGCACGGTACAAGGTTCTTGCCGACCAGGCCGCCGCGATTGAAGCCGACGACTTCATCATTGAGGGTGAAGCCATCGTGGTTGATGAGGCTGGACGCTCCGATTTCCATGCGCTGCAATCGGCCGTCAGCAGCCGCGATCCTTCGCAGGAATACTATCTTGTAGCATTCGACCTGCTTCACATGAATGGCCACGACCTCCGCAACATGCCGCTGGAGGACCGGCGTGACATCCTAGAGGGCACGATTGAAGCCGGCGGCCGGATACAGTTCAGCGAGGCCATGCCCGGCACCGGCGACGCGGTTTATTACCTTGCCGACCAGACTGGACAGGAAGGCATCGTCTCGAAACGCAGGGATAGTCTCTATCGCAGCGGCCCGACGATGAACTGGCGCAAAATCAAGTGCTACGATGAAAAGGAGATGGAGATCATCGGCGTCCAGCGCGATCCGGGGCAGGCGGCAAGAGTTCTCATGGCAGACGGGGGCCGCTACGTCGGCGCCGCCAACGTCAATTTCAAATTCGACAAACGCAAGCGCCTGTGGGACCGCGTACAGGGCAAGGTCGGCGGCCCGGTGCCGAAGGGCTTGAAGAAGGACAAGGCGGAATGGCTGAAGCCGGGTCTTGTCGGGCGCGTGAAGTTCCTGAAAGGCGAGGAGCAGCTTCGTCATGCCAAGCTGCTGGATTACCGGGAGGAGGAATAGAGCCCATGGCAAAAGCCAGGAGTCCGGCCCGTTGCCCCAGGCGCGCGAGAACCGGCGCGCATTCGCGTCCTAGACCATCAGGCTTAATTGCTGGATTCCTATCGTGCCGGTAGCGTGACAGGGCTGGTCATTAGGCCCACCCCTTGTGCCCGGCCTGGCCGGCGCGGTCCTGTCCCCAAATTCGTAATCCGTGCCGGCCATCCCTGTAGTCAACTCTCAAGGATGCAGGGAATTAGGCCGAGCCCTCGGTCTCGCTTTCATCATCGAACAGACGAGGCACCGGGAGATAGGCATTGGCAATGAGCCAATCGCCAATGATGGTCTTGATCAGATCCGATTTCGCCAGCCGCATGTCTACTGCGATGTCAGAGAGAGTATCCTGAACGCCAGGATCGAGATCGATGCCGCCGGTGTTTCGGATTATCAGCGCGGCGCGTCGCAGCATGTTTTGAAGATCAGCGCGGGGAACGTCTGCGATGCGATCGGACGCCTGCTGCAATTCATCGGCGAAGGTCGAGCGGATCATTGGTGCCTCCCTCCCAAGAGATACTGATCGCCGTCGGCCCGGTGCCCGCGACAGAACCAATGTGACGGCCCCTTCGGTCGCGCGAAGCCGAACGGCGCGCGCAGGCCGCATCCAAGGTGCTCGCAGGTGTGGTTCTCAATGCGCTGGCGTTCGCGCGGTGCGGCCACGATGGCTTCGGCAAGCCTGGTGGGTTCGTCGCTCATAGCGGATTGATCGGCCCGACCAAGGCGGGATGGTCATTGGGCTGCTTGTTGATCAGTGTCGCGTTGACGCCGCGGCCGACGCGATTGAACTGCAATTGGCCGTCGATGTCGTGGCTGAGAATGTCTTTCAGGTAGTCCTTGGGCGTAGCCGGGTCCAGCCACGCATCATAGTAGGCATGGTCGAGGATGACCGGCTGCCGATCGTGCAGGTTCTTCATCGGGTCGGCGGCGGGCTCGGTGATGATGGTGCAACTGGTGATGTCTAGGTTGGAGTTGTAGGCCCACAGGCCGGCAAACGAGAACGGCGCGTGTCCGGGCAGATAGATATGCCAAGGGTCCTTCTTGCCGTCGGCCGGCGAAATGGTCCATTCGTAGAACCCGTCAGCGGGGATCAGACAGCGCTTCGACTTGAACGCATCACGGAATGCTGGGGCTGTGTCGACGCCTTCGATCCTGGCGTTGAACATTGCCGCCTTGGGCATCTCTTTCGCCCAGAACGGTACGAGCCACCAGCGACCCTCACGGAGCTTGTGATTGCCTTCTTCGCCGGCAGTGACGAACGGGACTTCCTCGGTCGGCGCGATGTTGTAGCGAGGGGCGTCATTGCGGCCGGTCTCCGCCGGCGCCGTCAGTCGATAGAGCCGGTGGATCTCGGTCCAAGTGAGGTATCTGGTGAAGCGGCCGCACATGTTCAATCGACCAGTTCAAGCAGGAGATAGTTGTCCGGCACAGCATCAGGAGGCCAATTGGCGCAGCATGCAGCGATAGCGGCCTTGTTGGCCGCCATCCAAACACTTGCGGAATCGTCCTCTTCCGCTGTGGGCTCTTCATCGGCAGCGAAGCTGGCGTCGTCCCAGCCTTCCAAGGCAAACAATCCACCTGCAGCTTGCTGGGCCGAGATGCCGGCCGCAGCGAACACGGCCTCGGCCGCCTCGATGCCGCGCTGTCTCTCTTCCGGTGAAGCACCTTTGATTTCCAGCCGAAGCTTCATAATTCGCCTCCTGTGGCTTTCCCGTCGTGAGTGAACAAAATGAGAACCTGAGAGTCAATCCCTCTTGACCTGACAGGAATATGTTCCTTATTCCTGAATGCATCTGTGCAAGGAAAGCTATGGGAAAGCGCCAAAGCGCGCCGGCGGGCGAAGCTATGTCGGAATTGGAACTCGCTGCTCAACATGCAATTGAGGCGGCGGGTGGTGACGCTGTGGTCGCCTTGCTAAAGGTACTAGCAAGGAATTTGGAGATTGAGCGCGAACTGGCGTTGTCGCGCGCGGCTGTCTCGGCCGGCTTTTCTCGCGGCTGGCACAAGGCACGTCCATAGATGGGGGACACGGCTGAGGACAATTTCCGGATCGAGGTTTGGGATAGCGAGGAGAAGACGCACCTCGAAACAATATCCCGATCACCAGATGCCATGGTCAGCCAGGCGGCATGGCAGGCCGCGATCCGTCGCCGCCCAGGCATGCTGCTGATCCACTACAACAGCCGCCACGTCATGGAGAAGATCATTACGCCGGGTGAGGTCAAGATCCCGCCCCAGACGATTATCGACGGCAGCATTCATGCCGGGCTGGATGTCGCACTTGGTGACTTGCGCTCATGGCACTCGCTGCGGGCGTGGTGCACAAAATGCTCGCATCACGCGACGGTAAAGCCAGAAGGGCTGATCAGGCGATACGGTAGGGATGCCTTGTTCAGCTCGGTCGAGCGGGCGCTTTTCTGCACGAGCTGCGATCGCGGCGGGCCGGTTCGGCTCGAGGTCCACAGCCTGCCGCGAAACTAGAGGAATTATTAAAATGCATGGCCACACGACAACTCGTGAAACTCTTCAAAATTGCCGGGAAAAGTGTGGGCCAGATATCGCACGACCCTTGAATTATCCATCAGCCGGTCAAAAAAGCGGCCGGCTGCCAGCAGTTCTAGGCTCACGGAGCCACGTCGCTCCACGGCGCTCAAAAACGCACTGCTTAGCTCGCCAAGTTCAGGCGTCATCGCGCCCAGTTGGTCTTCAGACACGTTGGCGATCATCGCCGGATCGAAACCCTCGGCCAGCAGCGGGCGCGGCGTAAAAGCGACAAGGATCTTTGCGTACGTGAACGTGACCCGCTCCATAGCAACCATCAGTCGGGCAATTTCCAATTGCCTGGCGGGAATCACATGCCGCAGCAAGCCGAAGATTTTCACCTTCACAGGGTAGTCTTGGAGGAAATCGAGGACGTCCGGGCAAATCCCGCTGACAGAATGACGGCCTGCATTCTTGCCAGGAAAGGGCTTGCTGGCATGCGCTGCTGCACCCGGTTCGTACTTCGCGCCTTGCAACCTCTTGGCCAAGAGTTTTGGTATGGTAGCAAGCCCCTCGGACACCAGCAATGAGTGAAACCTTTTGTCACTCATTATCAGACGAAGCGCTTCGACCAGGCTACTCAAGCGCTGTTCTGTTTCCATAGTTTCTCTTATGAAATTGCGCTTGCGTGCGCACTCCGCTTCATAGGTTGCTATGAGCTTGGGAGCGAATAGCTTCTCCCTTGACCCTGGTTGATCGGCAGCAATACTACGGGCGTGTCTCTGGTCGCTGTTTTGCAAAGCATTGTAAGCGGCCTCGCTGGTCATAGGGTGCTTCGGACTCACACTACGTTCTCTGCACCTGTTCGCTCCGCCAGCGTGATAAGCGGGCTGAGCGTGGGAAAAAGGTAGGTGTCCAGTTGTGCGCCATTGTTAGCGCGCAGCTCCGATATGCCGACGATTTCACGTACAGGGGCAATCAGATAGTCCCGGATGACAAGGTCACCCGGACTCATCCTGATCAGGACGAAAATGTCGGGTTGTGACTGGTGCTTGATATTCAGAGACCAGACGGGATATCCGAATACGGAAGCGCCGCAACGTGCGATTTCGATAGCAACAGTGAACTCATCGTTGATCCGGAGAATGCCGTTTCTCAGGTCATAAGTTGCCTGTCCGCTAGTCCTCCCGATCGCCACCAATAGGTCATCTATTGCCTGCAAACGCACCGTCTTCAGCCGCTTTTTCGCGGCGATGATCTGGCAGTTCCGAGGCATCTGATATCCAATGAATTCGTAGAGTTTCAGAAGGCTTCCGAAGCGATGGAAATAGAGGCTAGCTGCGGGGCACTCAGGTGCAGCGTCAATAATCGCGGTCGATAAGGCGCCACGGCGCGCGAGGACATTCTTCAGCGCTGCCAGCATCTCGTCGTTGTTCATACGCAAATAGAGTGTTTTGTGGATAAGTTGCGCCCGCTTGAATAGCTTGCGGTCAACAATCGGCTCAAATGCACCTTCCGTCCGCACCCACTGTTCGGGGGGATTGTTCACCGCCTTGCTTTTGAGCTTGGTGGAGCGCCGATTCCAGACACTGTTGCCAATGTACGTTTCATTGGTCAGGACGCTGCGTACGCTTTCCCGCTTCCATCGGCGCCCAAGGTCAGTCATCACGCCGCGTTTGTTCAACAGCCTTGCGATTTCAAGCTCTGTCTGGTGCGTTTTAACGAAGTGGCTGAAAATCCATTGTACCGTCGCGATCTCGTCTGGCGGCCCAGGCACTACGATTACTCGGTCGGTGTGCATGCTCTTTTGTTCGCGCTTTGAAAGGATTAATTTGGGGCGTCCCGAATCGTCGACCAGCAGGCGTCTTACGCCGAGGCCCGGCTTACTACCCTGGCGGAACCCCATCCGGACCAGCCTTGCCTGGCCGATGAATGTCTTTTGCGAGAGCATGCGACTGTGCTCAGCCGCCATGCTGCGCTTTATCGCCTTCAGCACGTCTGATCCGATGCTGCCATCGTTGGCGAACTGCTCTGCGCAAAATTCGATTCGCACGCCAGCCATCTGGCATCGGTACTCATACACGGCGCTCTCATCGATATTCTGGAACCGTCCCCAGCGGCTGACATCGTAAACCACAACCGTTTCGAAACCGGCTCTCCCGCTCTCGACATCGGCTAGCAACTGCTGAAGGCCGGGACGGCCTCCGAGGTTGAGACCACTGCGACCAGCGTCCTTGTAGGTGGCGACGATGTCGTAGCCCATGATATCCGCGTAGTCGCGTATGGCATCCCTTTGGTTGTCGATAGAATAGGTCTGGTTTTCCGTCGACATGCGCAGATATTGGGCCGCACGCACTGCGCGCCTACCTGAAGGAGCTTTTTGGGTCGGTACAACCTCGTCCATCGCTTGCTTGCGCCCCTGCCGATCGGACATGCTAACGATCATCGGCCTGAGGTTTGGTTCAAAATACCTCTCCAGTTTATGTCGAATGCCTGGCTTTTCTGGTTAGACCTTTCAACTGTCGGTAAACGCTGACTCACTTCGTGAGAGCGCGTGCCCCCGTTCCGCCGCAATGCGACCGCACGGGACGGTCGATAGGATTTCAGACTTTTAAGGGAGACCCCATGACCTTTCACAAAGCGATAGCCGCAGTGCTGATGACCGCAGCACTGGCAGGCTGCGCGCAGACCGAAGGCCAGCAGCGGGCCGGAACCGGCGCGCTGATCGGCGGCGCCGGCGGCGCCCTTGTCGGCCAAGCCATTGGCGGCAACACCGAAAGCACGCTCATCGGCGCCGGCGCCGGCGCGTTGCTGGGCGCCGTTGTCGGCAGCTCCACCACGCCGCAGCGTCGTGGCGAACAGATGTGCCGCTATCAGGACCGCAGCGGCCGCATCTACACCGCCCCTTGCGACGACCGCTATTACAACGGCGATTACTAAGCGGTTATCGCCGGCCCCGTCTTAACTCAGTCAGCGCCGCTTCGAGGAGCGGCGCATACCGATGTCATTTTTTGCCCACTTCTTTGGGCTAGACTGTTCCTCGCGGCGGGTTTTGGAGGAGGTCGATGTGACGACAAGCCTTGCCGCCCTGAAAAGCCAAAGCAAACTCGCCGTAAAACGGCTCATCGGCTATGATTCCCGCAACTGGCTGCGTATCCGCCAGATCGAGGCGTTCACGCTCTTTCTAGAAGCCGGCAACCGCAAGGCCGCCGACGTGATCGAGATCTCGCCCGGCTGGAACCGCTATTGGCGGGCAATGTGCCCCAATTACCGCTCGGTCGATTTCCCCGCCTTCGACATCTGCAGGGATCGCACCGACGAGCAATATTCGATCGTCATCGCCGACCAGGTGCTGGAACATGTGCGGCGGCCTCACGCGGCAGTGCAAAACATCCACACCATGACCCGGCCCGGCGGCTGGGCGATGGTGGCGACACCTTTCCTGTTTCGCGTTCACGCCAGGCCGCACGACTACAACAGGTGGACCCCGGCCGGCCTCAAGCAGCTGATGGTCGAGGGCGGCTTCGCGGAAGCCAATGTCAAGGTCCACGGCTGGGGCAACAAGGCCTGCGCCAGGGCCCATATCGGCGGCCCCGTCCGCGCCTACGGCCTGTGGCGGGATCTGAGCAATGACGAGGAATACCCGCTGATGGTCTGGGCGTTTGCGAAGAAGGCGTGAGAGGTTGACCGCCGAGGACAAAGCTAAATGGCCTTGGATCTGGCGAAGAGACCGGCGACAGACGGCGGGGGTTGCGGTCTGCGAGACTCTGGGACGCCCTCTACGATGCCGGCGGGCGATACCGGATCGACTTCGCCTTCCCAAGGGCTTCCATCGTCTCTTCGACGCTTAGGAGGACGGTGGTCTCGTACGAGTTGAGCGCTCCCCCCGCACCGATGGCAAGCACGACGGATGCCATCGACACGTTGTCTGGCGCCTCCCACAGGTTCCAGCCATCGTGCTCTCCGAAGGCATACCAGAAACCGTGCAGCTTTCCGCCCACTGACTCGATGTAAGAACGGGCCGCCTCACGTCGATCCTCGGGGTTTTGGATCAAACGCGCCCAGGTCTCGGGCGTATAGCTGAATCGGGAAAGATACATGGGCATGGTTCGCCTCCAGGGTCGCCGCCTAACCAGCGTACTCGGTAGGTTACCGGCCGACGAAATATGCGCTCAAGCTAATGGAAGCGCAACATGCTGGCTATTTGCAATGATCTGCTGGTCGGGTAACCCTACGGGAAGCAAGCGAACTGCTGGCACAGAAACGGCACAGATATGTCTGGATGTTTTTGCTCTGTTCACGCTCTGTTCGCGTATATTAGTCAATGAAAACAAACAAAGCACTGCATTGACATTGCAGGGGTCACAGGTTCAATCCCTGTCACGCCCACCATCCAACCAGACAAGCAGATCTTGCATCGGCATTTCCCGGCTGGTTCCCCAGAGGTAGAGAAGTTCGCATAGGTTGACTTATAGCCTGCACCTGGCGCAACGCCGCATGCAGTGCTTGAGCTTGGCGAACGGTTCTCGATTGGGTCGAGGCCGGACTATCGGGGCAACCCTTGCGAAGCCAGCCTACTGGTCATCGTCATCGCCATTGTCTGGATTGTCGACCAAACATCCCGCGCCGTGACACCCTTGGTAATTGCCTTGAGTGTCGAAATTCGGATTGCCGTCCTTGTCGTAACTCGGCCTTGGGTCGATGTAGCTGTCGTTCTTTCGACGCGCTTCCTTGCGATCCTTGTCTCTCTGTTCCTGCGCAGCCATGCGATCCAATGAGCGCTGCTCGTCTTCTGAACGTTGTGAAGTCTGTTGCATCATGCAGTCGGCAAACCTGTTGGTTCCAGGCCTGTAGCCGTAAGAAGCGCACTGTTGCTGATCCATTGCGCGCTGATCCTCAGCGCTGACGCAACCAGCAACCGCCAACGGCGCAAGCGCGATCAGCACATATCTCATCTTGAAATTCGGCATTTTGTCGCTCCAGATTATTCTGATGGCACCGGGCAAGAGAGGTCACCCTCCTGGCAGTTCAGGTAGGCCCTCAACTGCCTGGTGCGAGCCTTGGTCAGTTCAGCCTGACAAGCAGCGGCAACCATCGGCGCCGCGGAGCCACCATCGTCACCGCTGGATTGAAATGTGCATTCGGCGTTGCGGAACGCAATCCACGCTCTCTGCGCTTTCACCAACCGCGCCTTGCCGTCGGAATCGTCCGTAAGCCGCTTCTGGATTTGCTTGAAGGTTTGGTTCAACGCCTGATCGGCTCTTTTGAAGTCCGAAGCTGGATCAGCCAGAGCCGCGGTGGCGGCGAACGACAGCATGGCGACGCCAGCAAGTAGAAAACGCATGATTGTATCCCCGGAATGAAAACAACCACAAGTAAGCACGCATGGGGGCAGCCGACAAGCACCGAAAAACCGTATAGTAAGCAAAGGTTTGTCGGGTTCAACAACGCAGGACGGACGAGGCTGGGGCCGTGGGGTGATGTGCGGGGAATGGCCGCCACAAGCTGACGTTGAGATTTGCCGTTTCGCCATTGTCGTGGGCGGCGCCGGCGAGTTTTCGCAACCCGGTCCTGACAGACCGGACGCCGGACGCAAACGCCGTCGCGGAAAGCTGTGCGCCCGTCCCGGTGCTGACCGGGACGGGCGACAGGCAATCAGATCATTGCGGCTCTGGATCAGGCGTATTTCCCGGCCTGTCGCCGCCGCCCTTGCCTTCACGGCAAGGCTCGCCGATGCCGCAGCATTTGCCGTTGTAGGTGACGCCGGGCTTCAGCTTGTCGCATTCCCTGGGAGCGGTTGTCTTGCAGCCGGCCAGCACCGAAACGGCGATGGCGGCCAAAAGGACGTTTCTTGAAACAGTAAACATCAGACGTTCTCCTTGATGGACCATGTTTGGACACATCGCTTGGTCGCGCCTCGGGAGAAATTGGTTCACAAGAAAATTGCGATCACCGGCGGAATCTTTTTGCGAGCTTGCCTTCGCGTGAAGGCGCATCGCCGATGCCGGGGCATTTGCCATGCTATGTGGTTTTCGGATTTGATTTATCGCATTGTCTTGTCGGCGTTGCCTGCAACCTGCCGTGACCGATGCAGCAGAACCGTAACAGGACATTCGCAACATTGCAGGCGAGAGACGTTTTCCATGATTGATCGCGTTGGACAATTCAGGGCTTGGTCGCCTCACACTCAGAAATGGTCCAGGATCGAAGCCGGAATGGTTGGCGAAACTGCGCGCATTCCCGAGGCGGTGATCGGGTCTCCTTGCGTGCCGTCATGAGTTCACAGTCCAGAAGGGAAAAACTGTCGCCTTGGCCGAAGATACATCGCGAACTGAACCGTGTGCGCACGCAATTGCAGTCGCCGTGGTCGACATTGGGCAACGCGCTCATTTCCGCAAAGCAGAACGCTGAATACCGACGCGAACTCGGCAAGCGGATCGAAGCCGCCCGCGAGACTTACACGGCGTCGCCGATCTCGCAGATTGCCGACAGCTTCATGCTCGTCCGGATCATCGGCAATGATCTGGAACCGCGACACCGCAAGGGCCAGTCATTCGACAACGTGCTGTTCATTCTGGACAACGAACCGGTCTTCGACGCCTGCGAAAAATTCTGGATCGTCAATCGGATAGTCGACACCGACGAGGAAGCCCGGATCATCGGCCTGCTCGAAAGCCGCCGCCAGAATTTTCACACAATCCCCTTCGAACTCGATGCGTACCGGAAGATATCCTGGGACGTCGACCAGCTTGTTGCCGGCGACCTCAGATTCTCAGAGAAGGGCCGGGCGAGCGGAAAGTCCGCGCGTTACGAAACGCACATCCGCCGCAGCAAGAACCTCTATGTGATGAACAACAATGGGGCTCGCAACGCCGCGCTCGCGATTGCCCGCGGCAGGGCAAAATGGCTGATGCCCTGGGACGGGAACTGCTACCTGACAGGCTCTGCGTTCCAGCGGATACGGTCCGCGATCGAGAGAAACCCGCACCTTCCCTACGCTGTGGTGCCCATGGCGCGTATTGTCGACAATGCGCTTCTGCTGGACCAGAGCTTCCAGCCGCCGGCCGAGGAAGAGCCGCAGATCATATTTCGAGCCGATACCACGCAACTGTTCGACGAAAACTATGGCTACGGAAGGCGGCCAAAAATCGAGATGCTGTGGCGGTTGGCAGTTCCCGGCCCCTGGGATCGCTACCGCGACGACGCCTGGGATTTTCCACGCCCGGTCCGGGCAGCGGATGCCGGGCTGCTCCAGAAAGCGGGCTGGGTGGCGCGCCTGGATTCAGGACGTTCGCATCTGGAGATCGGCAAGGCCGGCTTCGTCGCGCGTCTGGTCAGCCGCGACCAGGCGATCGTCGATATGGTCGATCAATGTGACGCCAAGGCAGTCGCCGCTCGGCTTGATACCTCCCGCCTGGCTTTCTATGACGAAGACGCCCTCGCCCACGCGGTAAAGGACGGACCCATCCTGCGCTATCTCGAAACCGCGGCCGGTCAGGCACTCGCCCGCGGTCCGTTCAGCGTGCTCGACAAGACTGGCCGAGCCCCCAGCGGGGATCCCCAGGACTATTTTCGCCCGGCGCCTTACTGGTGGCCCGACCCCGACAGACCCGATGGCCTGCCCTATATCAGGCGCGATGGCGAACGCGTGCCCGGCACGGCATTGTATGCAGCAGGAAGCGAAACCTACGATCGCACACGCTTACAGCGCGTCTTCGACGACACAACCGTGCTTGCGCTCGCCGCAACCGTGCTTGATGGACGTCATTACGCCGTCCACGCCGCGAGGCTCATTCGCGCATGGTTTGTCGATCCCAAGACAAGAATGAACCCGCATTTGCGCTATGCGCAGGTGCGGTCGGGCCACGACAACAATGAAGGGGCCGGCTACGGCATCATCGAGCTGAAGGATTTCTATTTCTTCCTGGATGCCGTACGCTTGATCGAGCGAACAGGAGTACTGGGCGACGAGGATCGCGAGGCGTTCAGAGCCTGGCTCGGTTCCTACTGTGAATGGCTGGACACCGCGCCGGCAGCCGCGACGGCCTTCTGCAGCAGCAGCAACCAAGGAACGTACTACGATTTGCAGCGGGCATCGATCGCCACATTTCTTGGCGACAGCGCCACCCTGGCCAAGATCAGGCTCTATGCTCGGGAGAGATTGGCGACCCAGATCGCAGCCGACGGCTCCTTGCCCAGGGAACTGTCCCGCACGCGCCCCAGGCACTACGCCATGTTTACCTTGCAAGGCTGGACGTCGCTGGCCCGTGTCCTGTCTTCGGTTGGTGACAATCTCTGGCAGCACAAGACAGCCGAGGGACTGGGACTGGTCCAGGCGCTGCACTGGCTTGTTGCGCACGAGAACAAGCGACACACCATGTCGGCCGAAACTGTCGATCCGGATCGGCTTGGGCCGCTGCTTCTCGACCTGACGCATCATGATCCCGCAGGGATGCCACCTGCCGATCTGGGAAGGGCGGCCAAGCCCATTTTTCATCCAGACGAGGCAATCGCGCCTTTTTGGCTGTGGCGAAGACGTTAGAGCAGTTCACCGTTTCACGGAAACGGCGACCCGCTCTAACTCCTTGTTTTTACGCAATTCCGGACGGAAAACCGTTTCACACTTTTCCTGGAATTGCTCTAGGGACGTCCGGCATTCCTGGCCTGTCACGTCGATGATGAGAACCACTTTCCCGAAATCAAACGCCCGCGACGGTGCAAAGGCTCTTCATTCTGGCCACCGCCAGATCGGGATCAGCGAGCAATCCTGCCTGGTCGGCAAGGCGGAACACGTCGGCATAGTGACGGATGCCGCGCGCCGACTGCATGCCGCCGACCATCGCAAAATGGTCCTGATGGCCATTCAGCCAGGCCATGAAGACGATGCCGGCCTTGTAGTACTCGGTCGGCGCCTCGAAGATTTTTCGCGATAGCGGCACGGTCGGCGCCATCAATGTGTCATAGCCGGCGCGGTCACCCTCCCCCAGTTTCGCCAGCGCTGCATTGGCGACCGGCGCAATCGCGTCGAAAATACCGAGCAGTGCGTGCGAGTGTCTTTTCTCGTCGCCGGCGATCAGTTCGGGATAATTGAAATCGTCGCCGGTGAACATGACGACGCCGTCCGGCAGACGGTTCCTCAGCGCGACCTCCTTGCCGGCATCGAGCAGTGAGATTTTTATCCCCTCCACCTTGCCAATATGGCGTTCGATGATGGCAACAACTGTATCGAGAGCAGTCTCGAAATTCTCGCTGCCCCAATAGCCCCTGAGCGCCGGATCGAACATGTCGCCCAGCCAGTGCAGGATGACCTTGCCGGATGCCTGGGACAGGATGCGGTCGTAGACGCTGACATAGTCGTCCGGCCCCTTGGCAACTGCCGCCAGTGCCCGGCTGGCCATCATGATCGCCTTGCCGCCCAAGCCTTCGATGAAAGCGAATTGCCGCTCATAGGCGGTGACCACATCGTCCAGTGTCCTGGCGGCGGCGGGCGCCAGATGGTCGGTCCCGGCACCCGAGGCGAGATCGGCGCCATCGACGGTACGCGCCTCGGCGATCGAACGGCGAATCAATTCCTGCGCGTTTGCCCAGTCGAAACCCATGCCGCGCTGCGACGTGTCCATCGCTTCGGCGATGCGGAATCCCAGCCGCCACAGATGGTGACGGAACGCCATCGTCCTGTCCCAGTCGACCACCGGCCGGGACCATGGATCGGTCATGGCGAGCGGATCGGCAACGACGTGCGCGGCGGCATAGGCGATACGCGAAAATCGCGCGCCGATGTCAGGCTGCACGGGCTCGCCAACCAGCGTGTACCGGGTGCTGCCGCCACCCTCACCAGGCAAGGAAATGTCCATCGATCTCTCCCTTCTCAACGCTACTAAATGGAACGTTCCAATAAATCAAGAACCTTTAAGATTCCGGCTCCACGGCAGGAAGAATGCTGCATTGCAACACAAATCCTTGTGGGGCAAGCCATTTGAGTACGCACAATCGGCGTTCGAGGCGCGGGAAAAATCCCGATTGACTTACGAGCGGAGCAGAGATTAGAACGTTCCAATAACTTTGGGCCTGCACTCGGGGAGGATGCATCTGGATGGCCAACCGGGCCAAGGCGACAATATTCGACATCGCCCGCGAAGCAGGCGTGTCCAAATCGACGGTATCGCTCGTGCTCCAGGGCAGCGGGCTGATCCGGCCCGAAACAGCGAGCAAGGTGCGCAAGGCGATCGAGGATGTCGGTTACGTCTACAACCGCGGCGCCGCCAATCTGCGCAAGGCGCACTCCAATGTCATCGGCATGGTCATCAACGATCTCACCAATCCTTTCTTCGCAGAGCTGGCGGTTGGCATGGAGCGGGTCTTCCAGTCGGCGGGCATCGTGCCGTTCATCGCCAACACGGCGGAAAATCCGGTACGCCAGGAAGAAGTGCTGAAGTCGTTGATGGAGCAAGGCGTCGCCGGCCTCATCGTGTCGCCGGCTCGCGGCACGACGCCGGGCGCCTTCAGGCGGATCGAGACGGCAGGTCTGCCGGTGGTCTTCGCCATGCGCCGGCTTCCCGAGAGCCGTATTCCGGTTATCGCGCCCGACAATCATCGCGGCGCCTATCTCGCCACCGCCCATCTGATCGGCAAGGGACATCGCAGGCTGGTCTTCTTCGGCGGTTCGTCCGACCTGGTGGTCTATCACGATCGGCTTGGCGGATTTCGCGAAGCCTGCGAGACGCAGGGCATCTCCGACCGCGACGCACTGGTCGTCGAGGGAGAAACCAGCCGCAGAGGCGGTATCGCGTGCCTCGAAACCGCTCTCGCTATGGCTGAACCGCCGACCGCGGCGCTCTGCTTCAACGACGCTGTCGCCTTTGGCGCCATGCTGGCGCTGCGCAAGCGCGGGCTTGAGCCGGGAACTGATTTCGCCATCGTCGGTTTCGACGATGTGGCCGAGGCCGAACATTACATGCCGGCTCTGACCAGCGTCGCGGTGGATTCGGCCGGCCTCGGCGAACGCGCCGCCCATGTCATGCTGAAAATGATCCAGTCGCGCACCACACGCGCCGAAGACCATATCGGCGCGGTCAATCTGGTCGTCAGGGAAAGCTGTGGCCCGGATCGCCGCACCCGAAACAGGACGGCCGGTTCGGGGAGCACGAATTGAGCAAGGTCGTTTCGGCAGCGCAGGCAGCGGGCCTGATCAAGGACGGCATGGTCGTATCCGTGTCGTCGTCGAGCGGCCTCGGCTGCCCCGACGCCGTGCTTGCCGCGATCGGCGAACGCTTCGACGGGGAAGGCCATCCGAAGAACATCACGACGCTGCACCCGATCGCAGCCGGGGACATGTACGGCATCAAAGGCATCGACCATCTGGCCAAGCCCGGCCTGCTGAAGCGTACTTTGTGCGGCTCCTACCCGTCCGGCCCCTCCTCTTCCGAACCGCCGCAGATCTGGAAGATGATCGGCGACAATTCGGTCGCCGCCTACAACGTGCCGTCCGGCATCCTGTTCGACATGCACCGCGAAGCGGCCGCCAAGCGGCCGGGCGTGCTGACCAAGGTCGGCCTCGACACCTTCGCCGACCCGCGCCACCAGGGCTGCGCCATGAACGCCGCCGCCAGCGAGCCGATCGTTTCGGTGCAGCAGTTCGACGGCGAGGAATGGCTCTATTTCCGCTCCATCGTGCCGCAGGTCTCGATCATCCGCGCCACGTCGGCCGACGAGCGCGGCAACCTCACCTATGAGCATGAGGGTGCCTATCTCGGCGGCCTCGAACAGGCACTCGCCGCCCGCAACAATGGCGGCATCGTTATCGCGCAGGTCAAGCGCGTCGTCGAGAACGGCACGCTGAAACCGCATGATGTGCGCGTGCCGGGCGTCCTGGTCGACCATATCGTCGTCGCGCCCGACCAGTTGCAGACGACGCTGACACCCTATGACCCGGCGATCTCCGGAGAAATCTTCCGGCCGCTGTCGAGCTTCCGCACGCCGGAGATGAACGTCCAGAAAGTGATCGCGCGCCGCGTCGCCATGGAGTTGCGCGACGGCATGGCCGTCAACATCGGCTTCGGCATTTCCGCCAATGTGCCGCGCATCCTTCTCGAGGAAGGACAGCACGGCAAGATTACCTGGGTGATCGAACAGGGCGCGGTCGGCGGCGTGCCGCTGCTCGACTTCAAATTCGGCTGTTCGTCGAACGCCGACGCCTTCATGCCCTCGCCGCACCAGTTCATCTATTTCCAGGCCGGCGGCTTCGACGCCTCGCTGCTGTCCTTCCTGCAGATCGATCGCCATGGCTCGGTCAATGTCTCGAAGCTTTCGGCGCGCCCGCATGTCACGGCTGGCGCCGGCGGCTTTGTCGACATCACCGCACGGGCGAAGAAGATCGTCTTCTCCGGCTTGTTCAATGCCGGCGCCAAGCTGTCTCTGGCCGATGGCGGCATCCGCATCGAGGCGGAGGGCAAGGTCAAGAAGGTGGTCAACGAAGTCGAGCACATCTCGTTTTCAGGCAAACGCGCGGTCGCGCAGGGACAGGACATCACCTATGTCACCGAGCGCTGCGTGATGAAGCTGACGCCGGAGGGCCTGGTCGTCACAGAACTCGCACCCGGCATCGATCTGCAGCGCGATGTGCTGGCGCAGTCGGAAATTCCGTTGGGCATTGCCAAGGACCTCAAGACGACACCGGCAGCCCTCTATCAGGAGCAACCGATAGGCCTGTCGCTGAATGGCGGCGCCTCGCTTGGAGGCGCGCATGGCTGAGCACCTCGTCACCTTTGAAACCGACGGCGCCATCGGCGTCGTCACGCTGCGCCGGCCGGAGAAATTCAACGCGCTGGACATTCCGATGCTGCGCGCGCTGGAGACGGCGCTCGACGCGGCCGAGATGGCCGAGGGCGTCCGCGTCGTGCTGCTGCGCGGCGAGGGCAAGGGATTTTGCGCCGGTGGCGATGTTGAAGCGTGGGCGCGGATGAGTGCCGCCGATTTCCAGGTGCAATGGGTACGCTACGGCCACCGCGTCTTCGACCGGCTGGCGCGGCTCAGGCAGCCGACCATCGCCGTTTTGTCGGGCCATGCACTGGGCGGCGGGCTGGAGCTGGCTGTGGCTTGTGATTTTCGCGTGGCGGAAACACAGGTGAAACTGGGCTTCCCCGAAACCTCGATCGGTGTCGTACCCGGCTGGTCAGGCACGCAGCGCGCCGTGCGCCGCTTCGGCGCGCAGACGGTGCGCCGCATGGCGCTCGGCGGCGAGATCTTTCTCGCCCCCGAGGCACTCGCTCTGGGCATCGTCGACCGGGTGGTCGCGACTGGCAAGGCATACGACGAAACAAGGGCGTGGGCGGAAAAGATCGCCGAGCGCGGCCCGCTGGCGACCGAAGCCGCCAAGCTGATGATCGCGGTCGCCGAAGGCGAGGAAAGTGCCGCCGCCACCGAAGCGCTGGCCAGCGGCTTCATCGCCCTGACCGGAGATCTCAAGGCCGGCGTCGACGCCTTCAAGGCCAAGCAGAAGCCGGCCTTTTCGAGATCCTAGAGGAAAACAGATGAACGCCCCACTCAAGATCGCCATGCCGGCCGAGGCGTCCGCGGCGCCGAAAGCGTACAGACTGCTGATCGACGGCAAGCATGTCGATGCCCGCGACGGCCGCACGATTGCTCGAAATAGTCCCGGCCACGGCTTCACCGTCTCGCACTACGCACAGGCCGGCGTGGCCGAAGTGGAAGCCGCTGTGCAGGCCGCCCACAAGGCGTTCGAGACCGGTCCATGGCCCCGGATGAAGGCGGCCGAGCGTGCCGCGATCCTGCTCAAGGCGGCCGACTTGATCGAGGCGCGGCTGGAAGAGATCGCCCGGCTCGATGCACTGGAATCGGGCAAGCCGATCGCCCAGGCGCGCGGCGAGATCGGCGGCGCCGTCGACATTTGGCGCTATGCCGCCTCGCTTGCCCGCACGCTGCATGGTGAATCCTACGCCAATCTCGGCGATGCCATGCTGGGCGTCGTCCTGCGCGAGCCGATTGGCGTCGTCTCGATCATCACCCCATGGAATTTCCCGTTCCTGATCGTCAGCCAGAAACTGCCCTTCGCGCTCGCCGCCGGCTGCACGGCGGTGGTCAAGCCTAGCGAAATGACCTCGGCCTCGACCTTCGTGCTCGGCGATATCCTGATGCAGGCCGGCCTGCCCGCCGGCGTCGTCAATATCCTGGCCGGGCTTGGCGCCGATGTCGGTGCGCCGATGGTCAGCCACCCGCTGGTCGAGATGGTCTCGTTCACCGGCTCCACCCGCGTTGGCAAGATGACGATGGCGTCCGCCGCGCAGTCGCTGAAGAAAGTCTCGATGGAGCTCGGCGGCAAGAACGGCCAGATCGTCTTCCCGGACGCCGACCTCGAAGCGGCCGCCGATGCGGCGGTGTTCGGCGGCTTCTTCAATGCCGGCGAGTGCTGCAATGCCGGGAGCCGGCTGATCGTTCACGAGGCGATCGCCGACGATTTTCTCAGCACCGTCAAGGCGCTTACCGCCAGGGTCACGGTCGGCGATCCGCTCGATGACCAAACCAAGGTCGGCGCGATGATCTCGTCCGACCATCTGAAGAAGGTGGCGGGCTATGTTTCTGCCGCTGAAGGCGACGGCAGCCAGGTTTACAGCGGAGGCAAGCAATTGGCCTCCAATGTCGGCCAATACCTCGATCCCACCATCATCCGCGGCGTTACCGAGGAGATGGCCATAGCGCGCGAGGAAGTGTTCGGTCCGGTGCTCTCGGTGCTGACTTTTGAATCGATTGAAAAGGCGTTGCACATCGCCAACAACACGCCCTATGGTTTGTCGGCGGGCGTGTGGAGCGCCAGCATCGACACTTGCATGTCGGTGGCGCGTGGAGTGCGTTCGGGAACCGTTTGGGTGAACACATTCATGGAAGGTTATCCCGAGCTGCCGTTCGGAGGCTACAAGCAGTCCGGTCTCGGACGCGAACTCGGCAAACGCGCCGTCGAGGACTATACCGAGGAAAAGACAATCCAGTTTCATCGCGGCCTGCGCACCGGGTGGTGGGTCGGCTGAGTTGAGAAGAACCCGGTGGGCTTCACCGGTCGTGTAATGCAACAAGGGAGGTAGTACATGTTGCGCAAACTGCTTATCGGAACCGCTCTCGCATCCGGCCTGGCTTTCGCGGCCCACGCCGAGGACGTCAAGGAAGTGCAGATGCTGCATTGGTGGACGTCGGGCGGCGAAGCGGCTGCTCTCAACGTCCTTAAGGGCGACCTGGCCAAGGAAGGCTATGCCTGGAAGGACGTGCCGGTGGCCGGCGGCGGCGGCGATGCCGCCATGACCGCGCTGAAGGCGATGGTCGCGGCCGGCAATTATCCGACCGCCTCGCAGATGCTCGGCTATACCGTGCTCGACTACGCCGCTGCCGGCGTCATGGGCGACCTGACCGAAACGGCGAAGAAGGAAGGCTGGGACAAGTCCGTTCCGGCAGCCCTGCAGAAGTTTTCGGTCTATGACGGCAAGTGGGTCGCGGCGCCGGTCAACGTTCACTCGGTCAACTGGCTGTGGATCAACAAGGCCGTCCTGGACAAGATCGGCGGCACCGAGCCGAAGACCTTC
Source organism: Mesorhizobium sp. WSM4808 (assembly GCF_055811675.1). Taxonomy (NCBI): domain Bacteria; kingdom Pseudomonadati; phylum Pseudomonadota; class Alphaproteobacteria; order Hyphomicrobiales; family Phyllobacteriaceae; genus Mesorhizobium; species Mesorhizobium sp. WSM4808. The sequence goes on from NZ_JBVVQX010000003.1 coordinate 416,173, forward strand.
GACGACTTCGTTGCCCTGCTCGACAAGGCCAAGGCGGCAGGGGTGATCCCGCTCGCTCTCGGCGGCCAGAACTGGCAGGAAGCCACCATGTTCGACTCGGTCGTGCTGTCGACCGGCGGACCTGAGTTCTACAAGAAGGCCTTCAACGACCTCGATGACGCATCCCTGAAGTCCGACACGATGAAGAAGTCGTTCGACAATTTGGCCAAGCTCGTCACCTATGTCGACCCCAACTTCTCCGGCCGCGACTGGAACCTTGCCACCGCCATGGTCATCAAGGGCGACGCCCTGGTGCAGGTCATGGGCGACTGGGCCAAGGGCGAGTTCAACGCCGCCAAGAAAACGCCGGGCACCGACTTCCTGTGCTATCGCTTCCCGGGCACCGACGGCTCGGTGATCTACAACTCCGACATGTTCGGCATGTTCAACGTTCCGGACGACCGCAAGGCCGCCCAGGTTGCGCTGGCCACCGCCACCCTGTCGAAGAGCTTCCAGTCGGCCTTCAACGTCGTCAAGGGTTCGGTCCCGGCCCGTACCGACGTTCCGGACACCGACTTCGACGCTTGCGGCAAGAAGGGCATCGCCGACCTGAAGGCAGCCAACGAAGGCGGCACGCTGTTCGGCTCGCTGGCCCAGGGCTATGGCGCGCCTCCGGCGGTCGCCAATGCCTACAAGGATGTCGTCTCCAAATTCGTCCATGGTCAGATCAAGACCTCGGACGAAGCCGTGACCGAGCTGGTCAAGGCGATCGACGACGCCAAGTAAGCGCCACGCGCCAAAACGCCTTCCCCGCTCCGGCGGGGAAGGCCCAGATCCGCGAACTTAGATCCGCGAAGCTGGTTGGCCGCGAGTCGACGGGAGGAAGCCCCATGAGCACGGTAGCGACAAGCCAGATCAAGCTGACGCCGGAGCATGCGCGGCCACGCGCCTCGGTGCGCTCACGCCTGCAGGACGCATTGCCGAAGATCGTGCTGGCGCCGAGCTTCGCCATCACCATCGTCTTCGTCTACGGCTTCATCCTGTGGACGATCTATCTGTCCTTCACCAACTCCAAGACCTTTCCATCCTATGTCCTGACCGGCTCGCGCGCCTATCAGCGGCTGTGGGGCTGGACCTTCGACACAGACCCGCCCTCGAGTTGGTACACGTCGATCACCAATATGGGTATTTTCGGTTTCCTCTACATCGCAATCTGCCTGGCGCTCGGCCTGTTCCTGGCCATCCTGCTCGACCAGAAGATCCGCGGCGAAGGCGTGCTGAGGCCGATCTATCTCTACCCGATGGCGCTGTCCTTCATCGTCACCGGCGTCGCCTGGAAATGGTTCCTCGATCCCGGCCTCGGCCTCGAGCAGACCTTGCATCAATGGGGCTGGACGAGCTTCCATTTCGACTGGATCAAGAACAAGGATTTCGTCATCTACACGGTGGTCATTGCCGGCGTCTGGCAGGCCTCCGGCTTCATCATGGCGATGTTCCTGGCCGGCCTGCGCGGCATCGACGGCGAGATCATGAAGGCGGCGCAGATCGACGGCGCCACCACCTTCCAGCTCTACCGCCGCATCGTCATCCCGCTGCTGCGGCCGATCTTCCTGTCGGCTTTCATCGTACTCGCGCACCTCGCCATCAAGTCCTACGATCTGGTCGTTGCGCTGACCAGCGGCGGCCCCGGCGGCTCGGCCTGGCTGCCCTCCAACTTCATGTATGAGTACACGTTCAAGCGCAACGAAATGGCCGTCGGCTCGGCCAGTGCGGTGATCATGCTGATGACCATCGTCGCAATCATCGTGCCCTATCTCTATTCGGAACTGCGGGAGAAGCCGCGATGAGCGCCGTCACCACTCCCGCCCGCCAGGCCTCTGGCGGCGTCAACGTCAAGGTTATCAACCGCATCGTCATCTACGGGCTGCTGGCGCTGTTTGCGCTATTTTATCTGATGCCGCTGTTCGTCATGCTGGTGACCTCGTTCAAGACCATGGACGAGATCCAGAACGGCAACATGCTGGCGCTGCCCAGGGCACCGACCTTCGATCCCTGGCTGAAGGCCTGGGGCGAGACCTGCGTCGGCCTCACCTGCGCCGGCATCAAGGGCTATTTCTGGAACTCCATCAAGATGGTGGTCCCGGCCGTGCTGATCTCGACGATGCTCGGAGCGCTGAATGGCTACGTGCTGACCAAATGGCGTTTCCGCGGGGCAACGCTGGTGTTCGGGCTGATGCTGTTCGCCTGCTTCATTCCGTTCCAGTCGGTGCTGCTGCCGATGGCGACCATCCTCGGCAGCCTTGGCCGCTTCGGCGTCACGCTGCAGAATGCAACGGGAACCAGCTTTGGCCTCGGCAACCCGACGGTCAACCTCGTCTTCGTCCACGTCGTCTACGGCATCGGCTTCACCACGCTGTTCTTCCGCAACTACTACGAGGCGTTCCCCACCGAACTGGTCAAAGCGGCACAGGTCGACGGCGCGTCCTTCTTCCAGATCTTCCGCCGCATCATGCTGCCGAACTCGATGCCGATCTTCGTCGTCACGGTGATCTACCAGTTCACCAACATCTGGAACGACTTCCTGTTCGCCTCGGCTTACGCCGGCACCGGCGACGCGATGCCTATGACGGTGGCGCTCAACAACGTCGTCAACACGTCGACCGGCGTCGTCGAATACAACGTCAACATGGCCGCCGCGATGATCGCGGCACTGCCCACCCTTCTCGTCTATGTGCTCGCCGGCCGCTATTTCGTGCGCGGTCTGATGGCGGGCGCCGTCAAAGGATAATCCGATGGCTTTTCTGGAAATTGATGGTTTGAGGAAGCGCTTCGGCCAGGTCGAGATCCTGAAGGGGATCGATGTCGAGCTCGAGAAAGGCGGCTTCCTGGTGCTGGTCGGCCCTTCCGGCTGCGGCAAGTCGACCTTGCTCAGCACCATCGCCGGCCTGGAGACGATCACCTCGGGCGAAATCCGGGTCGACGGCCGGACCATCAACGATCTGCACCCCTCCAAGCGCGACATCGCCATGGTGTTCCAGAGCTATGCGCTCTACCCGAACATGACGGTGGCCGGGAACATCTCGTTCGGCATGGAGATGCGCGGCGTGCCGGCGGCGGAGCGCCAGAAGGCCATCGACAAGGTGGCCAAGGTGCTGCAGATCGGCCACCTCTTGCAGCGCAAGCCGAGCCAACTATCCGGCGGCCAGCGCCAGCGCGTCGCCATGGGCCGGGCGCTGGTGCGCGATCCCAAACTGTTCCTGTTCGACGAGCCGCTGTCCAACCTCGATGCCAAGCTGCGCGTCGACATGCGCATCGAGATCAAGCGCCTGCATGCCACCACTGGCACCACCATCGTCTACGTTACCCACGACCAGATCGAGGCGATGACGCTGGCGACCAAGATCGCGGTCATGCGCGATGGCGAGGTGCAGCAGTTCGGCACCCCGGCCGAAATCTACAACAACCCGACCAACCTCTTCGTCGCCGACTTCATGGGCTCGCCTGCGATGAACCTGATCCCGGCGACGATCGGCACGTCAGGCAACGCGCTGTCCGTCGTGCTGCAGCGCGAAGCGCGAGAGCCGATCTCGCTGCCGATGGCCAATGCACCGGCCGGCCTGTCGGCATTCCAGGGCAAGCCGATCATCTTCGGTGTCCGCCCCGAAGCCCTGACCGATCCGGAAGGTGCCGAGCGCAACGCCTCGCACATCGCCACCGCCGACTGTCACATCGAGGTCGTCGAACCGGCCGGCTCGGACACTTTCGCCGTCACCAATCTCGGCGGCAAGGGCGTGGTGGCGCGGCTGCGCGCCGACGCCAACATCCAGCCGGGTACCAACACGCCGCTTGCCTTCAACTTGACCAAGGCGGTGTTCTTCGATCCGGCGACCGAGACCCGTATTCGCTAATGTATGTCGCCCAAAAGTGGATCCGGTTTTGGGGCAACGACATGCATCAAAACAAAAAACTAAAGCGCGTCGGGACGCGATTTAGGCCATGACAAATCCGGACATCGTCATCATCGGCTCCGGCATTGGCGGCGCCACGATCGCTTCCGGCCTTGCCGGCAGCGGCGCCTCGATCCTGATGCTGGAGCGCGGCGAGCCGTTGCCGGCGACGCCGCACGCGCGCGACACGCGCTCGATCTTCGTCGACGGCCATTACAGGCCGAAGGAGATGTGGCGTGAGGCCGGCGGCGCCGCCTTCAATCCCGGCAATTATTACTATGTCGGCGGCAATTCGAAGTTCTATGGCGCGGTGCTGATCCGCTACCGCAAGGAGGACTTTGCGGCCATGGAGCATTTCGGCGGCGTCTCTCCGGCCTGGCCGTTCACCTATGACGAATTCGAGCCCTGGTATTCGAAAGCCGAGCAGCTGTTCCGCGTGCGCGGTGCACTGGGCGAGGATCCGACCGAGCCGTTCCATTCGATCCCCTACGCCTACAAGCCGGTGCCCGACGAGGCACCGATCGCCCGCGCCCGCGCCGAGCTGAAAAACCTCGGCCTGAATCCGGCCTCGCTGCCGCTCGGCGTCGACATCGACACCTGGCTGAAAGAGGGCAAGACCGGCTGGGATGCTTTCCCGAACACCGGCCAGGGCAAGGTCGACGCGCAGACGGGTCCGCTGACGGCTGCGCTGACCGATCAGAACATCAAGCTCGAGACCGGCGCTTACGTCGAATATCTTGAAGCCTCGCCAGACGGCACGACGATATCAGCCATTCACTACCGGCAGAACGGCGAGCTGAAGAAAGTATCACCGAAGCTGGTCATCCTGTCGGCCGGCGCGGTCAATTCCGCCGTCATCCTGCTGCGCTCGCCGACATCGGATGGCAAAGGCCTAGCCAACCGCTCCGACCAGGTCGGCCGCAATTTCATGAACCACAATTCAAGCGCCATGCTGGCGATCGACCCGCGCCGCCGCAACGATGCCGTCTATCAGAAGACCTTGATGCTGAACGACTATTACCTGTCCGACGGCAAGGGCGGCAAGCCGCTCGGCAATGTCCAGCTTCTGGGAAAGATCGACGGCAACATGCTGCGGGCCAATGTCAAATACACGCCCGGATTCGCGCTCGACTTCATGGCCGGCCACGCCGTCGACTGGTACCTGATGTGCGAGGACCTGCCCGATCCGGAAAGCCGCATCATGGTCGACGGCAAGGACATCGTTATGCAATGGCGGCGCTCGAACATGCAGTCGCTCGACGGGTTGACCAAGGTGATGCGCGAGAATTTCCGCGCCTGCGGCTATCCCATCGTTCTCTCACGCCCCTTCGACAAGCGCACGCCGTCGCACCAATGCGGCACGATAAAGATGGGCGACGATCCGGCGACGGCGGCGCTCGACCCTTACTGCCGCTCCTTCGACCACAGGAACCTCTTCGTCGTCGACGCCAGTTTTTTGCCCAGTTCGGCGGCGGTGAACCCGGCGCTGTCGATCGCCGCACAGGCGCTGCGCGTTGCCGACCACATCCGCAAGGCTAGCTTCCAATGACCCGCCCCTCCGCCATCGTCACCGGCGGCGCGCGCGGCATTGGGCTTGCCTGCGCCCAGGCACTGGCGGATGCCGGCTTCGATATTCTGGTCGTCGACCTTGCCGAAACGGCCGCTGACAGACTTGCCACCGACATCACCAAGCGCCGCGCAAAATTCGCCTACGTCCAGTCCGACATCGCCGATCTCGCCAGCCACACCGTACTTGTCGATGCCGCGATGCGCGCCTTCGGTCGCATCGACTGCCTGGTCAACAATGCCGGCGTCGGCGCCGTGGTGCGCGGTGACCTCTTGGACCTCAAGCCGGAGAATTTCGACCGCACGCTCGGCATCAATCTGCGCGGCACCGTGTTCCTCAGCCAGGCCGTGGCCAAGGCGATGCTGGCTGCGCCAGGCCATCACCAGAGGTCGATCATCACCATCACCTCGGTCAGCGCTGAAATGGCATCGCCGGAGCGGCCGGACTACTGCATCTCGAAAGCCGGGCTTTCGATGTGGGTGAAGAACCTGGCGCTTAGGCTTGCGCCCGAAAATATCGGCGTGTTCGAGGTCCGGCCAGGCATCATCCGCACCGATATGACATCAGGCGTGACCGCCAAATATGACGCCCTCATCGACGGCGGTCTGGTGCCGGCAAAGCGCTGGGGCGAAGCATCAGACATCGGCGCGGTGGTGGCAACACTCGCTGGCGGAAAACTCGGCTTTTCGACCGGCTCGATCATCAATGTCGACGGTGCGCTCTCCGTGCCGCGGCTGTAAGTGGACAGTGTCATGACCGACTACATCATCGTGGGCGCCGGTCCGGCCGGCTGCGTTCTGGCCAACCGGCTGAGCGAGAATCCGGCAAATTCGGTCCTGCTGCTGGAGGCTGGCGGCAAGGACTGGCATCCCTACATCCACATGCCGGCCGGGTTCGCCAAGATGACGAAGGGGATCGCCTCCTGGGGCTGGTCGACCGTGCCGCAGAAGCACATGAAGGATCGCGTCTTCTGGTACACGCAGGCCAAGGTTGTCGGCGGCGGCTCCTCCATCAACGCCCAAATCTACACGCGCGGCAATGCCCGCGACTATGATGCCTGGGAGAAGGAAGAAGGCCTCGCCGGCTGGGGCTATCGCGACGTGCTGCCCTACTTCAAGCGAGCCGAAAACAACCAGCGCTACGCCAACGATTTTCACGGCGACCAGGGCCCGCTCGGCGTGTCCAACCCGATCGCGCCGCTGCCTATCTGCGAGGCCTATTTCCGTGCCGGCCAGGAGATGGGCATCCCCTTCAACCCGGACTTCAACGGCGCTGCCCAAGAAGGCGTCGGCTACTACCAGCTGACCCAGAAGGATGCCCGGCGCTCGTCCGCTTCAGTCGCCTATTTGAAGCCGATCCGCGCCCGCAAGAACCTGACCGTCCGAACCGACGTGCTGGTGACGCGCATCGTCGTCGAGAAGGGCCGCGCCATCGGCGTCGAGGTGGTCGACAGGCCGGGCGGCGAGAAGAAAATCCTGCGCGCCGAACGCGAGGTGATCGTCTCGTCCGGCGCCATCGGCTCGCCGAAACTTCTGATGCAGTCGGGCATCGGCCCCGCGGACCATCTGAAGTCGGTCGGCATCACACCGGTGCACGACCTGCCCGGCGTCGGCTCCAACATGCAGGACCATCTCGATCTGTTCGTCATCGCCGAATGCACAGGCGATCACACCTATGACAACTACGCCAAGCTGCACCGCACGGCCTGGGCCGGCCTGCAATATCTGCTGCTGAAGAAGGGGCCGGCGGCCTCCAGCCTGTTCGAGACCGGCGGCTTCTGGTACGCCGACCCGACAGCCGCCTCGCCCGACATCCAGTTCCATCTCGGTCTGGGCTCGGGTATCGAGGCCGGCGTCGAGAAGCTGAACAATCCCGGCGTCACTTTGAACTCGGCCTTCCTGCGGCCGCGCTCGCGCGGCACGGTGCGGCTGAAGAGCGCCGACCCGGCCGACCACCCGCTGATTGATCCGAACTACTGGTCCGATCCCTATGACCGCGCCATGTCGATCAAGGGGCTGCGGCTGGCCCGCGAGATCATGCGGCAGAAGGCGCTTGCCCCTTACGTGCTGCGCGAGGTGCTGCCCGGCCCGTCACTCGCCAGCGACGACGAGCTGTTCGACTATGCCTGCCGCAGTTCCAAGACCGACCACCATCCGGTCGGCACCTGCCGCATGGGCCATGACGAGATGGCTGTCGTGACGCCGGATCTGCGGCTGCGCGGCATCGAGGGCCTGCGCGTCTGCGACGCCTCGGTGATGCCGCGCGTGCCTTCATCCAACACCAATGCACCGACCATCATGGTCGGTGAAAAGGGCGCCGACCTGGTCCTTGGCCGCGAGCCGCTGCCGCCGGCGGTGTTTTCCGGAAACCGGGCTGCTCAGCCACTGAGGGGTAAGACATGATCAGGCACTGTGTTTTCGCCAAGTTTCGCAACGATGTTGCCGCCGCCGAGCGCAAGGCGATCCATTCCGATCTCGAGGCGCTTCGACAGGTGATCGACGGCATGGACGCCGTAAAATTCAGCGCCAATGTCAGCCCGGAGCCGTTCGCACGCGGCTTCACCCACGGCTTCACCATCGATTTCCGCGATGCTGCCGCGCGCGATGCCTATCTTGTGCATGAAGCGCACCAGCGCGCCGGCGCGCGCCTGGTCGCTGCCCTGGAAGGCGGCACGGACGGACTGCTGGTGTTTGATCTCGAAATCTAGACCTCATTCTCAAGCCACGATCGAGTTCATCGACAGATCGCACCGGTCGCTCCTCATCGCACCTTCCGCCATTCCAGCGGGCGTTCGATCAAATGAGCCACGCGAAAACGTGACCACCGGTCTTCCCTGAACTGGCCGATAATTCCCCCATCGATGATGATGGAGGAAGATTTGCCCCTTAATTCGCAGCAGAAGAAGACCGTCCTCGCCTCATTCCTGGGCTGGACGCTCGATGCTTTCGATTTCTTCCTTCTGACATTCCTGCTCACCGATATCGCGACCGAATTCCACGCCGACGTGCCCGCGGTCTCCAAGGCGCTGTTCCTGACCTTGGCGACACGCTTCATCGGCGCGTTCTTCTTCGGCATGCTTGCCGACAAATACGGGCGCAAGCCGATCCTCATGCTCAACATCGTCAGCTATTCGGTGATCGGCGCGCTGGCCGCCTTCTCGCCCAATCTCGGCATATTCCTCGCCCTGCGTGCTTTGTTCGGCATCGCCATGGGCGGCGAATGGGGGCTGGGCAGTTCGCTGGCCATGGAATCCATTCCGCCGAGCGCACGCGGCATGGTCTCCGGCATCCTGCAATGCGGCTATCCGGCCGGCTATCTGCTGGCGGCGGTGGTCTATGGCCTGCTCTATCAGCAGACGATCGGCGGCTACACGATCGGCTGGCGCGCCATGTTCCTGCTCAGCTTCGTGCCGGCGCTGATCGTGCTCTTTATCCGCTCGCATGTGCCGGAATCGCCGGCCTTCGTCGAAGCGCAGAAGACGGCTCGACCTGGCATGTGGGAAACGCTGCAGAAGCACTGGGGCGTCGCGCTCTATGCCGTCGTGCTGATGATGTTCTTCAATTTCTTCAGTCATGGCACGCAGGACCTCTACCCTACCTTCCTGAAGAAGCAGCACGGCTTCGATCCGCATACGGTGAGCTGGATCACCATCGTCGCCAATATCGGCGCCATCGTCGGCGGCCTGGCCTTCGGCGCGCTGTCGGAGAAGATCGGCCGCGTTAACGCCATCACGCTGGCATGCCTGATCGCCTTGCCGTCCATCCCGCTATGGGCCTACTCGACCACGCCGTTCATGCTCGCCATCGGCGCCTTCGTCATGCAGGTCGCGGTCCAGGGTGCCTGGGGCGTCATCCCCGTGCACCTCAACGAGCTTTCGCCCGGAGCGGTGCGGGCGACCTTGCCCGGCTTTATCTATCAGGCGGGCAATCTCGCCGCGTCCTATGGCGGCCCCTATCAGGCAGGAATCGCTGAAAGCGCCGGAGGCAGCTATGGCTATGCCCTGGCGCTGTTCGCAGGCGTGGTCGCCGTCTGCATCATCGTCGTCATCCGCTTCAGCCCGGAACGACGTGGCCAGGTGATGACCGTCCTGACCTGAGCGGCGCCTAACCAAGCCTCAGCGCGACGACGCCGGCCACGATGCTGAGCGCGGCGGCACCGCGCCAGCCGGTCATTTTTTCGCCGAGAGCGAAGACCGAGATCATCATGGCAAACAGGATCGAGGTTTCGCGCAGCGAGGCCACCGAAGCGATCGGTGCTTTGGTCATCGCCCACATGACGATCCAATAGGCGGCGCCGCTGAGTACGCCGGTGAACAGCCCTGCCTTCCAGTCGCGCGCCAACACCGGCAGCGCCTTCGGCCCGCGGAAGATGAGGCACAGCACCAACGCGCCTAAAGCATCGCAGATGAACAGCCAGGCGGCATAGCTCTGCGCGGTTGCCGCCAGCCGCGCGCCACTGCCGTCCGACAGCGTATAGCTGGCGATGAAGATGGAAGTGCCGAGCGCGAAGCCAACCGCGCGCAGATTGAGTTTTTCCAGATGCGCGCCGCCACGAAACGACATCACCAGCGTGCCGGCCGACAACAGGAAGATGCCGAGCATGGCGAACGGGCCGGGAATCTCGGCAACGACGAACATGCCGCCGAAGGCTGAGAGCAGAGGTGCGGTGCCGCGCGCCAGCGGATAGGTCTGGGCGAAATCGCCGGCCTTGTAGGCGCCGATCAGGAAGGTCCGGTAGCCCATGTGGAAAACGACGGAGGCGATGATGTAGGGCCACACCTCCGCCTTCGGCACTTCGACGAAGGGCAGCACCACGAGTGCCGCCGCGCCCATGCCTAATGTCATCAGCGTGATCGACAGGAAGCGGTCGAGATGAACCTTGACCAGCGCATTCCAGATCGCGTGCATGGCAGCGGCGGCAAGCACTGCAAAGAAGACGAAAAGCGTCATGCGCGGCTCATGTGGCGATGCCCGGCGTTTCCAGGTCTATGTCCACCCGCAGCGGAAAATGATCCGAGGCAACCTCGCCGATGTCTGCACTGATCGAACGCACCCGCCCGGCGAACATGCCGCCGACGAAGCAATGGTCGAGCCGGCGCTTTGCCAGTCTGCCGTCGATGGTCTTCACATGGGTGTGGAAGTCCGGAACCGGCTCCCCGGCAACGGCGGCGGCATCGACGAAACCGCTGAGATAGGCGGCACCTCGATGGTAGGGCGTGCTGCCGACGATGCGGCGATACTCGGCGCTGTCCGGCTCCATGTTGAAATCACCCATCCAGATCGCCGCCAGCGGGTTTTCCGGCTCCGCTTCGCCGCTGGTCCAATTGCGCGTGGGCTCGTCGTCGACGCCGCTCCACGGTCCGCCATCGGACGGTGCCCGGCGATGCTCGGCCATGAGGTAGTCGATCTGCTCCAGCCGCTCCTCGGCCGCGATATGGGCGAGATGCAGCGACAACACCCGCACCGGCCCTGCCGGCGTGCGGATCATGCATTCCAGCGCGGCGTTGCGGGTGTTGAGCGGCCGCTGCGTTCGGCGCATTGGCAGCGCATGCAGCCGCGACCAGACGATCGGCAGTTTCGACAGCACCATGGTGCCGAACTGGCGGCGCCGATTGACCAGACGGCCGTCGCGCCTTTCGCTGGCGTCCATGTCGAAGGCCGGGCCGTAGACCCAGTGATGTTCGGGCAGCAGACGGGAAAGCAGCTCCGGCTGGTCGTCGTAATTGCTGCGTTGCCAGTGCCGCTCGACTTCCTGCAGCGCAATGATGTCGGCACCGGCAACGATGCGCGCGGCGCGCGAAAGATCGTAGCGGCCGTCGCCGCCGAACCCGTACTGGATGTTGTAGCTGACCAGCTTCATTGCTTATCCGGCTCAATTTCGTGTTGGCAGTAGCGGTTCGATGCCACGGTTGCAATGTGCAGGAGAATGGACGTGGCTTGGACCAGCCTTGCTTCACTGGGATCATGCACCGATCCCGAAGCACTTCGATATCTTCCGTGCGCCGGAAAACGGCGTGCGATGCCTTATGTATTCAGCGGCTGGAACCGGCCGGGTGGCGACGCCGCCAGTTCGGTCCAGTCGATCTCTTCCTCCAGGCGATGATAGGCTTCGTCGCCAATCGTCCCGTTGCGGCGCAATTCCTCCAGCGCGTCGCGCTGGCTCTTGATCGCATAAAGACGCAAGCGGTCATATTCGGTCGCCGCCTGGGCATCGTCGGGATTTTTGGCGATCTTGCGTTGAGCGGCATATTGCTCGCGCACCGCGGCCGCCGCGTCCGATGTCTTGCCGCTCAATATGTCGAGGGCGGCCTGCATGACCACAACACGCGCCTGCGCAACCTCGCGGTCGACGGTTTCGTCAGGGTCGAGGTTCAGCAGGCGCAGCAGCGGCTTCAAGCTCATGCCTTGCAGCACCAGCGTGCCGAGCACGACCGTGAAAGCAGCGAGCACGATCGGGTCGCGGGCCGGGAATTCAGCCGGCAGGGCGAATGCCGCCGCAAGCGTCACCAAACCTCGCATCCCGCACCAGCCGATCAGCACGCCGCCACGAAACGACGGAGCGTCACGCTGACGATCAGCCACGCCGAAACGGCCAAACCACCTGATGATCGCTCCGCACCCCAGCACCCAGATGAGGCGTGAGACGATGACGATGGCAAGCACTGTCCCGGCCAGGACGAACGCATCGGTCTGCCCCTGCCCGGCAAGCCTGCCGACGATCGTACGCGCCTGCAGGCCCATCAGCACGAAAGCCAGAACATTGAGCACGAAGACCGCCGTCTCCCAGACCGAATAGGAGCTGATGCGGTTTCTGGCCGGCATGCGGCGCGGTGCGGTGCGGGCGATCGTCATGGCATAGACGACTATGGTGATGATGGCCGATAGTCCGATCCTGTCAGCCAGGATCCAGACCCCGAATGTGCCGGCAAATTGCACCACAGTGCCGCTCGCCGGGTCCTCGATCCGGCCCAGCGTCATCAGAGACACCCGGCCAAGCAGGTAGCCGGCGGCAAGGCTGCCGAGCGTGGACAGCAGGATCATCGGAACGGCGCTGCTCAGCAGAATGGAACCTGCTGCCGCCGAAATCGCCATCCGGTAGATCAGCAAGGCGGTGGCGTCGTTGAGCAGGCTCTCGCCTTGCAGAATGGCAGTGATGCGGTGCGGCACCTTGAACTGGCCAAGCACGGCCGATGCCGCAACCGCATCGGGCGGCGCCACGATGGCGCCAAGCGCTATGGCCGCGGCGATCGGCAGGCCTGCCATCGCCCAGCCGGCAAGTGCGACCGTCGCTGTCGTGAACAGGACGGCACCAAGCGCCAGCAGCACAAGCGGCACCCTGTAGCGGTTGAGATCGCGCAGCGAGGTATCATAGGCGGCATCGAGCAGCACCGGCGCGATGAACAGGGCTAGCGCCAGTTCCGGATCGATCTCTATGGTCGGCACGCCAGGCACGAAGGCGATGGCCACCCCGGCCAGCGCCAGCAAAGAGGGATAGGGAACCTGTACGCGCCGCGACAGCGCCGTCAGCGCAACGGCGATCAACAGCAGAACGAGTGTCAGTTCGAAAAGCGCCATGGCCTGTTATAGCCGGGATGCGAGACGCTGGCAGTGGCAAAGCGGCTGGAAAATGTTGATTGGCCAGCAAGCTCGAGCCGATGGGAATATGCCCCGAATTGCCTTCCACCGATGCCCTGCCAAATCGACAAATGCGCCGACCGCACCGACATCGAAATCACCGATAGAGGGCTCGCTTAAACACGGACTTCCCTGCATTGCAGCCCATTGCCACGCGGACGGAAGCATCTCCCGTCTTCGCAGACCGGGATGCAGCCATTCATTTTGAGCAAGCGCATCAGCCTAGTGCAGCACCAGCATGTCGCTCGACGAGAACGAGATCTCGGCCTTTTCACCGACTGCGGGTGGCGGGGTTGCCGGGCTGTTGAAGGTGTCGAGCGAGACCGTGTTGCCACCGATGCCGACGCGAACCCGGATGACCGAGCCGAGAAAATGCACTTCGGAGATTTCTCCCGAAAGGCTGGAGTCACGGCCGGGCTGACGGCCCAGCGAAATCGCTTCCGGACGCAGCGCCAGCGACAGCGTGTCACCTGATTTGGAGCCGTTGAGCTTGCCCTTGAGCGAAACCTGTTCGGAATTGACCCGCACCGTGCCTGCAGCCGCATCGGTGACGGTGCCTTCCAGCACGTTCAGCGTGCCGACGAAATTGGCGACGAACTTGGTCGCCGGACGGTTGTAGATCTCGAACGGCGTGCCGACCTGCTCGGCTTTGCCGCCATACATGACGGCGATGCGGTCGGAGATCGACAGCGCCTCTTCCTGGTCGTGCGTGACAAAGATAGTGGTGATGCCGAGCTTCTTCTGGATCGAGCGGATTTCCTCGCGCAGCGACACGCGCACCTTGGCGTCGAGCGCCGACAGCGGCTCGTCGAGCAGCAGCAGCTTCGGCTTCGGCGCGATAGCGCGGGCCAATGCGATACGCTGCTGCTGGCCGCCCGAGAGCTGGTAGGGATAGCGATCCGCCATCTGCGGCAGCTTGATGATGCCGAGCATTTCGGCGACACGAGCATCGATGTCCGCCCTGGGCATGCCGGCGACCTTCAGGCCAAAGCCGATATTCTGCGCCACGGTCAGGTTCGGAAACAGCGCATAGGCCTGGAACACCATGCCGACATTGCGCTGGTTGGGTTTCAACCTCGTAATGTCCTTGCCGCCGACGACGATCGTGCCCGCGCTCGGCTCCTCGAAGCCCGCCACCATGCGCAGCACGGTGGTCTTGCCGCAGCCGGACGGGCCGAGGAAGGAGACGAATTCGCCGCGCTCGACGTCAAGATTGAAGTCCTCGACCACCGTTGTGGCGCCGAAGGATTTTCGAACGTGCTGGATGGAGAGGAATGGGTCGGCCATGGCGTGGTTCTCTCGATCAATTTGGGCGGTTCGCCGATTTCGGCGCGAAGCGGGACAGTATCTGGATCAGCGACATGCAGCCCCAGGTGATGGCGAAGGCGATGATGGCAAGTGCCGCCGGCTCATAGGCGCGGTTGGCGCCGATATTCTGCAGATAGGGGCCGAAGGCCGGCCGGTTGAGCAGGCTGGCCATGGTGAATTCGCCGATGACGATGGCGAAGGTGAGGAAGGCGCCCGAGAGCACCGCGATCAGCACGTTGGGCAGGATGACACGGGTGATGATCGTCCCCCAACCAGCACCAAGGATCTGTGCCGCCTCCGTCAGTGTGCGCACGTCGATGGTGCGAAGCCCGGTGTCGACGGCGCGATACATGTACGGCAGCGCCAGTGTTGCATAGCCGATGACCAGCAAGGCATTGGTGCCTGTATCGGTCGCCAGGAACGGCAGCGGCGAATTCGACCCGTACATTCTGATGTAGCCGAAGACGATGACGATGGCCGGAATGACCAGCGGCAGCAGGGTAATGAATTCGACGATCGGCCGCAATTGCGGCAGCCGAAGCCGAATCCAATAAGCGGCGGGCACCACGATCAGCACGCCGAGAATGATGGTGAAAACGGCGGCCAGTACCGAATAGCCGAAGGTGGCCTGGAAGCGGGCATCGCCCAACACGACCTTGTAGGCGTCGAAGGAGTACTCCCCGCGCCGCATGCGCATCGAGAACTCCACGGTCGCGATCAGCGGGATGAAAAAGTAGGCCGCGCCAAGAGCAAAGACGAGCCAGGCCCAGAACTTTCCCGACTTCATTTCAGCCACCTCTCGGAACGGGTCCGGAACCAGATGTAGAACACATTGGCAAGACCTGTGATGACGATCATGCCGAAGGCGATGGCATAACCGAGATGGGCATTGTGCAGCACATCTCCACGGATCTGTGCATAGAGCAAAATCGGCACGATGTTGAGCGACGAGCCGGTCAGCGCATAGGCGGTGGCGATGGCGCCGAAGGCGTTGGCGAACAACAGGATCACGGTGCCGAGGAAACTCGGCCAGATCACCGGAATGACCACCATGCGCCAGTACTGGGACATGGTCGCGCCCAGCGTCGCGGCAGCCTCGCCCCATTCCTTCTTCAGCCCGTCGATGGCCGGCACGATGATCACCACCATCAGCGGTATCTGGAAATAGACATAGGTCAGTGTCAGGCCCCAGAATGACAGGATGTTGAAGCCGTGCGCGTAGATGTTAAGGCCGAACACGGTGTTCAGGATCACCGTCGCAAGGCCGAGGCGGCCGAGCGTGGCGAGGAAGGCAAAGGCCAGCGGCACGCCGGCAAAATTGGAGGCCACGCCGGAAAAGGTCAGTGTCGCCGAACGTATCCAGTCCGGCAGGCCACCGCGCACGATGGCGATGGCAATCGCCAGGCCCGCAAATGCGCCAATCAGCGATGACGCAAGACTGATCTTGATCGAAATCCAGTAGGCGGCAACGATGGACGGTTGCGCCAGCGCTGCGATGTTCTCGAGCGTGAATTCGCCGGCATCGTTCTGGAATGCACCCAGCATCAGATAGAGCGTGGGCAGGATGAGGAACATGATGGCGAAGATGAAGAAAGGCGCGACACCAAGCCATTGTGTCGGCAGCCGCATGCTGCGTGCTTCGGCGGGAGGCGCAGTCTTCCCGGTAACAGCGTGGTCGGACAATGAGATATCGGTCATGCGCCGGCTACCGTCTTCGAGAGAAGGACCGGGCGGCCGCGAAGCCGCCCGGCATGGTGTGAGTTACTTCACGTTGGCGCCGACGACGGCATCCCAGTTCTTGGTGATGGCTTCCTTGGACTTGCCCTGCTCCTCGAGTGTCGGGAACACGGCGGACGCATAGGCTTCGGCCGGCGGCAGCTTGGCCAGGATGTCAGCCGGGATCTTGCCGTTCTTGGCGAGATCGTTGAAGCGGATCGGGTGGCAATAGCCTTTCAGCCAGCCGATCTGGCCTTCGTCCGAGTAGAGGTATTCGAGCCAGAGCTTGGCTGCATTCGGATGCGGCGCGTAGGCGCTGATCGCCTGCACGTAGACACCGGCGACAACACCGGTCTTCGGCACGACGACGTCGACGGGCGGATTGCCCTTCAGCGTGTCTCGGCCTGCGAGCGCGTTGTAGTCCCAGGTGACGAGGATCGGGGTCTGGCCCTGGGCGAGCGTCGCGGCCTTTCCGATGACCGGCACGAAATTGCCGGCGGCATTGAGCTTCTTGAAGAAGTCGAGGCCAGCGGTACCGGCAGCTTCACCAGCGGCGGCGCCTGACGACAGGCCGGCGGCATAAACCGCCTGGATCGCCTGGTTCGAGGCACGCGGATCACCGGCAAGGGCCACCGAGTTGGCGAATTCCGGCTTCAGCAGGTCGGCCCAGTCGGCCGGAGCTTCCTTGACGAGATCCTTGTTCACCTGGAAGGAAAGCACGCCGTAATAGTCGCCGGTCCAGAAACCTTCGGCATCCTTGGCGCTGTCGGGGATCGAGTCCCAGGTCGACACCTTGTAGGGCTGGATCAGGCCATCAGCCTTGGCGGTCGGGCCGAAGGACAGGCCGACGTCGATGACGTCGGGCGCCTGCGGGCCCTTGTTGTCCTTGTTGGCCTTGATCGCCTCGATCTCGTCGCCGGAACCGGCATCGGGATTGAGTTCGTTGACGGTGATTTCCGGATACTTCGCCTTGAAGCCTGCAATGACGTCGCCGTAGCCGCACCAGTCATGCGGCAACGCGATGGTGGTGAGCTGGCCTTCCGCCTTGGCGGCCTTGACGAGATCGTCCAGCGAATCCGCGGACGAAATCACCGTCGACGCGAAAAGCGCCGCGGCCGAAAGGGAAAGCACTTTCCCCGTGAATTTGAACATGTGTTCTCTCCGTTGAACTGACGCCGTTGGACGCCTGCGATGCGGTATCGTTTTCATGTGACAGCCAGATGAAAGCTTTGTGAAAGCGGCTGCTCGCAGTGCGAAAAAGTAAACTCTTTTTAACCTGATGTAGCAATCGCTCCGCGATTCTTTTTCCGGCTAACTAGTTTTTGCCTTGCCCGTCATCCTCCCCCTTGTTTTCATAGCCCCTTTTCAGATCACTTTGCGGCGCGGAAAACGCCTCAGACCGTGCCGGCGATGGCGTTTTCGAGCAAGGTCAGCGCCGCCTTCTTGGTCAGCTTGACCGGGTTGCCGCCGGCAGTCGGATCGACCACCGCCATATCGGCGATCAGCGTCTTACGTTTCTTGTCCATATCGAGCCCCTTGATAAGGCCGGGCAGTGCATGCGGCACCTTCAGTTCCTTGCGAAGCTTGATGATGGCTTTGGCGAAGCCGTCAAAGCCGCCCTTGATGCCGCAATAGGCGGCGAGCCGGCCGATACGCTCCTCGATGGAGTCCCGGTTGAAGGCCAGAACATAGGGCATGAACACCGCGTTGGTCATGCCGTGATGGGTGTCGTAGAGCGCGCCGACCGGGTGCGACAGCGAATGGATGGCGCCGAGCCCTTTCTGGAAGGCGGTGGCGCCCATGGCGGCGGCGCTCATCATATGGGCGCGCGCAACGAGATCCCCGCCGTTGGCATAGGCCTTCGGCAGGTTCTCGAAGACCAACCTCACACCTTCGACGGCGATGCCGTCGGCCATCGGATGGTAGCCGGGCGCGCAATAGGCTTCGAGGCAGTGCGCGAGCGCATCCATGCCGGTGCCGGCGGTGATGAAGCCGGGCATGCCGACCGACAGTTCCGGATCGGCGATGACGATTGCCGGTAGAAGTTTCGGATGGAAGATGACCTTCTTGGTGTGCGTGGCCTCATTGGTGATGACGCCGGCGCGGCCGACTTCCGATCCGGTGCCTGCGGTGGTCGGCACGGCGATGATCGGCGCGATCGCATCCGAATTGGCGCGCGTCCACCAGTCGTCGACATCCTCGAAATCCCACACCGGCCGCGTCTGCCCGGCCTGGAAGGCGATCAGCTTGCCGAGATCGAGCGCCGAGCCGCCGCCGAAGGCGATGACGCCGTCATGCTTGCCCTTCTTGAACACGGCGATGCCGGCGGTCAGGTTGGATTCGACCGGGTTCGGCCTGACCTCGGAGAAAACGCCGTAAGGGACCTTCGCATCGTCGAGGATCTCTAGGGTCGAGGCGACGACCGGGAGTTTCGCCAGGCCAGGATCGGTGACGAACAACGGCCGCTTGATGCCGGTGGCCGCCAGCACCTCAGGCAATTCCTTGATGCGGCCGGCGCCGAAGCGGACGGTGGTGGGGTAGTTCCATTTGGAGATCAGCTTGGACATTTTTGTCTTTCAATAAATCAGATGGCTTCGCGCAGATGGAATGATTTCGGCCTGGTGAGATTGTCATAGCCGATGGCCGACAAGCCCGCGCCCTTGCCGGTGTCCTTGACGCCGGTCCAGACCAGTGCCGGATCGAGGTAGTCGCAGCGGTTCATGAACACCGTGCCGGTCTCGACCCGGTTGCCGATCGCGACGGCATGCTCGGTATCGCGGGTCCAGATCGAAGCCGTCAGCCCGTAAGGACTGTCGTTCATCAGCGCGATCGCCTCTTCGTCGTTACGCACCTTCATGATGCCGACGATCGGTCCAAAGCTCTCTTCGCGCATGACGCTCATCTGATGGTCAACATTGGTAAGCACTTCCGGCGCCAGATAGGGCGAACCGGCCTTGTCGTTAGCCACCTTCATGTCGATGTGCGCCACCGCGCCCTTGCGCAGCGCCTCGGCCTTCTGTTCACGTATCAGGTCGGCGAAGCGCGCCTGCGCCATCGGCCCCATCGTCGTCGCCTGTTCGAGCGGATTGCCGACGACATAGTTCTTGGTCTCGGCGATGAAGCCTTCGACGAATTCGTCATAGACCTTCTCGTGCACATAGACGCGTTCGATGCCGCAGCAGCACTGGCCGGAATTGTAGAAGGCGCCGTCGACCAGATTGGCGACGGCATGATCCATCTTGGCGTCAGGCAGCACATAGGCCGGGTCCTTGCCGCCGAGTTCGAGGCCGAGCGTCATGAAGGTGCCGGCCGCAGCCTTTTCGATGGCGCGGCCGCCACCGACCGAACCGGTGAAATTGACATGGTCGATCTTGCCCGAGCCGAGCAGTTTTTCGGTCTGGGCGTGATTCAGCACGACATTCTGGAACACGCCCTTGGGCAGACCCACTCCGTCGAAAGCCTGTTGGAAGCGCTCGCCGACCAGCAGCGTCTGCGCCGCATGCTTGAGGATCACGGTGTTGCCGGCCATCAGCGCCGGCACGATGGTGTTGACGGCGGTGAGGTAAGGATAATTCCACGGCGCGATCACCATGACCACGCCGAGCGGGTCCTTCTTCACATAGCGGCGGAAGCCGTCCTTCGGGTTGGAGGCAGGCACCGACTTGAGCGCCTGCTCGGCGATCTCGACCATATAGGTGGTGCGTTCCCTGACGCCGCCGAACTCGCCGCCGTAGCGTACGGGCCGCCCCATCTGCCAGGCGATCTCCGGCACGATCTCGTCTGATATCGCGACCAGCGCTTCCAGCATGGCGAGCATATACTTGCCGCGCTCGACGATTGGCGTCAGCCCCCACTTCTCCTGAGCCGCCTTGGCACGCTCGACCGCGGCATTGATCGCCTGGTCGGTCGCGATCGGCCGCTCGGCATAGATCGAGCCGTCGATGGGGGATATCAGTTTGACCGTCTCGGTCATTTTGTAAGTCCTCGTATTCTATAACAAAATCGTATGGCCTGGCGCTGCCCCTCATCTGCCTGCCGGCACCCTCTCCCCCACTGGGAGAGGGTAAGAGTGAAGGGGCGCCGACGAACCGTCGATACCTAGTACCGCTCGAACCCTCTGTGCAGTTCCCAATCCGTGATGCGGCGGTCGTATTCGAGCTGCTCCCACTTTGCGGTGTGGACATAGTGTTCGAGCACATCCTCGCCGAGCGCCTGCTTGAGCATCTTCGACTTCGCAAGCGTCTCGGTGGCATCGCGCAGCGTCTTCGGAATCTCCGGCAGGCGCGATGCCTGATAGGCATCGCCGACGAACGGCTTCTGCAATTCCAGCTTCTCGTCGATGCCGGCAAGGCCGGCGGCGATCAGCGCTGCGAACGCAAGATACGGGTTCAGATCGGCGCCGCCGATGCGGCATTCCATGCGGATGCCCTTGGTGCCCTCGCCGCACAGGCGGAAGCCGGCGGTACGATTGTCCTCGCTCCACATGATCTTGGTCGGCGCGAAGGTGCCGGCCTGGAAGCGCTTGTAGGAGTTGATGTAGGGCGCCAGGAACCAGGTGAATTCCTTGGCGTATTTGAGCTGGCCGGCGGCCCATTGCTGGCCAAGCGTTGACAGCGTCCAGTCGGCCGCCTTATCGAAGAACAGCGGCGTCTTGCCATCGGCGCTCCACAGCGAATTGTGGATGTGGCTGGAATTGCCGGCGAGCCCGTAATTGTATTTGGACATGAACGAAATCGCCTTGCCCTCGGACTCCGCGATTTCCTTGGCGCCGTTCTTCAGGATGACGTGACGGTCGGCCATGTCGAGCGCCTCGGCATAGCGCACATTGATCTCTTCCTGGCCCGGACCCCACTCGCCCTTGGAGTTCTCGATCGGGATGCCGGCCGCCTCCATCTCGTTGCGAAGCCGGCGCATGACGCCTTCTTCCTTGGTGGTGATGCCGATCTGGTAGTCGCCGATATAGGGTGAAGCGGTATCGAGACCTTGCCAGTGCTTCTTGCGGGCGGAATCGTATGTCTCGTTGAACAGATAGAATTCGAGCTCGGAAGCGAAATAGCCGATATAGCCGCGCTCGCTCAGCCGCTTGACCTGCTTCTTCAAGATGGCGCGCGGTGAATGCGGCAGGTCGTCATGCGTGTGGTGGTCGAGCACGTCGCAGATCACGAGAGCGGTCTTTTCCAGCCAGGGAATGCGCCGCAGCGTGGCCAGATCCGGCTTCATGACGAAATCGCCATAGCCCTTCGACCAGCTCGCCGCCTTGTAGCCGGGCACCGGCTCCATATCGATGTCTGCGGCCAGCAGATAATTGCAGCCATGCGTTTCGTCATGCGCGGAATCGACGAAGTACTGCGCCAGGAAGCGTTTTCCCGCTAGCCGTCCCTGCATGTCGACGATGCAGGCCAGCACGGTGTCGATCTCACCGCTGGAGACCGCTTTCTTCAACTGATCGAACGAGAAATTTCCGGCCATTCCTTTGGCACTCCAGCGCTTGTCGATTGAAAGGGAAAACGCAACCATGGCCGGCGCGAGGCCGGCCATGGCCATATTGGGCGATATCAGGCGCCAGCTTCGCCGATAGCCACCTCGGCTGCCTTGATCGCGGCCTGGCGCTTGGCAATCTGGTCACCGATCGGCGGACCCTGGAAGCGACGGTTCTCGAAACCGAACCAAAGCAGGGCGGTCAGCACGATGAAGCCTATGGTGATGTAAAGCACCTTGTCGTTCGGCGGCTGGATGGCGATGTAGAAGATGATGACCATGCCGACGATCGATAGCGCGCAGAACAGCTTGAACAGCCCAGCGCCGAGATTCCACGGGCCTGGAGTCGGCCATTTCGCCGTTCCGAAAGCCAGCATGCCGAGCACGATCGGGATGATGAACGACAGGAACAGGAACACCAGCGTCGAATTGACGACGATGGTGTAGATGTTGGTGCCGCCGATCGAAATGAACTGGGCAAGGAACACATACAGGATTTCGAGGATCGCGGCCGTCCAGATCGCATTGACCGGCGTGCGCCAGGTCGGGTTGACCTTGGCGAGCGAAGCCGAACCGATCGGCATGCCGCCGTCGCGAGAGAAGGCAAACAGCATGCGCGAGGCCGACGTCACTGTGGCGAGGCCGCAGAGGAATTGCGAGATCAGGATGGCGAGATAGAGCAGCTCCTTGAGCCACACGGGCAGGATCGCGTCCATGGTCGAGAAGAACACGCTCCAGCCCTGCTTGGCGCCGGCCGCCAGGTCTGGGATGGCCAGAACGATCGCACACAGCATCACCCAGCCGATCAGCGACGACCAGAGCACGGACGAAACGATCGCGCGCGGAACCGAGTGTGCCGCCTTGAGGGTCTCTTCGGAGGTATGTGCCGACGCGTCATAGCCGGTGATGGTGTACACCGGCAGCAGCAGGCAGAGCAGGAACAGGTAGCTCATGGAGTCGGTTTGCGGAAAAACACCGCCGCCCGCATCGCCTGAATAGTTGGTGAACGTCCACAGCCGGCTGATGTCGATTGCCGGTGCGAACACCAGGCAGGCCACGATCAGCACTGCTGTTGCGCCTAGAATAAGAAAGCCCGAAGCATCGGTGAGCATTGCCGTCAGTTTGATGCCGAAATGGTTGAACAGCGCCTGCAGCACGGTGATGAAGGCGACGAACCCGACGATTTCGCCCGGCGTGCCAGTGATGCCAAACCAGCTGCCGAACGTTCCGACAAAGAAGAACGCAGTGCCGATATTGATCGCGCCGAGCACGGTGATCAGGCCGAACAGGTTGAGCCAGGCGGTGAGCCAGCCGGTGAAACGGTTGCCGAGGATCGACGCCCAATGATAAAGGCCACCGGCGGTCGGGAATGCCGAGGCGATCTGCGCCATGGCGAGCGCAAAAAATCCGGAAACGGCGCAGCCGACGATCCAGCCGATGCCGGCGCCCGCGCCGCCGATCGACGACGTCGCCTGCGCGAATGAATTGATGCCACCCGACAGGATGCAGATGATCGAAAATGAGATGGCGAAATTCGAGAAGCGGCTCATGCTTCGCGACAGTTCCTGGGCATAACCCATTCCGTGGAGGACCTTCAGATCCTCCTTCTTGTCGACATCCGAATAGTCTTGCGCTGACATTTTTGTCCCCTTTTTAAGTTCTTAGCTGGCCGATTGAACTGACTTTCCCATTGCACGTTGTCGGGAGCCCCTGGCCTCCTCGGGCTCCAGATCCAGAAAAATGCCCGTGAGCAGATCCGCCCATTTCCGCTGCCCGGTCTCGCCGGCGATTTCGTCGTTGCGGATTTCGATCATCGCGCAGAGCAAGCCGCGCGAGCGCGCATGCCGTTCCAGCGTGAAGTAGACGCGGTCGGCCGGCGAATAGGGCTCGTTGACGCCGACAGCGATGCCGGCAAGCCGCTTCAGCGCTGATATCAGTGGTGCCGCCAGCCGGCGATCCTCGTCATGGATGATGCCGATATGCCAGGGCCGGTTGCGGCCCTTGTAGATTGGCGTGAAGGAATGCACCGAAACCAGCCGGGTTTCCCGCCCACGCGCCAGCCTGTCGTCGACAACATGCTCGATGGCGGCATGAAACGGCTGCCATGACAGCGCGACACGGGCCGCACGCTCACTTTCCGACAGGCCGGTATTGCCCGGTATGGCCGTTGTCTCACTGACCGGCGGCACCAGATCGGGCGCGTCGAGCGGCCGGTTGCAGTCGACAACGAGACGCGAAATGCAGGTTTCGACCAGAGTCGCGTCAAGCGCCTGCGCCATGCGGCGGGCAACAGGCAGCGCGCCGGGATCCCAGGCGATGTGGCGCGACAGGTCCCCGGCGACAAGGCCGAGCGTGCCGAATTCGGCCGGCAGGTAGTTCGAGGCGTGATCGCAGGTCAGCACGAATGGGCTCGATCCGGCGGGGTTCGTCACCCTCACGGTATCAGACGATGCAAGGCTGGCGGGCCGTGCTTTCTCCATACTCTGCCGTCCCCGGGGAGCGCTGTATCGTATGTTACGTATTTTGCCTCATTGCGTCCCTGTGGATGATTTCATACAGTTTGTCCGGCTTTGTCAAATGCGATCTCGGAAAAGGCCTTCGGCCGAGCCAGGGGTGGGGAAAACATGATTTCCAGCATTGCCGAACTGATCGCCGATCGCCTCGGCACGATGCCGGCCGGCGAACGGCGCGCGGCCCAGACACTGATCGCCAACTATCCGATGATCGGCCTGAAAACGGTCGCTGAATTCTCGGCCGCGGCGGGCGTCTCCTCGCCGACGATCCTGCGTTTCGTCGCCCGGCTGGGTTTTCAGAACTATCCGGAATTCCAGTCGAGCCTGCAGGACGAACTGGCGGCGCAACTGCAATCGCCGGCAACAAGGACGCTCAACCCGCCCTCGCCCGGCGGCGGCACGGCGTCGCCGATGCTGGAAGCGACGCTCGACAATATGCGCGAGACGTTCAGGCACCTCTCCGACAGGCAGCTTGCCGACATCGCCGCCCGGCTCGCCGACCGGCGCGGCAAGACATTCCTGATCGGCGGTCGCTTCACCGATCCGCTGGCGCGCTACATGGCCGCCCACCTCGCCGTCATCCAGCCGGATGTCTTTCACCTCGCCGGGCAGGAGAGCATGTGGCGCGACCGGCTGATCGACATGGGCAAGCGCGACGTGCTGGTGATCTTCGACATCAGGCGCTACCAGGACAGCCTCGTCCGCTTCGCCGAGAAGGCGCATCAGCGTGGCGTCCAGATCGTGCTGTTCACCGACCAGTGGCTGTCGCCGATCGCCCGCTTTGCTCGTCATGTTATCGCCGGACGAACCGCGGTGCCGTCGGCATGGGACTCTTCGGCTGCCCTTTTCGTTGTCGCCGAAACGCTGATCGGCGCCGTCACCAGGCAACTGGAAGCAGAAGGCGCCAAACGCATTCGCGAGATGGAAAGTCTGCGTTAGTGCCTGTGCGACGATCCAAAGCGTTACGCATATTTTCTCAAAGGTTACATATATTTAATGTGCGCAGCCCCCGGAGAATTGTCATAAAGACGCGATATCGAGGCGGCTTCTTTGCCTTACAATAGCCTCGCTGCGTCTGCTTCATTTCGGGAAACCGGTAGACGGAAGGATTGTTTTACCAAACGGAGTGCCGATGGCCGCCTGGAAACAGATACTTTTTGGACTTGTGGTGCTGGTGGTGGCGGCAGCCGCCTGGCTGCGCTTTTATCCCGGCGCGCCGGACGTGCTGGCACGCTGGGGCATCGACTGGGCCTCCGCGGCAACGCCCCCGGCTGAGACCGGCGCCGCCAACGCGAAGCAGGCAAACGGCCGTAATGGCGGCAACCAGCGGGTGAACGTGGTCGCCCTTGCCGCCACTTCGGCTGTTATCAACGATCGCCTGCAGGCAATCGGCACCGGCCGTGCCAACGCCTCGGTGACCGTTAATCCCTACAGCTCCGGCCGACTCGCCGAACTGCTGGTCGCATCCGGCAGCCATGTCGATAAGGGACAGATCCTCGCCACCCTGGATTCCGAGACCGAAGTGATCTCTCAGGACCGCGCCAAGCTCGCCTTGCAGGATGCGCAGGCCAAACTCGACCGCGTCAGGTCGCTTCGTGCCTCCAATGCCGCGACACCAGTCGCAGTGGCCGATGCCGAAGTGGTCTTGGCCGGCGCCAAGCTGGCGCTTCAGGATGCGGAACTGGCGCTGCAGCGCCGGTCGATACTGGCACCGATCGCTGGCACTGTCGGCATCCTGCCGATCTCGGCCGGCAATTATGTCACCAACCAGTCGGCCATTGCCACGCTCGACGACCGGTCCTCGATCCTGGTCGATTTCCTGGTGCCCGAGCGCTTCGCTGCCGCCGTCAAGGTCGGCGCACAATTGACGGCGACGCCGATCGCCAATCCCAGCAACGCTTATAGCGGCACCGTTTCGGCCATCGACAACCACATCGATGAAAAGAGCCGCACCCTGCTGGTCAAGGCCAAGATCGCCAACCCTGCGGATTCGTTGCGCGCCGGCATGTCGTTCGGCATCACCATGAAATTTCCGGGGCAAATCTATCCGGCCGTCAGCCCGCTGGCGATCCTGTGGGGGTCGGACGGCGCCTATGTCTGGCAGATCGGGGATGGCAAGGCCAGGCGGGTCCCGGTGCGCATCATACAGCGCAACACCGAGACCGTGCTGATCGACGCCGAGATCGACAATGGCGACATGGTGGTCACAGAGGGCACCCAGAGCGTCAGCGAGGGCGGCGCGGTCCGCCTTGCAGGTGAAGAGCAGCGCGCCGCGGACGCCGCCGCAGGCACATGACCAGCCCCGCCAACACTGCCAGCGAGACCGGCTTCACCGCCCTGTTCATCCGCAGGCCGGTGATGGCCTTCGTGCTGAACACACTGATTGCGGTCGCCGGCCTGGCCGCCTTCTACGGCGTCGAGATCCGCGAACTGCCTGATGTCGATCGCGCGGTCGTCACCGTTTCCACCACCTTCGAGGGCGCGGCGGCCGAGACCGTCGATCGCGAGCTGACCGACACCATCGAGGGCGCCGTCGCCCGCGTCTCCGGCGTCAAGTCGATCTCGTCGTCTTCCTCATTCGGCTCAAGCCGCGTCACCATCGAGTTCAACGATGGCGTCGATCTGAATGTCGCCGCCTCGGACGTGCGTGATGCCGTCGGCCGCGTCGCCAACCAGATGCCGGACACCGCCGATCCGCCGCGCATCGTCAAGGCCGACGCCAATTCCGACCCGGTGATGCGGCTGGCGGTGACCTCGGACAACATGTCGATCCAGGACATGACCGTGGTGGTCCAGGACCAGATCGAGGACGAGTTGGCCGCCGTGCCCGGTGTTGCCGACGTCCAGGTCTATGGCGACCGCGACAAGATCTTCCGCATTGACGTCGATCAGAACAAGCTGGCCAGCCTCGGCTTCACGGTTGCCGACCTCAGGGCCGCCCTTGCCTCGGTCGCCTTCGATTCCCCTGCCGGTTCGATCACCACGACCAACCAGGACCTGATCGTCCGCACGACTGCCGACGTCACCACGCCGGGAGAGTTCGAAAACATCATCGTCGGAGGCACGACGCGCATCCGCGACGTCGCCACCGTCACGCTCGGCCCCGATGTCGGCCAGACCACATTGCGTTCGGATGGCAAGACCGGCATCGGCATCGGCGTCATCCGCCAGGCGGAATCGAACACGTTGGACATCTCGACCGGCGTCCAGTCCGCCGTCGCCAAGTTGCAGGAAAACCTGCCCAAGGGCATGTCGATCAAGATCACCAGCGACGACGCGGTCTTCGTCAAGGGCGCGGTGCACGAGGTCGAGATCGCGCTCGGCCTGTCCGTCACCATGGTGCTGATCGTCATCTATGTGTTTCTCCTTGACTGGCGCGCGACGCTGATCCCCGGCCTGGCGATGCCGGTCGCCATGATCGGCACCATCGCCGCCATCTATCTGGCCGGCTTCTCGGTCAACATCCTGACCCTGCTCGCGCTGGTGCTGGCGACCGGCCTGGTCGTCGACGACGCCATCGTCGTGCTCGAAAACATCGTGCGACGACGCAACGAAGGCATGGGACCGCGTGCGGCCGCTGTGCTTGGCGCGCAGGAAGTGTTCTTTGCCGTTATTGCCACCACCTTGACGCTGGTCGCCGTCTTCGTGCCGATTTCGTTCCTGCCCGGCCAGACCGGCGGCTTGTTCCGCGAATTCGGCTTCGTGCTTGCCATGTCGGTGCTCTTGTCCTGCGTGGTCGCGTTGACGCTGTGCCCGATGCTCGCCTCGCGCATGCTGACCGGCGCATCGCTCCACCACGAAGGTGGCCATGGCATCGGCGCCCGCATCGGCGGCGCGCTCAATACGGCCTACAAGCGCAGCCTGCACGCCTGCCTCGACGCGCCATGGATCGTGCTTCTGGTCGCGGTGCTGTTCGCCGGCACCGCCTTCACGCTGTTCGGCGCCATCCGCCAGGAGCTGACGCCGACCGAGGACCGCGCCGCCGTGCTTCTGCGCATCAGCGCCCCGCAAGGCGTCAGCCTCGACTACACAACGCAGCAGATGCAGAAGATCGAGAGACTGATCCAGCCGATGCGCGATTCCGGCGAGATCCGCAGCACTTTCGAAAATGCCGGCCAGAACGGCTCCTACAACTCCGGCTTCATGGTGATGACGCTGGCGCCGTGGAACGAGCGCAGCCGCAGCCAGCAGGAGATCATGGCCGAGATCAGCCAGCTGACCAGGCAGGTGCCGAGCGTGCGTATCTTCCCGGTGCAGCCCAACAGCCTGGGTATCCGTGGCGCCGGCAACGGCCTGCAGTTCGCATTGGTCGGCAACGACCGCAAGGCGCTCGGCGATGCCGCCGTGAAGATCATCGCCGAGATGCAGAAGGACCCGCGCTTCCAGACACCGCGCCTGTCCATCGACCCGACGCAGCCGCAGCTCGCCGTGGCCATCGACCGCGAGCGCGCCTCCGACCTCGGCATCGACATATCAGGACTGGCCAACACCTTGCAGGCCATGCTCGACGGCAACGACGTCGTCGACGTCTACATCGCCGACCGCAGCTACGGCGTGAAGCTGGTCTCGACCACCAATCCGATCAACGATCCGACGGATCTGGAGAACATCTTCCTGAAAACAGCCGACGGACGTTTCGTGCCGATGTCGACCATCGCCACGCTGACCGAACGCGCCGTGCCGCCGTCGCTGTCGCGCGAACAGCAGCAGCCCTCTGTGGCGATCACGTCCAACCTCAGCGGCGACTTCGCGCTTGGCGATGCGCTCACCCGCGCCGAGCAAATCGCCACGCCGCTGCTGCCGCCAGGCAGCCGCATCCTGCCGCTGGCCGAGGCGGCGACGCTGGGCGAGACCAACAGCGCCATGGTCACCATTTTCGGCTTCGCGCTGGTCATCATCCTTTTGGTGCTGGCCGCCCAGTTCGAAAGTTTTGTCAGCGCCGTCATCATCATGGCGACGGTGCCGCTCGGGCTGGCCTGTGCGATTTTCGCGCTTCTCCTCTCGGGCACCAGTCTCAACGCCTACAGCCAGATCGGCCTGGTGCTTTTGGTCGGCGTCATGGCCAAGAACGGCATCCTGATCGTCGAATTCGCCAACCAGTTGCGCGACCGCGGGCTTGGCGTGCGCGAGGCGATCGAACAGGCCTCGATCATCCGCGTGCGGCCGGTGATGATGACGATGATCTGCACCGTGCTCGGCGGCCTGCCGCTGGTGCTGGCGAGCGGCGCCGGTGCCGAGGCGCGCGTCGCGCTCGGCTGGGTCATCGTCGGCGGCCTGGGGCTGGCCACCGTCTCGACGCTGTTCCTGACGCCGGTCGCCTATCTCCTGCTTGGCCGCTTCGTCACGCCGAAGACCCACGAGGAAGCCCGACTGAAGCGCGAGTTGGAGGAAGCCGCCTACACCAATGTGGAGCCGGCTGAATAGAAATCCCAGGAAAAGTGTGTAGCGGTTTTTCGTCCGGAATTTCGTAAGAAAAATAATTCTGCCTATCTCAAGAACCGGCCTTCGATCGACCAGCGCGCGGCGAGGAAATTCAGCACCGCCGCCACCACGACGCCGCCGATTTTCGCCGGCCACACCCCGATGATGCCGGCGAACAGCGCGATCGAGAGGCTGGAGACACCGAGCGAAATCAGCGCTCCAAGCGTGGCGAAACGAAGGAACGCGTCATGCAGCCGGATGGCTCGATTGCGCTCAAACGACCACAAGCCGTTCGCCGCGAAGGAAAAGGTGACGGCGACGAACCAAGCAGCGATGTTGGCCGGCACCGGCGGAACCCCGAGCTTGAGCAGCAGGAAAAAGCTGGCAAGGTCGATGGCCGTGTTCGCCAGTCCGACAATGGCGAAGCGGACGATCTTGCTGCCGGCCGAACGCTGGGGCCGATCGGCGTCGCTCATCTCTTGCCGTCCAAGATCTCGACGCCGGCGCGGGCCAGGCTGGCTCCGAACGCGTCCGATGCGAGGGCCGCGAATTCGACCTCGCGCACACCTTGCATCATGTCGCGCGCGCGCAGCGTCTCGTCGACATGGCCGGGATGACACATGAACAGCCCTCGCTCTGGCAACCCTTCGACGGCGGCCTGCAGAACCGCAGCGAACTTTTCGGGTTGCCGCCAGTCATAGATGCCGGCGAGCGGCTGGAAAACGGTGAAGCCCGCGCGCTGCATCGAGCGGTTGAACCCGGCGGCGAGCGCGGCAATCGCAGCGACTTTCGCTCCCGCGGCCAGCGTCGGGGCGCCGCGCAGGGCCGGCCTGTCGGCGCCTTCTGGAAACCGTGCGCACAGCCATGTGCGCACGACGGGAAGGAAATGCACATGCTGATGCCCGTCGACGAAATCGGGGCGGCGGCCAAGCGCCTCGACGAAGCGGCTGTACTGGGCGTCAAGCTCGGCATGGACATGGCGGGCGCCGATGCGGCCGCGCAGAACAGGCAAGGCCAGTGCGCGGAGCGGTGGCAGCCGGCCTTCCGGCGCCAGGGCCGACCGGCCGGTGACGGCCAACTGGTCGGTCAAGGTGAGGTGCAGCCCAACCGCAGCCCGGCCGCACAGCGGTTTTATGCGCTCTGCCTCCTTTGCCCACTCGGGAAAGCCGGTCATGCAGCTGGTGCCGGTCAGGCGCCCCCGATCGAGAAGATCGAGAATCCCGGCGGAAACGCCAGGCGCCAGGCCGTAATCGTCGGCGATCAGGCGAATGCGCCGCGTCATCTGTTCGAAGAGCCCGGCTCCGGCCGGTCGGCGGGGGCATCGCTGCGCACGACATCGCGCACGAGATAGACCGGCCGATCCTTGCTCTCGCTGAGCGTCACCCAGACATATTCGCCGATCAGGCCAAGCAGGGTCAGGTTGAGGCCGCCGAGCAGAACGACGGCAACCAGCAGGCTGGGGTAGCCCGGAACGGCAATGCCGTAGAAGATCACCTCGAAGAACACCTTTGCACCATAGAGCGCGCCGGCCAACGCCGCGAGCAGCCCGCTAAGACTGATCAGGCGCAGCGGAATGACGGAGAACGAGGTGAACCCTTCGAGCGAGAAGGCGATCAGGTTGAGCCGGCTCCATTTCGATGTGCCACTGGCGCGGCCTTCCGGCGAATAGGGCAATGCTTTCTGGCGAAAGCCCGCCCAGGCAAACAGGCCCTTGTTGAAGCGACGCTTGTCACGCAGGCTGGTCAGTGCGCGCGCCACGGCGCCGCGCATGACGCGAAAGTCGCCGGCATTTTCGGGAATGTCGAAACGCTGGCTGCTGTTGATCAGGCTGTAGAAAAGCCGTGCAAGCTGGCTGCGCCGCCAGCTCGCCTCGCGGCGGTCGTTCTGGGCGTAGACGACGTCGATGTCGGGGTGGTTCACCAGCTCGGCGATCAGCTTCAGGCTGATGTCCAGGGAATGCTGGAGGTCGGCGTCCATGATCAGCACCATGTCGCCGCGCGACTGGTCGAGGCCGGCGAGCACAGCGACTTCCTTGCCGAAATTGCGGCTGAGGCGGACGATCTCCCACGATCCCGTCAGCGCCTGCGAAAATCGTCCGGCGCCATCGTCACGGCTGCCGTCATCGACCAGGATCTTGTGCACGGTCATGCCGAAGCGCTGTGCCACGGCCGCTTCGAGCTCGCCGAGCAGGCGCGCGAAGGCCGATGCCGAAGCCGCCTCGTTGAAGAATGGCGCAACGATATCGAGGCTCTGTCGCAACTCAGCCATTCGCGACTCCCGCATTCACCACCTTTTCCCGTGCCTTGGCCCAGAACCACCAGATCAGCAAACCGGCGATGAAAGTGATGGCGACCGGCCGGAACCAGGGGAAGAGGAAATCGTGCACATGGCGCTCGACGCCGCTCAGGCCGGTCACGAACAGCGTCATCGACAGCACCGAGGCGAGGACGCCGCCTCGTTCTTCGCGCCACAACAGGGCGATGGCAAGACCGGCTGGTACCGCGATCATGGCAAAGGTGTTGGGCTCGACGCGCGGGTTGAAGACGCACATGTAGAAGGTGGCCGTCAGGAAGATCGCCAGCGCTGCCTTTCCCCCTTCGAGCCTGCGGTCGAACCAGATGACGGCTGAAAGCGTAAGGAGGGCCATGACCATGCGCACGATCGTTGCGCCGAATTCCGGTATCGGCAGCCCTACCGTGGTGAACGGTGCCGTGAAATCGGTGGACACGAAATGGCTGGTATTGTCGACGGCCATGGAGGTCAACATCTGGGCGAAGACACGATACTGATCGTTGAGATAGCCGGCGGGAGCAAAAGCGTAAGGCAGTGCGAGCACGAACAGCACCGCCAGCACCAGCACCGGTATCAACCGAAGCCGAAGGGCTCCTACCAACAACAGCATTATGATCGCGGTCGGCTTGGCGATGATGGCAAGCGAAGCCCAGAAGAACGTCTCCGCCCGTCGCCCTTCCAGCGCCGACAATGTGAGAAGCCAGCAAGCGCCGGTCAAAAGGATCGTCGCCTGGCCGTTGCGGATCGCGCCGAGCGCCATCGGCAAAGCGAGGAAGAGGCCGAAAGAAAGCAGCCACATCAACTCGCCACCACCGAGCTTGCGCACCTGCCGCATCGCGGCAAAGGTCAGCACCGCAAACCCGAGGGAGTGCCACACCACGCCGCCCAGATGCGGACCGAGCTTGACTATCGGAGTGTAGAGCGCGGCGAAGGCCGGCGCGTAGAGATACCCCATCTCGGATTGGGTGTCGTAGAGCGGCAGACCGGCCAGAAGCGCCTCGCTGCCATCTATATAGGCCTTCCACACCGTCCGCGTGTACGGCGACCTCAGGACCATGGCAAGAACGACCAGGAACGCTCCGATCCACAGGCCAAACCCCAAACGGTCGAAAACCGGCTTGGAAATCGTCATCAAGGCACCCCACACAATCCCGGAACAAGCTCAGTCCAGCCTGTCCCGGCATTCGATGGCGGCGGCATATCACGGACGCAGCGGCATGGCATAGGGGGCTTGATGGACGCGGATATCGGCCTGACGGTCCCGAGGCGGCGGATAACCGGCAATCTCTGACGCAAAGCACTCCGAGGCCCCCTCGCGTCCAAGCTTCTCGAATCTTTCGAATTGGCCTAAGGCCGGATGAACACCTTGCCGTTCGGCTTAGCCAGTTCCGCTGGCACCCGCGCCATCGCCTCGGCAAGCGGCACCACCGCCGTCACGTCGGTCGACCAGCGCCCATTGGAAAAACGCTTCTGCGCTTCCAGGATCGCCGGGCCGCGGCGATCGCGGAACTGGCGCATCCACTCGCTCAGCCAAAAACCTTCGATATGCTTATGCTGGAAGATCAGTTGGCCGGGCTCGCGGATAACAGTGGCTTCGGGATCGAGCTTCCCGTAGATGATCCAGCGCGACCGCTTCGGCATAATGTCGAAGATGGCGGAAGCCAGCGGCCCGGTCACCGCGTCGAGAAAGATGCGCGGCTGCTCGGCCTTCACCACCTCGCGTAGCGCCGCCTTGAAATCCGGCGCCTTTTCGTTGAGGACGTGCGCCGCGCCGAGCGCTTTCAGCGCCGCGATCTGGTCGTCGCGGCGCACGGTGACGATCGGCCGGAAGCCCTCTCCGTTGCCAGGCCAATGATCAGCTTGCAGAGCTGGCTGGCGCCGGCGGTCATCATAAAGGCCTTTCCGCCTTCCTCCTTGACGACGTCGAACATGGCGAGCGCGGTGAGCGGGTTGACGATCATCGCCGCGCCATCCTCGTCGCGAACGGTGTCGAGCAGCGGGATGCAAACATCGGCCTCGGCTACGGCATAGTCGGCCCAAGAGCCCCAATTGGTGACGCCCGTGGCAAAAGCGACACGCTTGCCGATCAGGCCTTTGGGATAGGGTTCGTCCCCGCTGGCGACGACAATGCCGACGCCCTCGAAGCCCGCCGGCTGTCCCTTGGCGCGCGGCTGGCCGTACTGGCCCTTGACGAAGGCGACATCGGACGGATTGATCGAGGCGAGACTGACCTTGATCAGCACCTGCGTCGGTCCGGGTGTCGGCACCGCGATGTTGCCCGGCTCGAGATAGGGCTCCATCGCCTCCAGCACGCTGCCGCTCGGCGTCCTGGTGTAGCCGTCGCCGACCGGCAGCAGCGCCTTCATTTCGGAGGGGACGGCCATTGGAACACTCCGTGCTTGGGCTGTCGGCATCGCCGGATGACGATGCCGGCGCTCAGACCTTTTCCTGCGTGTATTTCTTCAGCTCGGTGCGCGCCACCTGACGGCGATGCACGGCGTCCGGCCCGTCGGCAAGGCGCAAGGTCCGCAGATGCGTCCACGACCGCGCCAGCGGCGTGTCCTGGCTGATGCCTTGCGCGCCGAACATCTGCACCGCTTCGTCGGTGACCTTGAGCGCGACGCGGGGTGCCACCACCTTGATCTGGCTGATCCAGGGGGCCGCGGCGCGGGCGTCGCCCTGGTCGATCATCCACGCCGCCTTGAGGCAGAGCAGCCGGGCCATTTCGATCTCCATGCGGCATTCGGCGATGATGTCGAAATTGGCGCCGAGCTTTGCCAGCTTCTGGCCGAAGGCCTCGCGGCGCAAGGAACGCTGGCACAGCATCTCGAGCGCCATCTCGGCCTGTCCGATGGCGCGCATGCAGTGATGGATGCGGCCGGGGCCGAGCCGCCCTTGCGCGATCTCGAACCCCCTGCCTTCGCCGAGGATCAGGTTCGATGCCGGTACCCGCACATTGTCGAAGCGAAGATGCATGTGGCCGTGCGGCGCGTCGTCATCGCCATAAACCTGCATGGCCCGCACCTTGGTCACGCCTTTTGTGTCCGATGGCACCAGGATCATCGAATGACGGCGGTGCTGCGGCTCGTCATCGCCGCCGGTCCTGACCATGACGATGTAGATGGCGCAGCGCGGATCGCCTGCGCCCGAAGCCCACCATTTCTCGCCGTTGAGCACATAGTCGTCGCCCTGACGTTCGCAGCGCATGGCAATGTTGGTGGCATCGGACGAAGCGACATCCGGCTCGGTCATCAGATAGGCCGAGCGGATCTTGCCGTCGAGCAGTGGCTCGAGCCATGCTTTCTTGAGGTCGGCCGAGCCGTACCGCTCCAGCACCTCCATGTTGCCGGTGTCGGGCGCCGAGCAGTTGAAGGTCTCCGCACCAAGATGCGCCTTTCCCATTTCCTCGGCCAGATAGGCGTATTCGACGGTGGAGAGGCCGTAGCCGCGTTCCGAACCGGTCAGCCAGAAATTCCACAGGCCGCGCTCTCGTGCGGTCTTTTTCAGCCCTTCGAGGATCTCGCTCTGGCGCGCACTGTAGACCCAGCGGTTGCCTGTCTTGCCCACTTCGCTGAGGAATTCATGGTCGAGCGGCATGATCTCGTCGCGCACCATGGCCGCGACGCGCGCGTGGATCGGCTTCAGCCGCTCGGTCATGCCGAGATTCATCTCCGTCATCGGTCGCTAACCCTTCATGCATGCCAGGCATTTTGTCAGTGGCAAGGATGACCGTACTTCGGATAGCCTTGTCAACGCGAACTGTTTGCCCGCATGCCGAGCGCGGAGGATTGTGATGAGCTATCTGGACGAGCTGTTTTCGGTGGCCGGCAAGACCGCGCTGGTGACGGGTGCCGCGACCGGCATCGGGCGCATGGCGGCGACCGCGCTGGTGCAGGCCGGCGCCAACGTGATGATCGCGTCGCGCAAGGGCGATGACTGCATCAAAGTCGCCGAAGAACTGAACGAGCTTGGCGCATCCGGCCGGGCCGAAGGCTTCGCCGGCGATGTCTCCAGCGAAACCGGCATTGCCGCACTCGTCGCCGAGGTCAAAGCACGGACCGGGAAACTGCATATTCTGGTCAACAACGCCGGCGTCTCCTGGGGCGCGCCGCTGGAAAGCTTCCCCTATTCGGCATGGGCCAAGGTGTTTGGCGTCAACGTCACCGCGGTCTTCCATCTGACCCGCGAATTGCTGCCGCTGCTTGATGCCGCCGCCAGCGACGCCGATCCGGCCAGGGTGATCAATCTCGGTTCGGTGATGGGCACGCAGCCGCTGGCCGACGACGCCTATTCCTACACGGCGTCCAAGGCAGCCGTGCATCATCTGACCCGCACCCTTGCGCTCGAGTTCGCCGGCCGCCGCATCACCGTCAATGCCTTCGCTCCCGGCCCCTTCCAGAGCCGGATGACGGCATTCGCCACCAGTACGGATGAGCAGGCCAGGCACGTCGGCAGCCATGTTCCGATCGGCCGTATCGGCGCACCGGATGACATTGCCGGCGCAACGCTCTATTTGTGCAGCCGTGCAGGCAGCTATGTCACCGGCGCCATCCTGCCGATCGACGGCGGACAGTCGGTGCAGCATGGGCTGACCCTGTTCAAGGAATGACATTTTCCGGCCACAGAAGCCGGGGGTGAACTGGAGGACATGAGCGTGGAACCGATCAGTCTCGATGTGCTTCTGGCCAGTGTCGGCAAGGAGGTTGGCGTGTCGCCATGGCGGGCGGTCACGCAACGCATGATCGACCAGTTCGCCGACGCCACCGACGACCACCAGTTCATCCACTGCGATCCGGAGCGGGCCATGCGCGAAACGCCGTTCGGCGGCACCATCGCGCACGGCTTCCTATCGCTGTCGCTGTTGTCGGCGATGACCTTCGAGACCATGCCGCCGCTGGAAAACGGCAAGATGGGCGTCAACCACGGCTTCGATTCGCTGCGCTTCCTGGCGCCGGTGAAAACGGGCGCGCGCATCCGCACGCGTTTCGTGCTGGCCGACGTCAAGGTTCGGCCGTCGGGCTGGGTGCAGACCGCGCATGACGTGACGATCGAAATCGAAGGTTCGAAGAAGCCGGCACTGACCGCGCGCTGGTTGACGCTGACCTTGATCGAACGCCAGCCCGAGACGGCATGAGTGATCCCGTACTCGACCAGGCAGCGCTTGCGCCTTACCTCGAGGCGAACATACCGGGCTTTTCCGAGCTTGCAGCAGTCGAGAAGTTCAAATCCGGCCAATCGAACCCGACTTACCTTTTGACGGCGGCAAGCGGCCGTTACGTGCTGCGCGCCAAGCCGCCGGGGCAATTGCTGAAATCGGCGCATCAGGTCGACCGCGAATTCAGGGTGATGAGCGCGCTTGCCGGCACCGCCGTGCCCGTGCCTGCCATGCTGCACCTGTCGGCGGAAGACTCGCCCATCGGCCGCATGTTTTACGTGATGGATTTCCTGGACGGCCGCATTTTCTGGGATCCGGCGCTGCCGGAGGCTCGCGACAACGAAGAACGCGCCGGTATATACGATGCCATGAACGAAACCCTCGCGGCGCTGCACGAGATCGATGTCGGGACAGTGGGGCTCGGCGATTTCGGGCGGCCGGGAAATTATTTCGAGCGCCAGCTGGCGCGCTGGACCAGCCAGTACCGCGCCTCGGAGACTGACGCAGTCGCCGAGATGGACGGGCTGATTGCCTGGTTGGAAACGCATATGCCCGCCGATGACGGCCGGATCTCGTTGGTGCATGGCGACTACCGGCTGGACAATCTGATCTTCGCGCCGGACCGGCCGAAGGTGCTGGCGGTGCTCGACTGGGAATTGTCGACATCAGGCCACCCCTTCGCCGATATCGCCTATCAATGCATGCAATGGCGGCTGCCGCACGCTTCCGGCTTTCGCGGCCTGGGCGGCGTCGACCGTTCCGCACTCGGCCTGCCCTCCGAGGAGGACTACGTCGCCGCCTACTGCCGGCGGCGCGGGCTCACCGGTATCGGCAACTGGACGTTCTATCTCGCCTTTTCCTTCTTCCGGCTGGCCGCGATTTGCCAGGGCGTCTACAAGCGGGCGCTGGACGGAAACGCCTCCAATCCGGAAAAGGCCCGGACCTATGGCGAGGCGGTAAAGCTGCTTTCGCGCCTTGCCGCGAAGCTGATCGACAAGGAGGCGTGATGGGCCGCTTTGACGGAGCAAAGGTGCTGACCACGGGTGCCGCCAACCTCGACAAGCGTCGGCACGATCCGAAGTATACCGCTTGGGAACTTCCCGTGCCCTTGTCCGTTTCCGTACAGCGTATATAATTTAGCCAGCCACCAACCAACCAAAGGCACCAGATCTTGCCGCAGAGCGTCCAGACACGCCGCGAGAAGCAAAAGGCAGAACTGCGCTCCGAACTTGTCGAGGCCGCGCACAAGCTCGTCCAGGAAGAAGGCTATGAAGGCCTGACCATCCGCAAGCTGGCCAAACGGGTCGGCTACGCCCCGATGTCTGTCTATTCCTACTTCGCCGACAAGCAGGACATCCTGTTCGCTCTGGCCGAGGATGCGTTCGAGACGCTGGCCCGCCGCATCGAGGAGCATCCATCCGATGATCCAATCGAGGCCTTGCAGGCGGTGATGACCGAATATGCCGCTTTCGGACTCGGCAATCCCAACGAATACCGCACCGTGTTCATGACCGAAAAGACCAAGCTGCCGGAAGGCTACAATGAAATGGAGGAGAGCAACCCTGCTATGAAGGTGCTGATCAGCAGGGTCGAGGCCTGCGTCGCCGCCGGCAAATTGCAGGGCGATCCGCGCGCCATCGCCACCATGCTGTGGGCGGTCGGACACGGCACGATCTCGCTGCTCATCACCTTTCCGTTTTACCCCTTCGGCGATCCGCAGGTCTTCGTGAAGCGGATGTGCGATTTCACGCTCGCCACGCTCAGCACGCAAAACGTCCCGCCGCTGACCGAGACACCGGTCAACTGCTGAACGCCGTTTCCTGGTTTTGTGTATTCCCCTCCAGACCTGGGGGGTCTTGGTTAACAAAAATTTATTGTACGCGTACGGTTTTCCTTGAACTTCGCGATCGACGGGCGTATATGTACAGCGTATCGTACATGTACGAGAGAAATTCACCCGTCGGTACGAATTGAATTCGACCTGGAAACCGGAGACTGACAATGAAAAAGACACTCCTCACCCTCGCCGCCGTGCTGGCACTTTCGGGCTCGGCCTTCGCCGCCAACACCACCCATCCCGTCAAGCATGCGCCGGTGGCGGCCTGCGTTGACACCAGGACCAACGTGAAGCTCGATTGCGCTTCGACCGGTTCGGTCGAGAAGAAGGGTGCCACGCAAAATACCGCTGAAGGCAAGGGCCCGCGGCTCGGCATCAGCATCAATCCGTGGATTGTACCAAGCGCATTTTGACATCAGCAAAGATCGCGTCTGGCCGGCACAAGCCGGCCAGCTTCAGCCGACCGAAACCGGCAGCTTCGCCGCTGAACTCTCGAAGGCCGCGTCGATCAGCTTTTGCATGTCCGCGGCACGCCGGAACGACGGATCGCCATTCCGGCCTGTATCCAGCGCATCGGCAAAGCGTCGCGCATTGCGCTTGACACTGGGCAGCGCCAAGATCTGCCAGCGCTGAAGATCGACATCGCCGCCGAGACAGGCCGACAGGTTCGATGCCTTGCCGTCGGTTTCGACCCTGATGGCGCCCTTGGTGCCGTGCAGGGCCAGCGACAGATCGTTGGCGTGGCCGGTCATGTAGCGGCTCGCCACGATCGTAGCGAGCGCACCGGAACTGAGCCGCGCCGTCATTGCCACGCTGTCATTGGCGTCCAGCACATAGTCGCCGATGCGCTCGCCCTCGGCCTTCGGAAACGTCACCAGATCGGCAT
Source organism: Mesorhizobium sp. WSM4808 (assembly GCF_055811675.1). Lineage (NCBI taxonomy): Bacteria > Pseudomonadati > Pseudomonadota > Alphaproteobacteria > Hyphomicrobiales > Phyllobacteriaceae > Mesorhizobium > Mesorhizobium sp. WSM4808. The sequence goes on from NZ_JBVVQX010000003.1 coordinate 455,906, forward strand.
GCAGGCTGACGATATCCTGACCGGCGCCATAGGTGGCGAAGTCCAGGATATGGATGCCGACATCGCCCAGCACACCGGTCGAACCGTGCCGGCTCGACAAGCGCCAGAGCCATTTGTCCTCGACCCGCCAGTCGCCCCACGACTGGCTGACCAGCCAGCTTTGCCGGTAACTTGCCTCGACATGGCGCAACACGCCGATCTCGCCGGCCAGCACCATGCGCCGCGCTTCATGGATCGCCGGTGAGTTGCGATAGGTCAGGTTGACCATGTTGACCACCCCTGCAGCCTCGGCCGCTTCGGTCATATCAAGCGCGTCGGCGTGGTTCGGCGCCAGCGGCTTTTCGCAAAACACATGCTTTCCCTGGGCAAGCAGCGCCAGCGTCGTTGCCATATGCGCACCATCCGGCGTCGCGTTGATGGCGGCATCGAACTGACCCCAGGCGATCGCCGCCTCCAGGCTCTCGAAAGATTCGCCGATCTTGCTGACGGCGGCAAACGCCGCCGCGCGGCCAGGCACCTGGTCGACGCAAGCGACGATGCTGCAGCCCGGGATCCCGGCAAACTCCTCGACATGATGCCCGGCGATACCGCCGGTGCCGAGCAGAAGAATTCGATGCATCAGTTCAGGCCCCCAGCCACCTCACACCCCAATCAACTCAGGCCCGAATCAACTCAGGCCCTTGTCGCCGTCGGCATGCAGGCGCAGCCCCTTCTGCACGATCTTCTCCTTGGCCGCATCCGTCGGCACGTTCGGCGCATTGGTGATGCCGGACCATGCCGGCGCCGGGTTGTGCGCCCAGTGCACGGCGTTGCGCAGCACCTGCTGCACGCCCTCATTGTGATAGATCGGATAGGTCTCGTGACCGGGCGAGAAGTAGAAGATCCGTCCCGCGCCGCGCTGGTAGGTCAGCCCGGACCGGAACACCTCGCCACCCTCGTACCAGGAGACGAACACCGTCTCCAGCGGCTCCGGCACGGCGAAGGGCTCGCCATACATTTCGGTCTCGCCGATCTCCAGGCACTCGCCGATGCCTTGCGCGATCGGGTGGCCGCGGTTGATCGCCCAGACGCGCTCGCGCTCGCCCGCCTCGCGCCATTTCAGCGAACAGGGCGTGCCCATCAGCCGCTTGAATATCTTCGAGTAGTGGCCGGAATGGAGCACGATCAGGCCCATCCCTTCCCACACCCGCTTCTGCACCCGCTCGACGATCTCGTCCTTGACCTCGCCATGCGCCGCGTGGCCCCACCACAAAAGCACGTCGGTGGCCGCCAGGCGCTTTTCGCTCAGGCCGTGCTCGGGCTCCTGCAAGGTGGCGGTGGTCGCCTCGATGCCCTTGTCCTGGTTGAGGGCGGCGGCAATGGTGCCATGCATGCCCAAGGGATAGAGGTCGCGCACGGCTTCATTGGTCTGCTCGTGGACATTCTCGCCCCAAACGATCGCTTTTGTCGGCATTTTCATCTCCCAAAGCGCTTTAAATAGCATGTCAAAAGGGATTGAGAAGGTCCCGATGCCGCCTGGCCCGATGGAATACTACGTCTTGCGCTTCTTGCGCCCCGGCACGGTCTTGGCCTTGCCCGGTTTCGCCGGTGCGCCGGGGATGGCGGTTCCGGTAATGGATATCGGATCGCTGGCCGGGAACGTGTCTTCGAGGCCTTCCTCGAGTTCCTCTTCGGCGCTCGGGGCTTCATGTCGCTCATGTTCGAGCGAGCGGACGGCCGATGTCTTTATGACCGGCGACTTCGGTGCGGAATTCGACGGCATCGGCATTCTCCCTCGGCGTGCGGATGCAGAACGAGCGTGCCCTGCAAAACGTTCCGAGTTCAGACCGCCGCGTCGCGCGATCCCTCGGACAGGAAAGTAAAGACATAGTCCGAGAAGGAACGCCAGCATTCGACCCGGAAGGCATCGGCGGCTGTGCGCAGCAGCACGATCTCGGTCTTGCCCAGGATGGTGCGCGACGCTGCGCCCACCGGGAAGGCGTCGAGCGACAGGTCCTGCGGGCAGCCAGCATTGATCGTCGCCGCTGCCCCAGTGCCCGTCACCGATATCGCGATGTTGCGATGCGAGACGCCGACCGCCGAATGCAGCGCGGATACTTTGGCGCAATCGGCGAGCGGATCGTTGCCGGCCTCATCGATCACAAGCCATTCGTCGGGACCGAGCCACAAGACGGTGCGCCCGCCCTTCGCGGCAGAGGTTTTCGGCTTGTTCGGCAAGGTCACGCCGAGCGCCTTCGAAAGCGCTGCGGCCGAGGCTTCCGGCGCACGCAATGACATGCGCTCGGCCGGCGGCAATACCTCGACCTTGGCGCCGGCGGCAGTGGTGCTGCGCCCAGCCAGCGCCGGACGGCGTTCGACCGAAGGCGATGCGGCCGGAGCCGTCTTCCTTGCAGCGGCCTTAGCCATTGAGGCGCCCTCCCGTCTCGTCGAAGAACACCATGCCGGTAACCTCCACTTCGATCACCCCATTCGGCATCGGCACATAGAGGGTCTCGCCCATCCGGTCGCGGCCGCCGGCGACCAGCGCCAATGCGATCGAGCGGCCGCAATTTTCCGACCAATAGCTCGAGCTGACATGGCCGATCATCTTCATCGGGATCGCCTGCTTGGGATCCTCGACGATCTGCGCGCCTTCTTCCAGAACCACTTTGGGGTCCCTGGTCTTGAGGCCGACCAGCTGCTTGCGGCCCTTGGCGACCAGATCCGGCCGCGTCAGGCCGCGGATGCCGACGAAATCGCTCTTCTTCTTGCCGACCGCCCAGTCGAGCCCGGCGTCGTTCGGCGTTACCGTGCCATCCGTGTCCTGGCCGACGATGATGTAGCCTTTTTCGGCGCGCAGCACGTGCATCGCCTCGGTGCCGTAGGCGGCCGCACCATGCTTCTGGCCCTCGGCCCACAGGGCTTCCCAGACCGCCTGGCCATAGTCGGCCGGCACATTGACCTCGAAGCCGCGCTCGCCGGTGAACGACATGCGAAACAACCGCGTCGGCACGCCGCAGATCTTGCCTTCACGCACCGACATATGCGGCAGCGCCTCGTCGGACATGTCGATGCCTTCGACCAGTGGCGCGATGATGTCGCGCGACTTGGGCCCCTGCACGGCGATAACAGCCCACTGCTCGGTGATCGAGGTCAGCCAGACATTGAGATGCGGGAACTCGGTCTGGAGATAATCCTCCATGTGGTTCATGACGCGCGGCGCGCCGCCGGTCGTCGTCGTCACGTGGAAACGGTCGGGGGCCAGCCTGCCGACGACGCCGTCGTCATAGATGAAGCCGTCCTCGCGCAGCATGATGCCGTAGCGGCAGCGGCCGGGTTCCAGCTTCTCCCATGGGTTGGTGTAGAGCAGTTCCATGAACTTGGCCGCATCCGGCCCAACCACCTCGATCTTGCCCAGCGTAGAGGCATCGAACAGGCCCGCCGTCTTGCGCACCGCGACGCATTCGCGGTCGACCGCGGCATGCATGTCCTCGCCCGCCTTGGGGAAATACCAGGCGCGCTTCCACTGGCCGACATCCTCGAACACGGCACCTTGCGCCTCGGCCCAGGGATGGATCGCGGTTCTGCGCGTCGGGTCGAACAGCGGACCGCGCGCATGGCTGACGATCGCGCCGAAGGTGACCGGCGTATAGGGCGCACGGAACGTGGTCAGGCCGACCTCCGGGATCGGCTTTCCCAGCGTCTCGGCGGCAATCGCCAGGCCGTGCATGTTGGAGGTCTTGCCCTGGTCGGTCGCCATGCCGTTGGTGGTGAAGCGCTTGACGTGCTCGATCGAGCGCATGCCTTCGTGCACCGCCTGGCGGATATCCTTGGCGGTGACGTCGTTCTGGAAATCGACGAACGCCTTCACAGTCGTGTCCGGCCCGGCGCCGGGCGCCGCGCCCAACATACCGCGCGACCAGCTCTCCGACGCATCGACCTTCGGCTTACTGCTCTTGGCGGCTTTGGCGCCGGCATCTTTCGCCGCCTTGGCGCCCGCCGCATAGGCCTCGTCCACCGTCGCCGACAGCCCGTCGGTGCCGTTGCAGGCGCCCACCGAGACGCAGTCCTGCGCATAGGTGCCCGGCACGAAGCGCTTGGTCTCGTCGTTGAAGGCGACCTTTCCGCGCGACTGCGAGAACAGATGCACCGACGGCGTCCAGCCGGCCGACATCAGGATCGCATCGACCGCGATGGTGCGTTCGCCGCCGCCATTCTTCGGCTGCACGGTCATCGACGACACCCTGAGCTTACCGCCAGCGCGGATCACCGCGCGGCCGAAATTGATCTCGATGCCGAGCGCCCTCGCCTCGTCGATCACCGGTCCGGTCGGATTTTCGCGCAGATCGACGATCGCCGCCACGTTGACGCCGGCCTTCTTCAGGTCGATCGCCGCCGCGTAAGCAGAATCATTGGCGGTGTAGACGCCGACATTCCTGCCGACCGCGACGCCATAGTGGTTGAGATAGGTGCGCGCGGCACCCGCCAGCATGATGCCCGGCCGGTCATTGTCGGCAAACACCATGTGGCGCTCGATCGCGCCCGAGGCCAGCACCACGCGCTTGGCCCGGACCTGCCACAGCCGCTCGCGCGCCAGATCGTGGCCGGGGGTCCTCAGATGCTCGCTGACACGCTCGACCAGCCCCACAAAATTCTGCGCATAGTAGCCGAACGCCGTCGTTCGCGACAGCACGCGGACATTGTCCATTGCGGCGAGCTTCGCCACGGCAGCTTGCGCCCAGGCAAAACCGTCCTGGCCGTCGATTTTCGCGCCGCTCTCGAAACGCAGGCTGCCGCCGAACTCGGCCTGCTCGTCGGCGAGGATGACGCGCACGCCGGTCTCAGCCGCCGCAAGCGCTGCCGCGATGCCTGCCGCACCGCCGCCCAGCACCAGCACGTCGCAATGCGCATAGCGCGATGAATAATGGTCGGGATCCGGCTGGTCCGGGGAAACGCCAAGACCGGCTGCGGCGCGGATCTTTGGCTCGTAGAGCCTCTTCCACGCCGCTTTCGGCCACATGAAGGTCTTGTAGTAGAAGCCGGCCGAAAGCAGCGGCGAGGCGATATCGCTGACCGCACCGAGGTCGAAGGACAGTGACGGCCAGCGGTTCTGCGACTGCCCATCAAGCCCGTCATAGAGCTCCTGCACGGTCGCCCGCACGTTCGGCGTCTTGCGTGCCGCGTCGCGCTTGATTTCGACCAGGGCGTTCGGCTCCTCGGCGCCCGCCGACAGGATGCCGCGCGGACGGTGGTACTTGAACGAACGGCCGACGAGATGGACGCCATTGGCGAGCAGCGCCGAGGCCAGCGTGTCGCCCTCGATGCCGGCATAGGACCGGCCATCGAAGCTGAACCGCGCGGTCTTGGCTTGGCTGAAGCGGCCAGCGCCGGGAATGCGGAACGCGCCGCTCATTTGGCAACTCCCGGGAGCTTCGACGGCTTCGGCTCGCCGGCCTTGTAGGTCATGACGAATTTGTCGGTGACGGTGTCGCGTACGGCATTGAAGAAGCGCGCACAGCCATGCATGTGCCGCCAGCGCTCATAAATGATGCCCTTGGGGTTGGAGCGGATGAAGAAGAATTTTTCGAAATCGTCGTCGCTCTCGCCTGATATGTTGGCCGAGCGCGCGATATGCGCCTCGCCGGCGTTGCGGAACTCGAGTTCCGGACGCTCTTCCTCGCAATAGGGGCAGCGGATGAGAAGCATTTGGTTCGTTCCTACAATTCGCCGTGGCCGACGCGGGCGCCCGCCGGTTGATCGCAAAGCTTCTGTCCCAGGGTCGCGAACGGTGCGACGAGCCGGATGCGCTCTTCCACGCTTGCAGCGGGACGAAAAAGATCGCGGGACGCCATGTTGCCGAGGGTGAGCTGGATCGGATCGGTTGTGACGATGACTTGACGCGGCTGGAATGTCTCGTCTTCTTCGAGCCCTTCGGGTCGTCCCTCGAAGAACATCACCACCCTCTGGCCGCCGCTCCAGACGCAGGCCAACGTGCCGTCATCGACCGAAAACGGCCAGCCGGCTTCGTTGCCGGCACGGCTGATCGGCTGCGTGCGCACTTCATCCGGCGAGGGAAAATGGAACATGCCCCGTTCTCCCGCCAGCACTTGCTCCCCCGCCAGCATCAGCGGCATCGCGACAGCCATCTCAGCCATCATCAGTGCGCCACCGCCGCCGCCGCCGCCTCGTCGATGAGCCGGCCGGTGCGGAAACGCTCGATGGTGAAGGGCGAGTTGATCGGATGCGGATCGTCTTTCGCGATGGTGTGGGCAAAGACATGGCCCGAACCCGGCGTTGCCTTGAAGCCGCCCGTGCCCCAACCGCAATTGACATAGAGGCCCGGCACCGGCGTCTTGGCCAGGATCGGCGAGCGGTCGGGCGTGACGTCGACAATGCCGCCCCACGAGCGCAGCATCTTCATGCGCGTGAAGATCGGGAACATCTCGCAGATGGCGTCGAGCGTATGTTGCAATATGTGCAAGCCGCCGGTCTGCGAATAGGAGACATACTGGTCGGTGCCGGCGCCGATCACCAGCTCGCCCTTGTCGGACTGCGAGATATAGGCGTGCACCGTGTTCGACATCACCACGCAGGGCACCACCGGCTTGACCGGTTCCGACACCAGCGCCTGCAGCGGGTAACTTTCCAGCGGCATGCGCACGCCTGCCATGTTCATGATGACGGAGGAATGGCCGGCGGCAACGACGCCGACCTTCTTGGCGCCGATGAAGCCGCGCGTCGTGTCCACGCCCATGACCGCGCCATTTGGCGCCCGCTTGACCCCGGTGACCTCGCAATTCTGGATGATGTGGACGCCGCGCGCCGAGGCGCCGCGCGCATAGCCCCAGGCAACGGCATCATGACGGGCCGTGCCGCCGCGCCGCTGCAGCGACGCACCGACCACCGGATAGCGCGCATCCTTGGAGGTGTTGAGCGGTGGGCAGAATTCCTTCGCCTGCTCCGGCGTCAGCCATTCATTGTCGATGCCGTTCAGCCGGTTGGCGTGCACGTGGCGCTTCAGCACCTGGACGTCGTGCACATTGTGGGCGAGCATCATGACGCCGCGCGCCGAATACATGACGTTGTAGTTGAGTTCCTGGCTCAAACCATCCCACAGCTTCAGCGCATGGTCGTAGATGCCGGCGCTCTCGTCATAGAGATAGTTGGAACGGATGATGGTGGTGTTGCGGCCGGTGTTGCCGCCGCCGAGCCAGCCCTTTTCCAGCACCGCGACATTGGTGATGCCGTGCACGGTGGCGAGGTAATAGGCGGTGGCCAGGCCATGGCCGCCGGCGCCGACGATGATGACGTCGTATTCTTTCCTGGGCTCAGGCGAGGACCACTGTTCCTCCCAGCCCTTGTGACCGCGCATGGCTTCACGGGCGATGGCGAATACCGAATATTTCTTCAACGTCCCAACCTCGCCCCAAAAAGGCTTCGCGAATGGCGGCCGGCGTTCATTCGGTCCCGGCGCGCGAGGTGTATCACTAGCGAAACAGCGCTTCCACCCTTGCGCTGTTTGCGACGGCGCTTGCCGTTTTGCGCCGTGGCGGAAAAGACGCATCCGGCGCGTCGGCGCTTTCCAGCATCTTGGCACGTATCGGGTGGCTCGCCTTGCCTCGATCTGCGACCAAGCATCCCAACTGCCGGTCAGGCCGGCGCGAAGAAAGGATGCAAAAATGTTCGCACTCGCCAACAAGATCGCCATCGTCACCGGCGCCAGCTCCGGCATCGGCCGGGCCTCGGCAAAACTCTTTGCCGAGGAAGGCGCCAAGGTCATCGTCGCCGCCCGCCGTCAGGCCGAGCTCGATACGCTCGTCGCCGAAATCGCGGACGCCGACGGCATCGCCATCGCGCTTGCCGGCGATGTTCGCGACGAAGCCTACGCAAAAGCCCTGGTCGATCTGGCGGTCGAAAAGTTCGGTGGGCTCGACATCGCCTTCAACAATGCCGGCGCCGTCGGCCGGATGGGGCCGATTTCGGACCTGCCGCTGGAAGGCTGGCGCGAGACGCTCGACACCAATCTCACCAGCGCGTTTCTCGGCGCCAAATACCAGGTGCCGGCAATGATCGAGCGTGGCGGTGGTTCGCTGATCTTCACCTCCACCTTCGTCGGCCACACCGTGGGCATGCCAGGCATGACCAGCTATGCCGCGAGCAAGGCCGGCCTGATCGGACTGACACAGGTGCTTGCCGCCGAATACGGCCCGAAAGGTGTGCGGGTCAACGCGCTGCTGCCCGGCGGCACGGACACGCCGGCGGCAACCTTCAAGACTCCGGAATCGCGGACCTTCGTCGAAGGCCTGCATGCTTTGAAGCGTATCGCTATGCCGGAGGAGATCGCCCGCTCGGCGCTCTATCTCGCCTCCGACGCCTCGAGCTTCACCACCGGAGCGGCTCTGTTTGCCGATGGCGGCGTGTCGATCAATCGGACGTGAAGATTCCAGCGGCGGGATGCATGTTCATAGCCGCCAGGCAAACAGCCGCTCTTGATTTTTCGCCGCGATTTGGCGATTCCGTTCCTGTCTAAAAGCGGGTCTGGAACCATGATGCTGATCAGAACCTATGTGACTGCGAGCGCGATCGAAGGCGTCGGCGTGTTCGCCGCGGAGCCGATCGGGAAAGGCGCTTCGATCTGGCGGCTCGATCCGGATTTCGACCGGCTGATCCCCATGGACAAATACGAGACGGCACCCCCGCATCTCAGGGAACTGCTCGACCGCTATGCCTATCCGAGCCCGGACCGGCCGGGTTTCATGGTTTATGAAGTCGACAATGGCCGCTTCATGAACCATTCCAGCAATCCGAATACGGATTTTTCGCAATATGGCGGAGCCACCGCGACCCGCGACATCGCCGTGGGCGAGGAGATCACCTGCGACTACGGCGAGTTCTTCGAGGATTTCGAGCTGCTGCACCTCGCGACGGCCTAGTCGGCTCCTTATATCATGGGCAAGTGGCACACTTGTCCCAGGGCAAACAGACGGCGGCTGGCCCCGCAAATTCATTTCCACTGTGGACAGCGCGGCATGATTCTGCTATCAGCCGCCCCAATTCGTGGTGTAAACCGCCGCGGAGGCTAGTGGCTATGGCCGCTTGCCTGTTGATATCAAACCCGAAAGACAGGATTGCCCGTGCAGGTACTCGTCCGCGACAATAACGTTGATCAGGCGCTTCGCGCTCTCAAGAAGAAGATGCAGCGCGAAGGCATTTTCCGCGAAATGAAGATGCGCGGTCACTACGAGAAGCCGTCCGAGAAGCGCGCCCGTGAAAAGGCTGAAGCCGTCCGCCGCGCCCGCAAGCTGGCCCGCAAGCGCGCCCAGCGCGAAGGCCTGCTGCCGATGACGCCGCGCCCGGTCGCTGCTGGCGCCGCCGGCGGTGCAGGTGGCGCTCCGCGTCCGCCGCGGTTCTAACGCCAATTTTTCGTCCTTTTCGAAGGATATCAGAGGTGGCGCGATGTAGAATCGCCGCCACCTTTTTGTTTTGATGTGACCGGTCCGGAGGGGGAGCCGGACCTGAACGACGCGGCTTGAAGTGAGGACAGGGCAGACATGAACGCAACAAGCGTGGAGCGCGGGACCGCATTGCGTGGTTTCGCCCTGACAGCGGCCCTGCTCTCCGGACTGGCGCTTGCCGGCTGCCAAACGGCGGGCCCGACCGGTGAATTCAACAACATCGACAAGGCGCAAGGGTCGAGCGAGAACATTTCCTCGCTGTCGGCGGTCATCCAGCGCAATCCCCAGGATCCCGAAGGCTACAATGTGCGCGGCTCGGCCTATGGCCGTGGCGGTCAGTACCAGGCGGCGCTCAAGGATTTCAATCAAGCCATCCAGCTCAACCCGAATTTCTTCCAGGCCTATTCGAACCGCGCGCTCATCCAGCGCTTCCTCGGCAATCAGGAAGCCGCGCTCGCGGACTACAACCGTTCGATCCAGATCAACGGCAACTACGACGCCGCCTATATCGGCCGCGGCAATCTCTACCGCAAGGCGGGTCGCACCCAGGACGCCTTCAACGACTTCCAGAAGGCAATCCAGCTCGATACGACCGACGCGCGCGCCTACCACAATCGAGGCCTGATCTATCAGAGCCAGGGCCAGCACAAATTCGCCATCGAGGACTTCTCGACCGCCATCTCGCTGGCGCCGGACGCCGCCGAGCCCTACAACGGCCGCGGCCTCTCCTATCTGGCGACCAACGACGAGGACAACGCCTTTTCCGATTTCAACATGGCGATCAAGCTCGACGGCAGGAATGCCGAGGCCTGGTCCAACCAGGCGCTGATCTATGAGCGGCGCGGCGACAAGGCGAAGGCCGCGAAATCCTATAAGGAAGCCGTTCGCCTCGACCCTACCTACCAGCCGGCCAAGGATGGCCTCGCCCGCGTCAGCTGATCTCGGTTTCGGCTTCCCATACAAATCCGCGTGACATCCAAGTGCCGCGGGATCCTTTGCGTGTCCTAAAGGACGCACTTCGCAACCGGTCATTAACCCCGGCAGGAGGCTTTCGGCCCCTGCCTTGATCGCGCCAAGTTTTCAGCGGAACGGTCTACCCACCCAAGCCGTTGTTGAAAGTATTTTGCGAAAGGACCCTCCCGTGATCAAGAAACTCGCCTGCGCCGCTGCCCTCGCCACGACGATGTTCGCGGTGGCTCCGGCCAGCGCCGGCAAGCTGCAACTCGGCACGCTCGATTGCACCATCGACGGCGGCACCGCTTATATCGTCGCTTCCAACAAGGGCGTGTCCTGTGTCTTCCGGCCTCATCATCACGGGCCGTCCGAGATTTACACAGGCGTCATCTCCAAGATCGGCCTCGATGTCGGCCAGACGCATCAGGGCCAGCTCGTCTGGGCCGTGCTGGCCGCGACCCGGGATCGTGACGGAGGCGATCTCGCCGGCAGCTACTACGGTGTCAACGCCGAGGCGAGCGTGGTGACCGGCGGCGGCGCCAATCTGCTGGTTGGCGGCCTGGACAGCGCCGTCATGCTGGAGCCGCTCAGCGTCCAGGCGCAGACCGGCGTCAACCTTGCCGTGGCCGTGACCTCGCTCCAGCTGATCCACTCATTCAAGTGATTGCATGGAGCCGTGCGCTCCATGACCCCTCACCCCGCGGCGCGGAACCAGATAGGATGGTTTCGCGCCGTTTGATTTGGGGGGGGGGAACCATCATGCTGAAGACAGCCATAGCTGCCGCCATGTTCACCACGCTATCCGGAGCGGTGCAGGCGCAGGACCGAGGCATGGAAGTCGGTACGCTTGACTGCGCCATAGGCGGCGGCACCGGCTTCATCTTCGGCTCGAGCAAGGATCTGAGCTGCACCTTCAACCCCGCCGACAAAAGCTTCGCGCCGGAAGCCTATTTCGGCGCCGTCAACAAATACGGCCTCGACATCGGCACGACGAAGCAGACGGTCATGCAGTGGATCGTGCTGACGCCGCTGAAGAACATCTATGCGCCGGGTGCGCTGGCCGGCGACTATATCGGCGCCAGCGCGGAGGTGACGGCCGCCGTCGGCGCCGGCGCCAATCTGCTGGTCGGCGGCTCCTCTCAGGCCTTCACCTTGCAGCCGCTCAGCTTGCAGACGCAGACCGGCATGAACCTCGCGATCGGCGTCAGCCAATTCCAGCTGCGCAGCACCGAGAATTGATCGCGCAACGAAGCCCGCCAACGGAAGGGGCATCCGCGCGAACGACCCTCAAAAAACCGCTTGAGCTCAACCCCGGTTGAGGTTTTACAAGCCTGCCCCGAGCGCAACAACGCCTCGATCCAGCGCTGTCGATTCGCATGGTCCTGCCGGAAACCCGTACTGGCTTCTGGCGTCCTGCGCTGGCGTCGAGATATGCAAGACGGGGGTGGAAATGACCGGGATCAGCACAAACAGGGTCGACTGGCGCGTATTGTGGGCAAGCGGCGACCTGGCGCGCTTCTGCTTCATCAGCCTCGGCATCCTGCTGCACGCCACCAACGAAACGATGGCGGCAACGGTGATGCCGACCATGGTCGGCGAACTGGCGGGCGTACAGCTCGTCGGCTGGTCGCTGGCGATCTACGAACTCGGCGCCATCGTTGCCGGCGCGGCCGCCGGACGACTGGTGAGTTATGTCCCCTTGCGCACCAACATGGTGGTCGCCGCGCTGCTCTACGCAACAGGCGCGCTGATATGCGCCACCTCGCCTTCCATGCAACTGTTCCTCGCCGGCCGCCTGATCGAAGGACTTGGCGGCGGTGCGCTGGTGTCGCTGGCCTTCGTCTCGGTCGAACGACTGTTCTCGCGCGCCATCTGGCCGCAGCTTTTCGGCATCATGTCGGCGATCTGGGGCGTCGCCGCCTTCAGCGGACCATTGCTCGGCGCGATCATGACCGAGCTGTTGTCATGGCGCTGGGCCTTCGGCATCTTCACACTCGGCGGCGCCGCCATGGCGCTGGCAAGCTTCCTCGTGCTCGACACGCCGCAGGCGACGAAACCCAAGACGAGCACGGGTAAGGCGCCGCCCTTCCCGTTCGCGGCCCTTGGCTGCCTTGCCGTCGCCGTGGTGTTGATCGCCTCGGCCGGCGTCGACATCGCCTTGCTGCGCTCTTCGCTGCTGATGGCCTTCGGCCTCATCGGCCTGGTGCTGTTCTTCACCATCGACGCGCTGAAGCCGCGTTCGCGGCTGTTCCCGGCGCGGCTGTTCTCATGGCGCACGCCGGTCGGCGCCGGCATGACCATGGTTGCCGCCTTTTCGGTGGCGACCTGTTCCTTCGGCGTCTACGGACCGCTGTTGCTGACCAGCCTTCACGACATTCCGCTGCTGACCACCGGCTACATCATCGCCGCCGAATCGATAGCCTGGTCGATCCTCTCGATCCTGGTCGCCAACGCGCCGCCGCAGCGCGAGCGGCTGATCATCGTCGGCGGCGCAGTGATGATCGCGGCCGGCATCGCCGGCTTTGCGTATGCGATACCCCTGGGCTCCATCCCGCTGATCCTGATATGTGCCCTGTTGCAGGGCGGCGGCTTCGGCATCGCCTGGCCGTTCCTGACGCGCGTCATCGTCGCCTCCGCCCCGGAGGGCGAGCAGACCATCGCCTCGGCGGCGGTGCCGACCATGCAGCGCATCGGCTATGCCGTGGGCGCCGCACTCGCCGGCATCGTCGCCAACGCCAGCGGCTTTTCGCAAGGCCTGAACCACGACGCGGCGGCGAATGTCGCGTCGTGGTTGTTTCTTGCCTTCGTGCCGCTCGGCATTGTCGGCTGCCTCGCGGCTTTGCGGGTTTCCAGACCGCTTGGCCAGCCGCTGGAAGCTATCGGCTAAACTTCAAGATCTTAGCCGCTCTCACTCGACCTCGCGCAGGCGGTAGCCGACGCCGGTCTCGGTGGTGATGTAGCGCGGCTGGTCGGGGCTCTTCTCGATCTTTTGCCTGAGCTGCCGGACATAGACCCTGAGATACTGCACATCGGTCGAGTCGCCCCAGACCTGCTTCAGCAGGAAATGGTGTGTCAGCACCTTGCCGGCGTGCTGCACCAGCATGCGCAGGATGTCGTATTCCTTCGGCGACAGCTTTACCTCCGTGCCCTCGACCTTGACGATGCGCTTGACCAGGTCGACGCTGAGATCGCCGGTCTGGAAAATCGGCTTCTCGCCCTGTTGCTGGAACTTGTGGCGGAGCGCCACGCGAAGGCGCGCCACCAGCTCGTTCATGCCGAAAGGTTTGGTGACATAGTCGTCGGCGCCGAGTTCCAGGGCCTGGACGATGCCGGCCTCGTCGGTCCGGCTGGACAGCATGACCACTGGAATGTCGAGACCATCATCGCGCCATTTGCGCAGCAGCTCATGGCCGCTCATGCCGGGCAACCCGAGGTCGAGCAGGACGAGGTCCGGCTTCTCGGCCTCCATCAGCTCTATCGCCACCCTGGCGTTCGGCGCCTCGCTGATCGCGTAGCCCTGGCTGCCGAGCCCGACGCGCAGTAGCTTGCGGATCGGCGGCTCGTCATCGACGACCAATATCCTGACGTTCGAGTTTGTCATGCCAGGTCACCCACGTCGTGGTCGTCGGTATTCGAAGCGTCGAAATTGGGCGGATTTGCCGGCCTGGGCATTTTGATGGTGAACACCGCGCCCGAACCGTCGGTCCGGTTTGCCGCCATGATCGTGCCACCCATCGCTTCGACGAAGCCGCGGCAGATCGACAGGCCGAGCCCCGTACCGGCGCGGATCTGGTCGCCCTTGCGCACTCGATAGAACGTGTCGAAAATCCGTTCCAGATCGCCGGGAGGAATGCCTGGCCCTTCATCCATGATTTGCAGCAGGACGGAGCCATTGTCGGTCCAACCCTGCATGCGAATCGTCGAGCTTGCCGGGGCATATTTCGCCGCATTGTCGAGAAGATTGAACAACGCTTGCTCGAACAGCACCGGGTCGACCTTCAACATCGGCAAATCCCTGGGGATGTCGGTCTCGATCTTGTGCTCGCCAATGATTTTCCTGGCCCTTTGCAAGGCGGAGCCGACGATGTCGCCGACATAGTGAAAGGCGTAGTTCGGCTCCATCGCGCCGGACTCGATCTTGGTCATGTCGAGCAGATTGGCGATGAAGCGGTTCAACCGCTCGGATTCGTCGAGCACCGTCGACAGCAGTTCGGCCCGGTCCGGTTCGGGAAGCGCTGCTGAAAAATCCCGCAGCGTGCCGGCTGCGCCCATGATGGCGGCGAGCGGCGTTTTCAGATCATGGGAAATGGAGGTGAGCAGCGCCGAGCGCAGCCTGTCCGCCTCAGCGGCGAGCTTGGCGCGGTCGACGTCGGCAACCAACTGAATACGCTCGATGGCGACCGCCGCCTGGTCGGCCAGTGCGTCAAGCAGCCGCTGCTGCTCGGGCGTCAGCAGCGGACCCTGCTTGTCGTTGTCGAGGCCGACGACCCCGATGGCCGTGCGCCCCGTCCGCAAGGGCAAATAGAGGCGCTTGGCGCCCGGAAGCGTGTCGGCGCCACGACCCGCCGCACGATTGTGCTCCCAGGCCCAGCGGGCGGCGGCGATGTCGGCCTCGGCCAGCGTGTCGTCGGGCGGATAGCCGGCCTTGACGGTGATGGTCCCGTCTTCCGGCAAAAGCAGCACCACCCGCAGCTTCAGCATCGAGGCGATCTGGAAGGCCGTGGCCCAAAGGACGTCGTCGAGCGTGCCGGCGCCGGCGAGCTTCTTTGAAAAGAGGTAGATGTCTTCCGTGGCCCGCGCCCGCGAGCGGGCGGCGACCGCCTGGCGCTGCACGCGCGCCGTCAGATTGCTGGCGATGACCGCAACGACGAGAAAGACGCCAAGCGCGACGATGCTCTCCGGATCCCGGATCGTCAGCGTATAACGAGGCTCCAGGAAGAAATAATTGAAAGCAAGGGCGCTGGCGAAACAAGCGTACAGAGCCGGCCACAGACCGCCGGTTACCGCCGATGCCAGTACGCCGATGAGAAGAATGATCGCCAGGTTGCGAACGTCGAGAAACTGGTCGAGAACGACGGCGAAGGCGAGCGAACCGATGACAAAGGCCGTGGCCTTGAGATAGGGCCAGATCTCGAACTGCCACTGCTCGTCCGCCGCCTTGACACTCCTCGACGTCACCTCGGCATTGCGTTCGGTTCCTGAAATGACATGGACGCTGATGTCGCCGGCATTGCGGATGAGATCGTAGGTGAGCGAACCTTCGATCAATTCCCGCCAGCGCGACCGGATCGGCCTGCCGACCACGATATGGGTGAAATTGTTCGCCGTCGCATGGCGAACAATGTCCTGCGCGATGTTCTGACCGGGAATGGTGGTCACCTCGGCGCCGAGCTGTTCGGCAAGCCGCAGGTTTGTAGCCAGCCGATCCTTGTCCGCTTCGGGCATGCTGGCCGAGCGAGGGCTGTCGACATGCAGCGCCGTCCACGGGGCACGGAGCCGGTCTGCCAGCCTGCGCGCGTAGCGAATACGCGCCGCCCCGCCCGGACGCGCGTCGACGCAGACGAGAACCCTTTCCCCCGCGGCCCACGGTCCGGGAATGGCGTGGGCCTGCATATGGATCAGCAACTGGTCGTCGACGCGCTGCGCGGTGCGGCGCAGCGCCAGTTCCCTGAGCGCCGTCAGATTGCCCGGCGAGAAATAGTTCTCGATCGCGCGCTGCGCGGTGTTGGGGAAATAGACCTTGCCTTCCTCGAGCCGCTTGATCAGGTCGTCGGGGGTGAGATCGATGATCTCGACATCGTCGGCCTGGTCTATGATGGAATCGGGAACCGTCTCGCGAACCCTGACCTTGGTGATCTGGGCGACGACGTCGTTCAGGCTTTCGACATGCTGGATGTTGAGCGTCGTGTAGACGTCGATACCGTGCGTCAGGATTTCCTGGACATCGAGATAGCGCTTGGGGTGCCGGCTGCCAGGCGCATTTGTGTGGGCGAGTTCGTCGACGAGAACCAGCGCCGGGCGCCGGGCGAGGATGGCGTCGATATCCATCTCGTCGAGGATGCGCCCCTTGTAGTCGACCTTGCGGCGGGGAATGACCTCATAACCCTCGACCAGGGCCAGTGTCTCCTTGCGCCCATGCGTCTCGACGACACCGATCACCACATCCACGCCGTCGGTCAGCCTGGCGCGGCCCGACATCAGCATCTCGTAGGTCTTGCCTACGCCGGGAGCGGCACCCAGGAATATCCGCAGCCGGCCGCGACCTTCCCGCTCGGCATGGTCAAGCAGTGCGTCGGGAGAAGGTCTGGCGTCGTTGCTTCTGTCGTCCGGCATCGGGACCGATCATGGATGGCGCCGGGGATACTGTCGATCCCCGGCCCGCACCATTCACTGTTTCCCGGCGTCCAGCGCAAGGTTGAGACCGAGCACATTGACCACCGGTTCGCCCATGAAGCCGAGTTCCCTGCCCTCGACTTGGGCATCGACAAGCGCCTTGACCTTGGCTTCATCGATCCCCCTGGCCTTGGCCACCCTGGCGGCCTGGAAGTAGGCTGCTTCGGGACTGATATCGGGATCGAGGCCACTGCCGGACGTCGTCACCAGGTCCATCGGGACGGGCTGGTTCGGATTCTCCGCCTTCAATCTTTCCGCGTCGCCCTTGATGCGGTCGATCAGCTTGGGATTGGTCGGGCCGAGATTGCTGCCGCTCGAGGCGGCGGCGTTGTAGCCGTCGCCGGCGGCCGAGGGGCGGCCATGGAAATACTTGTCGCTGGCAAAGCCCTGGCCGATCAGCTCGGAGCCGATAACCTTGCCATCCTTCTCGATCAGGCTGCCATTGGCCTGGCGCGGGAAGATCGCCTGGGCGATGCCGGTCATGCCCAAGGGATAGATCAGGCCGGTCAGGACCGTGAAGAAGACGATCATGATGATCGCGGGTCTTATCTGTTTGAACATGAGCGTAATTCCTTAAGCAAGGCCAAGCGCGGTGACGATCATGTCGATCGCCTTGATGCCTACGAAAGGCACGATGAGGCCGCCGAGGCCGTAGACGAGAAGATTGCGGCTGAGCAGCGCGCCGGCGCCGATGGCGCGGTATTTGACGCCCTTCAGCGACAGCGGGATCAGCGCGATGATGATCAGTGCGTTGAAGATGATAGCCGACAGGATGGCGCTTTGCGGCGTCGCCAGATGCATGACGTTGAGCGCCTGCAGCGGGCCGGTCGTCTGTCCCGGCGCGACGTAGAAGACGGCGAACATCGCCGGAATGATGGCGAAATACTTGGCCACATCGTTGGCGATCGAGAAGGTCGTCAGCGAACCTCGCGTCATCAAGAGCGCCTTGCCGATCTCGACGATCTCGATGAGCTTGGTCGGATCGCTGTCGAGATCGATCATGTTGCCGGCCTCGCGGGCGGCAACCGTGCCGGTGTTCATGGCGACGCCGACATCGGCTTGTGCAAGGGCGGGTGCATCGTTGGTGCCGTCGCCGCACATGGCCACCAGCTTACCCTTGGCCTGTTCGTCGCGGATCAGCTTCAGCTTGTCCTCCGGTGTGGCCTGCGCGAGGAAGTCGTCGACGCCGGCTTCCGCGGCGATCGCCGCCGCCGTCATCGGGTTGTCACCGGTGATCATCACCGTGCGGATGCCCATGCGGCGCAGTTCGGTGAAGCGCTCCCGGATACCGCCCTTGACGATGTCCTTGAGGTGGATGACGCCGAGCAGGCGCCCGTCGCGTTCGACCGCCAGCGGCGTGCCGCCGGACTTGGCGATCTCGTCGGCGATGGACTGGAGATCGCGGATGGATTCGCTGCTTGGGCGCGTGCCATGGGCGGCAGCTGCCGACTGGTTGACATGGGCAAGCACGGAATCGACGGCGCCCTTGCGCACCGATGAACCATCGATGTCGACGCCGCTCATACGGGTCTGCGCTGTGAAGGGCACGAAAGTGGCGTGCAGCGTTGCCATGTCGCGGGCGCGGATGGCGTATTTCTCCTTGGCCAGCACGACGATGGAGCGGCCTTCCGGCGTCTCGTCGGCGAGCGAGGCTAGCTGAGCCGCGTCGGCCAGTTCCTGTTCGGTGACGCCCTTGACCGGGCGAAACTGCGTCGCCTGGCGGTTGCCGAGTGTGATCGTGCCGGTCTTGTCGAGCAGCAGCGTGTCGACGTCGCCTGCGGCTTCCACGGCGCGACCCGACATGGCCAGCACGTTGAATCGCACCAGACGGTCCATGCCGGCGATGCCGATGGCCGAAAGCAGCGCGCCGATCGTGGTCGGGATCAAGGTGACGAACAGCGCCACCAGAACGGTCACCGAGATATAGCCGCCCGAGTAGGAGGCAAAACTCGGGATCGTCGCGGTGGCCAGCACGAAGATCAGCGTCATGCCGACGAGCAGGATGTTGAGCGCGATCTCGTTCGGCGTCTTCTGGCGCTCGGCACCTTCGACCAGCGAGATCATGCGGTCGAGGAAGGTATGGCCGGAGGCGGCGGTGATGCGGACGCGGACCCAGTCTGACAGCACCTGGGTGCCACCGGTGACCGCCGAACGGTCGCCACCGGATTCGCGGATGACCGGCGCCGATTCGCCTGTTATCGCCGCCTCATTGACCGACGCGACGCCCTCGACAACTTCGCCGTCCGACGGGATGATGTCGCCGGCCTCGACCAGGACGGCATCGCCGACCTTGAGGCTGGTGCCGGGCACGAGTTTGTATTTGGTGCGGTCCTCACCGGTCAAGAGCTTGGCCTGGGTCTCGGTGCGTGCCTTGCGCAGCGAATCCGCCTGCGCCTTGCCGCGGCCTTCTGCGACCGCTTCGGCGAAGTTGGCGAACAGCACGGTGAACCAAAGCCAGATGATGATCTGCAGCGTAAAGCCGAGATTGCCGCCTCCGGTGACCAGGTCCTTCACGAACAGCACCGTGGTGAGCGCCGAGACGACGGCAACGACGAACATCACCGGGTTCCTGGCCAGCGTGCGCGGATCGAGCTTGCGGAAGGCGCCGCCAATGGCGGGAACCAGGATGCGGGCATCCATGATGCTGGCTGATTTCGAGTTGCTCATTTTGAAGCTCCGGCTTCGGTGTTGTTGGACGGCACCCGATGATTGGATGCAGAAAGGAAATGCGGCGGCCCGTAGGCCAGCAGCCAGAGGACGAGCATGACTGCCGCAAGGCCGAGAAACGTCGACAGGGTCGGGAAAGGAGGAGGTCTCTCCTCCTTTCGGTGATCGTCCCTGTGGCCGACCTTGCGGCGCATGGCATTGAACCAGGACATGACGGTCTCAGAAGGTCTGCCCGTGAGTCATCGCCAGGTGCTCGATGATCGGCCCTACGGCGAGCGCCGGGAAGAAGGTGAGGCCACCGACGATCAGGATGACGCCGACCAGCAGCCCGACGAACAGAGGGCCATCGGTCGGGAAGGTGCCGGCGGAAGCCGGAACCGTTTTCTTCGCCACCAGCGAGCCGGCAATGGCCAGCGCCGGGATGATCACCAGGAAGCGGCCCATCAGCATGCCGATGCCGATCGTGATGTTGTACCAGGGCGTGTTGCCGCTGAGGCCGCCAAAGGCCGAACCGTTGTTGGCCGCCGCCGAAGTGTAGGCATACAGAACCTCGGAGAAGCCGTGCGGGCCGGCATTGCCCATCGACGCCACGCCGGTCGGCAGCACGACGGCGATGGCCGTGAAGATCAGCATCGCCAGCGGCAGGCACAGTATGGCCAGCATAGCCATCTTGACCTCCTTGGCCTCGATCTTCTTGCCCAGATATTCGGGCGTGCGGCCGACCATCAGGCCGGCGACGAAGACGGCGACGACGATGTACATCAGGATGCCGTAGAGACCGGCGCCGACACCGCCGACGATGACTTCGCCAAGCTGCATGTTGATGATCGGGATCATGCCGCCGAGCGCGGTGAACGAGCCGTGCATGGCGTTGACGGCGCCGCAGGAAGCGGCCGTGGTGATGACGGCAAACAGCGCCGACAGGGCGATGCCGAAGCGGCTCTCCTTGCCCTCCATGTTGCCGCCGTCGATGCCCAGCGCATGCACCAGCGGGTTGCCGGCGGCTTCCGCCCAGTAGCAGATGGCGACACCGGCGATGAACATGACGCCCATGGCCGAGAGGATCGCCCAGCCCTGGCGCTGGTTGCCGATCATGCGGCCGAAGACATTGGTCAAGGCGGCGCCGATGGCGAAGATCGACACCATCTGGATCAGGTTGGAGATCGCGTCGGGGTTCTCGAACGGGTGCGCGGCATTGGCGTTGAAGAAACCGCCGCCATTGGTGCCGAGCATCTTGATGGCCACCTGCGAAGCGACCGGGCCGACGGCGATGGTCTGCTGCGCGCCTTCCAGCGTCGTGGCGTTGACGTAGGCGCCGAGCGTCTGCGGCATGCCGAGCCAGACATAGACCAGCGTCAGCACGATGCAGAACGGCAGCAGCAGATAGAGTGTGGAGCGGGTCATATCGACCCAGAAATTGCCGATCGACTTGCCGGACGCCCGGGCAAAGCCGCGGATCAGCGCAATGGCGATGGCAATGCCGGTGGCCGCCGAAACGAAGTTCTGCACCGTCAGCCCGGCCATCTGCACGAGATAGGACATCGTGCTCTCGCCACCATAGTTCTGCCAGTTGGTGTTGGTCATGAAGCTGGCGGCGGTGTTGAAGGCCAACCCTGGTTCAACCGCTGTCATGCCGGCAGGGTTGTAAGGCAGGCTGCCCTGCAGGCGCTGCAGCGCATAAAGCACCAGGAAGCCGGCGAGGTTGAAGAGCAGCAGGGCGACCGCGTAGGTGGTCCAGTGCTGTTCCTCGCGTTCGCTGGTTCCGCAAATACGATAAAGCCCACGCTCAAGCGGGCGAAGGACCGGCGAAAGCAGCGTGCGGTCGCCGTTGAAGACGCGGTGCATGTAGCCGCCGAGCGGCTTCACCAGCAAAACGACGATCCCGCAATAGACCAGGATCTGTATCCAACCGTTCAGTGTCATGGGTGTGGCTTTCCGTGCCTTCAGAAGCGTTCTGGACGAACGAGGGCGTATGTCAGGTAGGCGAGCAGGAACAGCGTAACGCCGCCACCGAGAATATAGTCGACGATCATTTTTTCAGCCTCGCTCTAGAGCGCGTCACAAGCTTTTATGTAGGCGAAACAAAGGGCAAAGAACAAAATTCCGATTCCGATAACGGCCATATCCATTGTGTTTATTCCTTTTGTTCTTTTGTACTTGCGAATTTGACAAGAGAGTTCGCAATATCTCGAAAGTGTCCCGTCGCACCTTTGGCGACGGAGCCGGTTGTATTTTCTAAAAGGAGTATGGACCCGATCGCCATAAAGGTTCGAGACGGGGCGCAGTGGAAAGAAATAGGAATTTCATAAAGATTTTTGCTCGGGCTCTTCCCGACACTCCACGCAGGGATTGTCGCCCAAGACACACGGCTACAGGATGGCGATTTCCTTGCGAGCTGCCGGAAACGCGAAAGCCCGGCTGAGGGCCAGCCGGGCTTTCTATGGTGGTGTGGCTTTAGCCGCCACGGAGAACATCAATCTTCAGGCGGCGTAGCCGCCATAGCCACGCGCAACGGCGTGCACGCCCGCCACCGGCTCGAGGTCCGGCCACAGGATGCCGGCGGCTTGCGCGAATTCGAGCAACGCCCGGCGCGCCTGCTCGACGCTCACATAACCTGGAACGGCCAGATCACATGTCTCCACCGCGTTTCGGTAAAGCGGGCCGCGGCGGGAGGTCGTCCAATTGGTGAGGAAATCGTGCATTTCGGCCAGCGAGGCAATCTCGCGCTTGAAGCCGAGGCCGACCGACAGTGCGACCGGTGAATGAAACAGCTTGTCGTGCATGAAGCGGGCTCCTGGTTTTTCGCGCGCTTGGAGAGATATCCGGGCGGGTCCGCGAACGGGACGCCGTGAAACGCGCAATGAGGCCGGAGGTTCCAGCTTGGGACTTGGCGATTTTTTTGATTGTGCCTGGTCGGCGAAGTTATCAATTCGCGGCGCAACGATCGCGTGCCGGACGCTCAACGGCTCCGCAGCCCCCTTGGCGACGGCAGGCTCTCCAAAATCCCGAAGGAGCCATCGAGATCGCTTGCCGCCTTGAGGCTCACGCCTTCTTCACGAACTCGGTCTTGAGCACCAGGCCTTTCACTTGCTTGGTGTTGCATTCGATCTCGCCGGGATTGCCGTTCAGGCGGATGGCCTTCACCAACGTGCCGCGCTTGATCGTCTCCGAAGTGCCTTTGACTTTGAGGTCTTTGATCAGCGTTACGGAATCACCGTCATTCAATTGAGCGCCATTGCTGTCGCGCACGATTACATCGTTCGGCATGCCATCTCCTGTGATTTGGATCCCACTATCAGATCAGATGAGAATCCCAAAACCGATGACGACCGGCAACCGTCAATATTTCAGGGGGCCCATCTGGTGGGCGGCGTGAAACATGTGCGACGAGAAGACGCTCAGCACGTAAATGCCTAAGTCTTCGACGCCCGAGGTGGATGAACGCTTGGGGGAAGTCCGGCATCGTCTGCAGGTACCGCTGCCAGATCTGATCCATGACCGTGGTCGGCGTGGCACATCGAAGCCGGCGCCGCCGACAACCTCCTCGATCTCCGCCACCACGCGTGAATCCGTCGCCTGCCGCATCTCGGCTTCCGCTCTGCGCCATCGAGCGGATTGGCAGCTACGCCTGTTTGTCGTCCGGATGGCCAAGCTCGCAGAACCACCCGCCCAGATACTTCACCGATGGCGCCTTGGGATCCGGAACCTGCGTTTTCGCCTCGACCGCGGCGCGGAACGGCTCGGCACTATCCTGCGGAGAAAACCCCAGATGGTTGGCGCCGCTGTTGTCGACCGTTTTCACCTTGTTGTCGGAAAGGCCGAAGGAGATCGTATGGCCGACGCGCGGCGCGGTGAGAGCTGCCTCGACCAGACGCACACAATCGGCGAAGGAGAGGTATGACCACAACATGCGACGGTCCGCCGGTTCGGGGAAGGACGAAAAGATGCGCAGGCACGCCGTCTCGATGCCGAACTTGTCCCAGTAAAGCCGGCTCAGGCTCTCGACGAAGTTCTTCGACACGCCATAGAGGCTGTCGGGACGCACCGGCGCGTCGACGCCGATATGCGCCTCGACCTCGTGATAGCCGACGGCATGCACGGAGGAGGCATAGATGACTCGTTTCACCCCGTGTTTCCGGGCGCCCTCGTAGATGTGATAGGAGCCGCGGATGCTGGAATCCAGGATGGTTTGCCATTCGCATTCGAGTGGTGCGCCGCCGAAATGCACGATCGCGTCGCAATCCTTGGTGGCGGCAATCGTCGCCTCCATATCGGCGAGGTCGAAGACCGCTTCTTCCTCGTGTGGAGCAAGATCGCCGAACGGTTCGCGGCCGGCCAGGCGGATCGTTTTTGCCAGCGGCACCAGCCCCTTTCGCAGTTCCGAACCGAGGCGGCCGGCCGCGCCGGTGATCAGGATGCGTTCGTAATGCGGCATGATTTACTCCACTTGCGCGACGGCGGCGTTGATGCGCGCGATCGCTTCGGTCAGCACCTCTTCGCCGGTCGCGGTCGAGATGCGGAAATAGGGGGAAAGTCCATAGGCGGCGCCCGGCACCGAGGCCACGCGCCCTTCGTTCAGGAGATAATTCGCCACTGCCGTGTCGTCCTCGAGCACGACGCCTTTTGGGGTCCTGCCGCCGATCAGGCTGGCGCAGCCGATATAGGCATAGAAGGCGCCTTCCGGTGGCGAAAGCGTAAGACCGTTGATCCGCCTGATGCCGTCGACGACAAGGTCGCGGCGCGCCTCGAACGCCTGCCGAAAGCGTGCCACCTCGTCCTGGGGGCCGTTGAGCGCGGCCACCGTCGCCGCTTGCGCGATCGAGCAGACGGACGTGCAGGATTGGCTCTGGATGGTCGCCATCGCCCTGGTGAGCGGCGCCGGCCCGGCGGCATAGCCGACACGCCACCCGGTCATCGCATAGGATTTGGAGACGCCGTTGACGATCAGGGTACGGTCCCTGAGTTCCGGGCAAGCCTTGCCGAAGGAGACGAAGTCGCGTCCGTCGAACAGGATGTGCTCGTAAATCTCGTCGGAAAGCACCAGCACCTGCGGATGCCTTGCCAAAACCGCTCCGAGTGCCCGCAGGTCCGATTGCGAATATATGGCGCCGGAGGGGTTGCCGGGCATATTGAGGAACAGCCATTTCGTCCTTGGAGTGATGGCTTTTTCGAGCAGCTCCGGCGTCAGCCGGAAGCCGGAAGTTTCCGGGCACTCGATAACGACAGGCGTGCCGCCGAGCAGCTTCACCATCTCGGGATAGGAGACGAAGTAGGGCGCCGGCAGGATCGCTTCGTCACCAGACTCCAGCGTCGCCATCAGCGCGTTGAAGATGATCTGCTTGGCGCCATTGGCCACGACGACGTCGTCCGCCGTGTAGTCCAGTCCGTTTTCGCGGCGGAACTTGCCGGCCACGGCTTCGCGCACCTCGGCCGTGCCGGCGGCACCCGTGTATAGCGTCTGGCCGGCCTTCGCGGCGAAATGCGCCGCTTCGATGATATGGCTCGGTGTCGGGAAATCCGGCTCGCCCAGGCCAAGATCGATAACGTCGACGCCCTTGGCGCGCAGGGCCTTGGCTGCTTGCGAAGCAGCCATGGACGCCGAAGGCTTCACCGCAGACAGGCGCGAGGCAATGTAGCTCATTTGCCGTTCTCCGAAATGTATTCCTTGGAGCGGTCGTTCGCCCGCGCCTCGGTGCTGCGCTTGGACGGATCGCCATAGCCGCCGCCGCCCGGCAATTGGAGGATCAGCCGACGGCCAGCCGGAACATGCTGCCAGCCTTTGGGTCGCATCTGCGTGCCATCGTCCAGCCTGACCACGCCGGCCACTCCAGGTCCGCCGCCGTTGCGCCCGTGGGCGGGATGATTGACGCGGTCGAACATGGCCGAGAAATCGAATTCATGGCCCTCGATCGCCTCGATTTCGATAACCTGCCCGAGCCCGCCGCGGAACTCGCCGTCGCCGCCGGAATCGGGCCGCAGCTCCTTGCGCCAGATGACGATCGGGCCGGTGTGCTCCGTTGCCTCGATCGGCATCGTATGGACGCCGGAGGGGAAGGCCGTCGCCGACAATCCGTCGAGGCCGGGGCGCGCGCCCATGCCGCCGGAATTGAACATCAACACCTCGGCGCGGCGGCCCGAACCGCCGGAGACCGGCCGAACCGAGATATGGATGTTCCACAGTGCGCCGGCGCCCTCGGCAAGGATCTTGCCGGGCATCGCCTTGGCGATCGCGCCGAGCACCAGATCGGGAACCATATGGCCGAAGATGTGCCTGAGCGCCACCGGCGCCGGCCGCACGGCGTTCAGGATGTTGACCGGAGACGACACGGTGAAGAAGGCGAGCGACGCGGCATTGTTAGGAATATCGGGCGCCACCACGCATTTCAACGCGTAGCAGGCATAGGCCTTGCTGTAGATGATCGGGCAGTTGATGCCCCATCGGCTCATCGGGTCGGTACCGGTGAAATCAACCTCGACGCCGGCGTCCCGAACCGTGACGGTCGCCGCGAGTTTCACCGGCTCGTCGTAGCCGTCGGTCACCAGCGCGTTCGACCAGCTGCCTTTGGGCATCGCCTTGATGCGTTCGACCATGGCGTCGCGGGTGCGCGAGAAGATGAACTCGCCAAGCCCGTCCAGCGATGCCAGGCCGATCTCCTTCATCATGTCGACGAGGCGTCGGTGGCCGACTTCGTTGCAGGCGGCGAGCGAATAGAAATCGCCGACGACCTGGTTCGGCTCGCGGACGTTGGCGCGCAGGATCCTGACGAGATCGAGATTGACCTTGCCCTTCTCCGCGAACTTCATGATCGGGATCTGGATGCCTTCCTCGTAGACCGACTTGCCGTCAGCGCCGAAGCCGCGCCCACCGACATCGACCACATGCGCCGTGCAGGCGAAGAACGCAACCAATTCGCCGTTCAGGAACGACGGCGACACCATGGTGATATCGTGCAGGTGGCCCGTGCCCAACCAGGGGTCATTGGTGACGTAGGTGTCGCCCTCGAACATGGTTTCGCGCGGGATTTCGTTCATGAAATGCAGCACCGCCTCGGCCATGGTGTTGACATGGCCGGGCGTTCCCGTCACCGCCTGTGCCAGCATCTGGCCGCGGGGATCGAACACGCCCGCCGACAGGTCGCCGGATTCGCGCACCGATGTCGAGAAAGCCGTGCGCAGCAAGGTGAGGGCCTGCTCCTCGACCACCGAGATCAACCGGTTCCACATAACCTGCATGCGGATTTCACTGATGTCGCTCATGCCTGGCTGCCTTTGCGGATCAGAAGGATCGCTCCGTCGCTCTGGATGACGGCGTCGAAGCTCGTGGTGACGACGGTGGACGTCTCGCGTTCGACGATGATGACCGGGCCCGCCACCCGATCGCCGGTGCACAGCCCCTCCCGTTCGACGATGCCATAGGTCCGTGGCGCACCGCTGGCCGGATCGAACACCGCGCGGCTTGTTGCCGGCTGAGTGGTCCGCTTGCCGGTGATCAGCTCGTGCCTGGCGACAGCAGGCCGGACATCCGTCGCCTTCACGGACCAGGTGACGATCTCGATTTCCAGGCCGCCAAGTCCTTCGATGGCGCGGCCGAAGAAGCGTTGGTAATTCGCCTGGAACAAATCCTCGAGCGTGGTTGCGGCATCATTGCCGAACGGCTCGTCCGGCAGCGGCACGGGGATTTCCCAGCCCTGGCCGGCGTAGCGCATGAAGGCGGTGATTTCGCATGTGATCGTACCGTTGGCCCCTGCCCGCACGAAGCTTTCGGCTGACACTTTGAGGTCATCGAGCAAAGCATTGGCCTCGGCCGGCTTGAACTGCGACAGCCGCGTCAGCCGGGATGCCAGGGCTTCGTAGCCGAACGGAGCCTTGAGGAAGCCGATCGCCGATCCGACGCCCGCGCCCTTGGGGACGATGCACTGGTCGATGCCGAGTTTCTCGCAAAGCCTTGCGGCGTGAAGCGGGGCCGCGCCACCGAAGGCGATCATCACGTTGTCGGAAATGTTTTTGCCGTTTTCGACGGCATGGACGCGGGCGGCATTGGCCATGTTCTCGTCCACCACCTCGCAGATGCCGAAGGCCGTCGCCATGGCATCGAGCGACAGGCGTTCGCCGACATCGCGCAGGATCGCCTGTTCGGATGCGGACGTGTCCAGCCTGATGGCGCCGCCGGCGAAATTGTCGGGATCGAGCTTGCCGAGCACCAGGTCGGCATCTGTGATGGCCGGGCGCCTGCCGCCGCGGCCGTAGCAGGCCGGGCCAGGTTCCGATCCGGCACTTTCGGGACCGGTCTGGATGCGGCCCATGGCGTCGACCCAGGCGATCGACCCGCCGCCGGCGCCGATCTCGATCATCTCGATCACGGGAATGGAGATCGGCATGCCGGAACCTTTGCAGAAGCGATAGGTACGCGCCACTTCGAAGGTTCTGGCGGTGCGCGGCGCATAATCCTCGATCAGGCAAATCTTTGCAGTGGTGCCGCCCATGTCATAGGAGACGACCTTTTCCAGGCCGAATCGCCTGGCGATGTCGGCGGCGAAGATGGCGCCGCCGGCCGGGCCGGACTCAACGAGGCGCACGGGAAATTCCGAGGCCGTCTCCACCGAGATCAGACCGCCGCCCGAATGGATCATGAAGACCGGGCACTCGGCGCCCATCTCCTTCAAGCGGGTCTGGAAACGCGCGAGATAGTCCGCCATCTGCGGCCGCACATAGGCGTTGGCGCAGACCGTGTTGAAGCGTTCGAACTCGCGCATCTGCGGCGAGACTTCGGCGCTGATCGAAATCGGGATGGTAAGCTTGCGGGACAGGATAGCGCGTGCCCGGCGCTCATGATCAGGGTTGGTGTAGGCATGGATGAAGCCGATCGCCACGGAGCCGAAGCCGCCGGCCGCGATCCGGTCGGCAATGCCTTCCAGGGCGGCTTCGTCGAGCGGCTGAAGCTCCTGGCCTTCCGCACCGATCCGGCCCTTTACCGTGAAACGGTGCTCGCGCGGGATTAGCGGCGCCGGCAGCTGCAGGTCGAGGTCATACTGCTCGAAGCGGTTTTCCGTGCGCATCTCGATGACATCGCGGAACCCTTCGGTGGTGACCAGCGCGGTCTTGGCGCCACGGCGTTCGATGAGCGCATTCGTCGCCAGCGTCGTGCCGTGGATGATGATGCCGATCTCGGCAAGCGCGATACCGGCATCGCGCGTGACGACGGCAATGCCGTCCAGGATCGCCTGCTCGGGCGCCGCATAATTGGTCAACACCTTGGTGGAGAAGATCGTTCCCCTGAGGTCGAGCGCGACGTCGGTGAACGTGCCGCCGATGTCCGCGCCGAGACGGATGTCGTCTTTGGAGGTCATGCCTTGGCCTTCTGGGAAGCGAGCGCGGCGTCACGCATCTGGGAAAGGGTCTGTCGGGGCGTCAGCGCTTCGGGAGATATGGCGATGTCGAGGACCGCTCCCGTCACGGATCCGAGCGCCCGATCGAACGCCGCCGCGAAATCGCGCGTCGCCTCGACCCGCTCGGCATGGAAGCCATAGGCCTTTGCCAGTGTCACGAAATCAGGGTTTTCGAGCGACGTGCCCGAAACGCGCGCCGGATAGTGGCGCTCCTGATGGGCGCGGATCGTGCCGTAGATGCCGTTGTTGAGGATCAGCACGATCGGCTGCGCGCCAGCCTGCATGGCGGTTCCGAGTTCCTGGCAATTCATCTGGAAGTCGCCGTCGCCGGCAAAGCAGACGACCGTGCGTTCTGGAAACGCAACCTTGGCGGCAATTGCCGCCGGCAGGCCGTAGCCCATGGCGCCAGACTGCGGGGCGAGCAGCCGTGCGTCCGGCCCGAACTTGAAGAACTTGTTCGGCCAGACGGTGAAATTGCCGGCGCCGTTGGTGAGAATGACGTCGGCAGGCAGGTTTTCGCGCAGCCAGGCGCTGACCTCCACCATGTCCACCGGGCCGGGCTGGACGGGCGCGCCGAATGTCCCTTCATAGGCTTTGCGGGCCGCGGCGCGCCAGTCCGCCCAGCCGCCTTTGACGGGCGTCAACGCCCGGGCAAAAACGTTCGGCCCGGCATGGATACCGATGGCCGGCACATAGACCTTGCCGATCTCGCGATCGGAGCCATGGACATGGATCAGTTTCTGGCGCGGCACCGGCACGGACAGCAGCGTATAGCCATCCGTGGTCATCTCGCCAAAACGCACATTGACGGCCAGGATCACGTCGGCCTCGCGGAGCAGGGCTTTGACATGCGCCACCATGCCGACGCCGGCCTCGCCGACAAAGACCGGCGAATGGTTGTCGAACTGGTCCTGATAGCGAAAGGCCGCCACGACAGGAATGTCGGAAGCCTCTGCGAAAGCCTGTAGCGCCGCGCGTCCGTCCACGGTCCAGTTGGCGCCGCCCATGAGCAGGACCGGCCTCTCGGCCTTGGCCAGCAGCTTGAAGGCCGAAGCGATCGCTTCCGGCGCCGGTGCCGGCTCGAAAATGGCCGCCGGTGCGCTGAGCGGAGCCGCTTCAGTCATGGTGGTCAGCATGTCCTCGGGCAGCGCGACCACGACGGGACCAGGTCGTCCGGTCAATGCGGTCGTCCATGCCCGCGCCACAATCTCGGGCAGGCGCGCGACATCGTCGATCTCGACCGCCCATTTGGCGACCGTGCCGAACACCGCCCGGTAGTCGATTTCCTGAAACGCTTCGCGGCCCTTCATGTCGGTGCCGACCTGGCCGACGAACAGGATCATCGGCGAACTGTCCTGCATGGCCGTGTGAACGCCGATGCTGGCGTTGGTGGCGCCTGGGCCGCGCGTCACGAAACAGATGCCTGGCGAGCCGGTCAACTTGCCGTAGGCCGAGGCCATGAACGCCGCGCCGCCTTCATTGCGGCAAAGCGTGTAGTCCAGCTTTCCCTGCGTGTCGTGCAGCGCGTCCAGGACGGCCAGATAACTTTCTCCGGGCACGCCGAAGCTCCTGGTCGCGCCAAGCCCGATCAGGCACTCGACGAGAAGGCGGCCGCCATTGCGGATCATGCTTCGACATCCTCACTTTGGCGGCAGGTCGATCGAGCCTGCCTTCGGTTCATAGGTGCACGCAGGCGGTTCGGGGCGAAATCAAGAAATGCCGTCTATTCGAAAGTTTTTCTTTGCCGAGCAGCGTGCACCAGCACGCCCGGATTCATCGTGTCCCGTGGATCGAATGCATCCTTGAGCCGCGCCATGAGTTCGCGCTCCAACGGACTGCGGTTTCGGTTGGCCATGGCGACCTTTGCGCGGCCAAGTCCATGCTCGGCCGCGAAACTGCCGCCCATTTCCGTGGCGAGCGACGATAGCGCCTCGGCGAACCGCTCGGCCTTGCCGTCAAAATCGGCGTGGCCTTCCGGCGGCGACAGATTGTAGTGGATGTTGCCGTCGCCGAGATGCCCGAACGGGTTTATCCGCACGCCGGGAAGAATGTCGTCGCAGATCTCTGCGCCGGCCTCGACGAAACGGGCGATAGCGCCCGGAGGCACCGAGATGTCGTGCTTCAGCTGCTCTCCTTCCAGCCTCTGTCCTTCCGGCTGCTCCTCTCGCAGCCGCCAGAATTGTGCGCGATGCGCGCCCGTCGCCGCCAATGCTCCGTCCAGCA
This sequence comes from Mesorhizobium sp. WSM4808, assembly GCF_055811675.1. Classification (NCBI taxonomy): domain Bacteria; kingdom Pseudomonadati; phylum Pseudomonadota; class Alphaproteobacteria; order Hyphomicrobiales; family Phyllobacteriaceae; genus Mesorhizobium; species Mesorhizobium sp. WSM4808. The sequence continues at coordinate 486,963 of NZ_JBVVQX010000003.1, forward strand.
CCAGGCCTTGCTCCACCCCCCACTCCAGCGCCGAAGCCAGTATCTCGTCAAGTGGAACGCGGGGGGCGCCCGATGCCAGTTCGACCAGCACATAGACCTCGCCGCGTGCCTCCAACTGGTAGGCCAGGTCGGGCAGGTGTTTGAGGGCCAGTCCCAGCCCGATGTCGGAGAAGAACTCGAGGCCGGTCAGGAATTCCCCCGCCTCGCCCCGCAGAAAGGTGCCAAACGAAACCGCCGCGGCGAAATCGGGCATGACGACAAGCGCGCTCGCCTGCCGCCGCGGCATCGGGTAGAGCCGCAGGATCGCGCGCGTCACGATGCCAAGCGTTCCTTCCGCGCCGCAATAGAGCTTGCGCAACTGGTAGCCGGCATTGTCTTTCTGCACCGCGCGCAGCCCGTTCCATATCGCCCCGTCGGGGGTCACGACCTCCAGGCCAAGCACGAGGTCTTGCATCATGCCATACCGGAATGCCTGGCTGCCGCCGGCATTGGTGCCGACCAGGCCGCCGATCCTGGCGCTGCCTTCCGCGCCGAGATGCATCGGAAACATCAGGCCGTGCGGTTCCAGCGCCTCGTGCAATGCGGCAAGCACGGCCCCCGCTTCGATGAGGATCGAGCCGCTGTCCAAGTCCGGTTTGCCGATCGCCGTCATGCGCGAAAGCGAAACGATCACCGCATCCGGCCGATCGGCGACGGCGCCGCCGCAAAGCCCGGTGTTGCCGCCTTGCGGCACGACCGCCAGGCCGGCCGCGTGGCATGTCTTTACGACACTGGCTACTTCGGAGGTATCCGCAGGCCTGGCCACGCCCAGAGCCGCGACGCCGTAGCGATCGAGCCAATCGCGCTGATAGGGCCTTGCATCGCTGCCCGAAAGCCAGCCTTTCGGTCCGAGCATCTCGCGCAAGGCGGTGACGGGATCAGTCACGGACATGGCTGCGGCCTGACGCGGGATCGTTGCATCGATCAGTGACCAAGCACCTGCGACAGGAACTGCCGCGTGCGCTCGTTGCGGGAGGAGGTGAAGAATTCATCGGAAGGCGCCTGTTCGACGATCTCGCCTCCATCCATGAAAATTACCCGGTCGGCAACCCGGCGCGCAAAACCCATCTCATGCGTGACGCAGATCATTGTCATGCCTTCAGAGGCGAGCGTGACTATGACGTCGAGCACTTCCGCGATCATTTCCGGGTCGAGCGCAGAGGTCGGCTCATCGAACAGCATGATCTCGGGCTGCATGCAAAGGGCACGCGCTATCGCGACCCGCTGTTGCTGGCCGCCGGATAACTGACCGGGATACTTCATCGCCTGTTCCGGAATGCGTACCTTCTCCAGATAGCGCCGGGCGGTCGCCTCGGCATCCGCGCGCGGCACCTTGCGCACGATCATGGGCGCGAGCATGCAGTTCTCCAGCACCGTCATGTGTGGAAACAGGTTGAAGTGCTGGAACACCATGCCGACTTCCCGCCTGATCCCGTCGATGTTGCCGACATCGTCGTTGAGCTCGGTGCCGAGCACGGTGATCCGGCCGCCATTGTGCTGCTCCAGACGGTTGATGCAGCGGATCATGGTGGACTTGCCGGAGCCGGACGGGCCGCAGACGACGATCCTCTCGCCGCGATCCACGGACAAGCTCAACTTTCGCAGCGCCTGGAATGTCCCGTAATATTTGTCGAGATTTTCGATCAGCACCGCGGGCCCGCTGGATCGGGGCGAGTTTCCTGAAAGCACGTAAACGCCCCCTATCGTTCGCCGACCGACATACGGCGCTCGAGAAAAGCGCCATAGCGGGACAGGCTGAACACGAAGATGAAGTAGATGAAGGCGATGAAGGCATAGACCTCGACATAGGCGAAGCGCCACTCGCCGGTGCCGTAGGCGGCATTGCCGGAGGCCAGGATCTCGAAGAAGCCGACGATGATCACCAGCGAGGTTTCCTTGAACGAGATCACGAACTGGTTGATCGTCGCCGGCAGCGCATTGCGCATGGCCTGCGGTAGAAGAATGCGGCCGACGCGCTGCCAATAGCGCATGCCAAGCGCCATGGCTGCCTCTTCTTGCCCACTGGGAACGCCCTGCATCCCACCCCTGACGATCTCCGCCTGATAGGCGGAAAAAAACAGGGCCGAGCCCAGGATCACCCGGTACAGCTTGTCGCCCACCAGCCATTGCGGCAGTGCGAACGGCAGCACGATGGCGAAGGTGAACAGGATCGAGATCAGAGGCAATGAACGCACCCCGTCGATAATGAGGCCGGAGGTGCGGGAAATCCATGGCAGGCCGGAGCGGCGCAGCAGCGCCAGGCAGATCGCCAGCGGGAAGCCGATCAGGCAGGTGGTCACGAAGATGAACAGGGTCAGCGCCAGTCCGCCCCAGGCCTCCTCGCCGACATAGGGCAGACCAAGCACGCCGCCCTTCATCAGCACGTAGAAAAGCGCCGTTCCGGCTCCCCATACGAGTGCGATGCGGCGACCCGACCAGAAGGCTGGAACGCAACTTAGCACCGTCATGACCACGACGATCAGGCAAGCCAGGGCCGACCGCCACTGCTCGTCATAGGGATAGAGGCCGAACAGGATGATGCGCCATCGCGCGGCAATGACCGACCAGCAGGCTCCCGCCGCCGCCTGGCAGGCTTCGGGTCCGCCGCTCGTCGTGAAGACAGCCGAGAAAACCGCCCAATTCAGGAGCTTCCAGGCCAGGAAGACCATGACCGCCAGGGAAGCCAGCGACAGCAATGCCTGCAGGGGCGTCGCAAAGAAGCGCCGCCTCAGATCCTCGATCTTGCCAATGGCAGGAGGGGCGACAACGACCATTTCCATCCCTCACCCCCTCAACTGGTTGCCCTTGAGGGCGATTGCTTTGTTGATGCGGTTGAAGATGGCGGCGAGGCTGAGGTTGATGACGAGGAAGCCAGCCATCAGGATGCCGATCGCTTCGATTGTCTGGCCGGAATGGTTGATCGTCAGCGCCACGATCATGAAGAAATCGGTGAAGCCCACCGCGATGCCCATTGTGGTCGCCTTCATCAGCCAGACATACTGGTTGGCGAGGATTGGCAGCATGGCGCGTAGTGCCAGCGGCAGCCGCACCAGCATGAAGACCCGCCACGGGCCGAGGCCCAGGGAAAGAGCCGCCTCGACCTGGCCCTTGCCGACAGCCTTGAACCCGCCGCGCACGATCTCGGCGATGTAGGAGCCGCCATAGATGGCGATCGCGATGGCCAGTGTCGCAAACTCCGGCGGAATGCGCAGGCCGCCTCGCAGATTGAGACCTTGCAGCGCCGGAAAATCGAGCAGCGGCGAGTCGGCCAGGCGGCCGGCCACCAGAACGATGGCCGCGCAGGCAAGTGCCGCCGCCGTGCCGGCAAGCTGAATGCCGCCACGCTGGCCGACCGGCAGGCTGAGGCGCGATGTCCTGCCCAGCCAGATCGGCAGCGCGATGGCGGCAATCACAGCCAATGTCGCCGCAGCGAGCGCGGCGCTGCTGACATTGGGGAACGGGATGTAAAGCCCCCGGCTGGTGAGGAGAAAGCCCCATCCCTCATGCGCGGCGCGCGGCGTCGGCAGATGGGTGATAACGGCATACCAGAAAAAAACCTGGAGGATCAGCGGGATGTTTCGGAAGATGTCCACATAGGTGCGGCCGAGCAGCCGGGCCAATTCGTTCGAGGAAGTCCGCGCCAGGCCGACGATCGTTCCGACGATCGTCGCCAGCGTCAGGCCGACGGTTCCCAGAAACAGCGTATTGATGATCCCGATGAGGAAGTACCACCAATAAGGGTCGTTGGCCGTGGCGGGCAGCAGCGAGAAGTTCAGGTCCCAGCCCGTCGACTTGAACAGGAAGTCGAATCCGGAGGTGATCCCCTGCGCCGCCAGGTTCTGTCTGGCGATCACAATGCCGGCAAGCACCATCGCGGCGATCGAGCCGACATACAGGATCTGCAACAGTGCGTTGCGGACTTTTTGATTTCTCAGCAGGCTGACCATTCAGAAATCCTTCCCGAATTGCCGCGCGGTCCCGCCCGGCGGGAGCCGGGTGGGACCTGGAGCGGGATGCGTTCAGAACGGATCAATCAACAACCAGCGGGAACAGGACACCGCCATTGTTCCACAAATTGGTCAGTTCGCGATCCATCTTGTAGGGCGAGTCCTTGCCGAGATCGCGATCGAAGATTTCGCCGTAGTTGCCGACGTTCTTGATCACCTTGTAGGCCCAGTCGTCGGAGAGCCCGAGACCCTTGCCCATGCCTGGCGTGACGCCGAGGAATTTGGCGACCTGCGGTGAAGTCGGCTTGGCCTTTATCTCGTCGACGTTCTTCGAGGTGATGCCTTCCTGTTCGGCGAAGATCAGCGTGCTCAGCGTCCAGTTGGCGATGTCGACCCAGTTGTCGTCGCCTTGCCGCATGATCATGACTTCAGGCTCGACGGCGAGCACGTCTGGCAGGATGACATGGTCGTCGACCTTGCTCTTGGCGATGCGCGCAATGGCCAGTGTCGGACCCCACTGCGCATAAAGATCGCAGCGTCCCGAGAAATAGGCCTGCTCGAGCTCCTCGGTCTTCTCGATGAGCACCGGTTCGAGCTTGATGCCGAGCTTGGCCGTATAGGCAGCGACCTGCTGTTCCTGCGAGGTGCCGGCGGGAATGCAGATCGTGCCGCCTGCGGCATCCTTGAGCGACTTGAGGTTCAGCTCCTTGTGCGCCATCACCTTGGTGGTACCGAGATAGTAGGACATCGAGAACTGCAGCCCAAGTTCGGTGTCGCGGCTGAGCGTGCCGCCCGAGGCCTTGATGATGATGTCGACATCGCCGGACTGCAGGGCCGGCCAGCGCTGGGCCCAGCTGATCGGAACGACCTTCAGCTTCGCCGGGTCGCCGAACACGGCCGCGGCCACCGCCTTGCAGAGGTCGATGTCCATGCCCTTCCAGTTGCCCTTGTCGTCCACCTCGGCGAAGCCGAGATAGGAGCCGTCATGGCCGGTGCAGTTCAGCATGCCGCGTGCCTTGACGGTTTCGAGCGTCTTGCCGCCGGCGGCTTCCGCCGGCGCCGCAAAATGCACGAGGCCAAGCGCCAGGGCCGAAGCCCCCCATTTCATCATTTTCATGTTCCGTCTCCACTGTTGAGGTTGTTTGGTTTCTTGTTGTTGGAGGCCCGAAAGGCGTCTTTCAGGCCTCGGTCTCGAAGCCGCTTCTAGTCGGAAAGCGGGGCCGGTTTCGGTAACGAGGAAATCGTGAGGTCGCCGCGCCAATCCTGCTGAGCCAGCCATCGGTGAAGTGCCGCGACCGCCTTCACGCGCAGATGTCCGCGCGGGACGACAAGATAGAAGCCCGGGACTTCCTCCGGCTTCATGTCGGCAATGGCGTCGCGGCCGATCGGCGCGACCAGCGTGCCCGCCCGGAAATCTTCCTCGGCGTCGATGACGGAAACCAAGCCCACACCTATGCCTTGCAAGGTCGCCCGGCGCATGGTCGCGGCGTCGTCGAAGCTGATGCTGCGGTCGCCATCCGTCAGCTCCACGCCAAGGTGGCGCAATATGTCCGGCCACAGACGCTTCGACTTGACGGTGTCGAGCAACGTGAACTGTGTCAGATCATGCGCCGACTTGATCCTTTCGCCGATCGCCGGCGTGCAGCAGATGATCTTCGGATCCGGCACCAGCAACGTGGTTTCATAGTCGGACCAGTTGCCGTAGCCCCACTGGACCGTCATATCGATATCGTCGCGCCCGAAATCGGGCAGGTCGACCATCGTCGTCAGGCGCAGGTCCGCGCCCGGCAAGATTTCCCGGAACAACGAAAGCCGCGGCAGGAGATAGTGCGTGGCGAAGTATGGGCTCGCATTCAGGTTGATGCGGTCCCGATAGTTCGACTTGGTGACGCGGCGAACGCCTTCGGCAAACTCGTTGAAGCCGGCTTTGACATAGTGCGACAGAAGAATGGCCGACTCGGTCAGTTCGATCGACCGGCCCTTACGCTCGAACAGCGTTACCTGGAGCGTATCCTCCAGAAGCTTGATCTGCTGTCCGACGGCCTGCGGCGTGACCAGCAATTCATCCGCCGCCTGCCGAAAGCTCTTGTGCTGCGCGACCGCGTGGAACACGCGCAGAGCATTCAGCGAGGGGAGGCGCAGCTTGCCGGTCATCGAAAATTCCGTTCCTTTCCCTGCTTGTGGCCCGGTCGGTCATGCACTGCCTCGGTCATGCACTCCCAGAGTTCAGTCGCCCGCGGCGAAAGAGGCTTAGGCGTATATGTAACCACCTGAAACAATTACGTTTTCACCGGTCATGTAAGTGTTCTTGGGGCTGCCCGTCATCAGCACCCACTCGGCAATTTCCTTTGGCTCGGCACCGCGGCCGAGCGGGCTCGCCTTGGCCAGTTCCTCCAGGAAGCCGAGCGCTTTTGCCTTCTCCGTCGCCATGCCGGCCGGCGCCACCGAATTCACCAGAATGCCGTCCTTCGCCACGTGATGGGCAAAGGATCGGGTAAGGCTGACGACGGCGGCCTTGGTCGCCGCATAGTGAGCGTTCTGCGGATGCGCCTTGAAGGCGTCGACCGAGGTCAGGTTCACGATCCGCCCGCGGACGTGGCTCTTCGGCTCCTGCGATTGCATGTGGCGAACCGCCGCCACCATCATATGATAGGTGCCCTTGATGTTGATGCCGTTGGAGGCATCCCAGTCGGCGTCGGTGATTTCGAGGAGCGGGCGGCGAGGGTAGATCGCGGCACAATTGATCAGCGTGTCGACGCGCCCGAGTTTCGAAACGATCGCCTCGAATGCGGCGTGGCACTGTGGGCCTACCTGGATGTCGCAAAGGGCGGTTGCGGTAGGCAGTCCCCTGGCCTTCGCGGTCGCCAGCGCGGACTCGGCGGCTTCCTGGTTGATGTCGATGATGCCGATCTTTGCCGCTCCGGCCTCGACAGCCATCTCGGCTAAGAGGGCACCGAGGCCGGCACCACCGCCAACGATCAGAACGGAAAGATCTTTCATCCCAGTTTTCCTTACTTGGTACCGCTTGGCGAGGTTGGCCAAGTCGGCATGATGTCGAAACGGGTAACGTCGGCCCACGCGGGGAGCCCAAGCACAGCGACGACCATCCTGGCCACGTCATCCGGCTGCACCACTTTGCTGGCGTACATGGCTGCGCGCGCGTTGGCGTCGAGGATGTCCTGGTAGAGCTGCGTCTCGACACGGCCGGCAACGATCTCGGTGACGCGTACGCCCGATGGGGAGAGGTCGGCGCGCAGCGCTGCTGCAAAGCCTGATATCGCCGCCTTGGTCGCTGAATAGACGGCAATGTTGGAGTATGCCGCGTGGCCCGCCGTGGAGCCGGTGAACAATACATGCCCGGACTGCCGCTCGCGCATTTGCGGGACGACGAGGCGCGTGAGCAGGATTGCCGCGCTGAGGTTCACCTCGAGCGTGGTGTCGATGTCAGCGATCTTCATATCGGCGAAGTTGCCGAGCGGCGGCATGACCCCGGCATTGTTGATCAGCACGTCGATGGTGAGATCCGCCAGGGCGGCTTCCAGGGCCTCGCGGTCGGTGACGTCGACGGCAATCGGCACGATGCCGGGCCGCTGTGCCTGCAGCTCCTTGAGCGCGGCCTGGCTGCGCCCGACCGCATAGACGTCGTAGCCGGCGTCGCTCAGCGCGATCGCTATGGCCCGCCCTATGCCGCTCGTCGCACCGGTGATGAAGGCTGTCGTCACGTGGGCTTTCCTGATTGTCCGTTTTCAGTTTGCGGCCCGGGCCGATGCCGCGAAACCAAGAAAACCAGCAAAAAGGAAAGATAAACTTTCGAAAATTTCGGATGCCTCCAAAATCCCTTGGGGTGTTCGGATAACCGCAGCAGCCGAAAACCCAGGGAAACGCTGGCAAGCTGGCGCCTTCAGCCCTTGGGAAACCCGCGCAGCCGGTGACGGAACAAAAAACACGGCTTTCGCAACGGATGTCTAATTTTCAGCCCAGGCGCGCCGATGCGATCGAATTCGCGAGGCCTCATCCGCCTGTCGAGGCAGGCCTTTTCATGTCGGTGAAAAGTGAGGCCGCCGCCGCCTTCTGCTCGGCTTCGATTGCCTCCACGCCAGAGGCTCGGGCCAGGGCGCGCACCCGCCCGAGACTGTTGTGCAGGTGCTTGCGCATGGCCTGGCGGGCGGCGCGGCCATCCTGCCTTTCGATGGCGTCGACGATTGTCTTATGTTCGCTGTGTATGCGCGCGTAGTAGCTGTCCTTGAGTTCGGGCGTGACCAGATAGCCGAGCTGGAAGCGCGGCACGATCATCGGCCCGAGATAGCTTAGGAAACCGTGGATGAATTCATTTCGTGCCGCCTTGGCGATCGCCAGGTGGAAATCATAGTCGTAGTGGATCTGGACGACGGCGGGATCGGCCTGCTGGGCGTCGACCTGTTCCATCAAGGTGCGGATCGCGCTGGCTTCCGCATCGGTGCGCCGTTCCGCGCACAATCCTGCCGACTCCACCTCGACGCTCAACCTCAGCTCGAGCAGCGCAATGGTTTCCGGCAAGGTCCTGAGCGCTTCGTCCGGTATCGAGAAGTTGCGCGGCGCCGGCGTCTCGCTGACGAACATGCCGCGCCCCTGCTGCGGCACCACCAGGCCTTCGGAACGCAGTCGCGCCACAGCTTCCCGCACCACGGTGCGGCTGACATCGTACTCGGCGCAAAGCTCCGCCTCAGTCGGCAATTGCGCGCCGGGCAGCAGCTGTCCGGAACGGATCTTCTCGGACAGGCTCTCCGCCACGACGGTGGAAAGCGGCTTGCGCTTCGTCATCAGTCTCCCTCTCGCCAGATTCGGGATGATGCCCGAACCGGCAGGACCATTCAAACCGCCGCGGTGACGATCAGCTCGACCAGCATTCCGGGCTTCGCCATCCGTCCTTCGCCCGATGAGCGCGCCGGTGCGTGCTCCCCGGGCATCCAGGCGTCCCACACCGCATTGACCTCGTCGAAATCCCTGATGTCGTCCAGCCACATCTGCACATGAAGGATGCGGGTCTTGTCCGTGCCCGCCTTGCCAAGCAGCGCATCGATCTTGCCGAGCACCTCGCGCATCTGGTCGGCCGCGGACTGGCCGGGCCTCGCGACCTGGCCGGTGAGGTAGAGCGTGCCGTTATGGATGACGCCATGGTGGATGCGGGTATCGAAGTCGAAGCGCTGGATGTCGCTCACTGGCGGGATATTGATCACTGGATTATCCTTGTCAGATAGCCGGCGTTTGCCGGATGGGATTTCCCTGCAGATATTGTGCGTAAGGCGCCTGAACCAGCCAGCCGGCGTCGACCGGCAAGGTGACGCCGGTAATCGAAGCAGCGCGCTCCGAGCAGAGGAACAATGCCGCCTCGGCGACATCGCGCGGCTCGACGAAGCGTCGCAGTGCCGTGGTGGCCTGTATGGCTTCGGGGTTGCGTTCGCCCCTGGCGATCTTGGTCTTCAAACCATCGGAAAGTGTATAGCCAGGGGCGACCGCATTGACGCGAACGCCATGCGGGCCGAGTTCGGCGGCGAGGATCTGGGTCAGGGCCAGGACCGCATGCTTTCCCGGCGTGTAGGCCGGCAGCGACAGCGGCGCGAAAGAGGCGAGCGAGCCGACATTCAGGATCGCGCCTCGCCGGGCGGCCGACATCAGCCGGCCAAACACCTGGCACCCCAACAGCGTGCCGCGATAATTCACCCGCCACATCTTCTCGTCCTCGTCCAGATCCTGATCAAGGACGTACTTGCCGCTCTGCAAGATGCCGGCGCAGTTGACGACGACGTGAGGCGTGCCGAACCCGTCGCTGACAATCCGTGCCAGAGCCTCGACTGAGCCGCTATCTGCGACATCTGTCTGGACAAACAGCGCACGCGGCGCGCCCGTCGCCTGACAGGAGCCGGCCGCCTCATTGCCCCTCGTCGCATCCCGGCCGGAGACGACCACATGATAACCGTCTTCTGCGAAGCGCTGCGCGATAGCGCGTCCGATGCCGGAGGTGCCGCCGATGACGACGGCAGTCGGTGTCTCAGCCATGGCCGCGGTCCTTGCCTTCGATGTCGAAGAATTCGGACATCGCCCGGACCTGGAAATCCATCATCGGGCGTCCCGGTTGAACGCGGCAGCCGATCCCCTTGGCCGCCCGCAGCAGAGCGGTTTCCGCAGGCTCCATGATGATGTCCACGACCGTCATATCCGGGGTCAGCCGGCTGACGTCAAGCGGCAGCGGATCGCCGGCATGCATGCCGACAGGCGTGGCGTTGATCGCTATATGCATGCCGGAAGGCTCGGCCTCTCCGACCTGGATGCGGCATTTCGGGAACGCGCGGCCAACCAGCGCCGCCAGTTTCCCGGCGCGCGCCGTATCGATGTCGGTAAGGCGGATTTCGTCGGCGCCGGCTTCCGCGAGACAATAGGCGAGCGAGGCACCGGCGCCACCGGCACCGACTTGAAGAATGCGGCGGCCGGCGATCTGATGTCCGTTCGCCTTGAGCGCATCGATGAAGCCGACGCCGTCGAAATTGTCGGCATACCAGCTGCCATCCGGCAGCCGTCGCACCGAGTTGGCGCTTTCCACCCGCGCGGCGCGGTCATGCGCGGCGGAGCATTTGTGGTAGACCGCAACCTTGTACGGCACCGAGATGATCACGCCCCTGATATTCTCGGCTGCCGTGATGCCGGCCCAGAAGGTCTCGAAATCCTCCGGGCGGCAGCTCAAGGGCACCATGAGGCTGTCGAGGCCCTTCTGCTCGAAGATCTCGTTGAATATGCCGGGACTCTTGGCATGGGCCACGGGATGGGCCAGCATCACGAAGATCTCGGCCTTGCCGGTTCCGCGCATCGGTTTTTACTCCTTTTCTTTTGACAGTTCGTGGCCGCCGAGGATCTCCAGCGCCCGGACGAGAGACGAGTGATCGGCCTCGGCGCCACCTGGATGGGCCGAACAGGCATTCATCAGTTGCTGCGCCATGGCGGTGTTCGGCAGCGCCACGCCAAGGGCGCGGGCACTGTCAAGGGCCAGGTTGAGATCCTTCTGGTGGAGCTTGATGCGAAAGCCTGGGGCGAAGGTCCGGTCGATCATGCGCTGGCCATGCACTTCCAGGACGCGGGAAGCGGCGAAGCCACCCATCAGGGCGCCGCGAACCTTCGCCGGGTCGCACCCGGCCTTGCTGGCGAAGACAAGCGCTTCGGCCACGGCCTCGATGTTGAGCGCAACGATGATCTGGTTGGCGATCTTGCAGGTCTGCCCGGCGCCATTCTGCTCGCCGATCAAAGTGACGTTCTTGCCGAGTGTCTCAAAGATCGGCAGCGCCCGCTCGAACTCGGCGGCCGGGCCGCCGACCATGATGGTGAGGCTTGCCGCCTTGGCGCCGACCTCGCCGCCCGAGACCGGGGCGTCGAGGTAGCCGGCTCCCTTCTCTCGCAGTTTCGCCGCGAACGCCGCCGTGGCGATGGGGCTGATCGAGCTCATGTCGATGACCAGCTTGCCGGCTGACAGTCCTTCCAGGACGCCGTCCTCGCCCAACAGGACGCGTTCGACGTCAGGCGTGTCGGGCAGCATGGTGACGACGATCTCGGACTCCCGTGCCACTTCGGCGGCGGACGCGACCACCGATGCGGTCAGGCCCTGCGGCAGAGGGGAGCGATTGAGAACGGTGACGATCTCATGCCCGGCATCGGCCAGGTGACGCGCCATCGGTGCTCCCATGACGCCAAGCCCGATGAACCCGATCCTCATTCTCCAGCTCCCATTCGAAAGTCCGTACATCGCATCTTGCAGCGTTTTGTAGCCATATGATATAGGACATCATACAAATTTCAACCAGATGATTGGAGACGATCGCAAGATGCAAGAACGCCTCAACACGCTGAAAGCCGCCACCGCGGCTGGCCGGGCTCACATCGGCATCTGGTGCTCGCTGGCTTCGGCGCTCACCACGGAGATCGTCGCCGGCTCTGGAGCCGATTGGGTTCTGATCGACGGCGAGCACAGCCCCAACCATCTGCGCAGCATCATGGCGCAGCTTCAGGTGATGGGCGGCTTCGACAGCGAGGCTGTCGTCAGGCTGCCCTCCGACGATCCCAATCTGATCAAGCAGGCGCTGGATATCGGCGCACGCAGCCTGATGATCCCCAATGTACGAACCGCCGATCAGGCCCGCGCCATCGTCGCGGCCATGACCTATGCGCCCGGCGGATTTCGCGGCTTCTCGGTCGGTCACCGCGCCAACGCCTTCGGCCGCATCGCCGGCTACCACGCCAAGGCGCGTGAGCAGCAACTTCTCGCCGTGCAGATCGAGGATCAATTGGGCGTGGCGAATGCCGCCGAGATCGCGGCGGTCGACGGCGTCGACGTTCTCTTCGTCGGTCCCGGCGATCTTTCCACCAATATGGGCGCGATGGGCAATCCCGGCGCGGCACATGTCCAGGAGGCAATCTCGTCCGTGCGCAAGGCCGCGACGGCGGCAGGCAAGGCAAGCGGCATCCTGGCGCCGGCGAAGGCCGATGCCGACCGCTACCTTGCCGAAGGCTTCACCATGGTTGCCGTCGGTTCGGACCTTGGCCTTCTTGCGCGGGGCTCGGATGCCCTGATCGCTTTGTTCAACCAGTAGCTTGGAGTCGGAGCCATGGGGATCCCGCCTTACAAAGCGCCATCGCGCAACGCCTACGACATCGTCATCGTCGGCGGAGCGGTTGTCGGCTCGTCCACGGCCTACTGGCTGAGCCAGGCGCTGGGCAGCGGTGCCTCGATCCTCGTGGTCGAGCGCGATAGCAGTTACGAGTTTTCATCGACGGCGCTGTCCACCAGCGCGATCCGGCAGCAATATTCCAATCCGATCAATGTGAAGATCAGCCAGTTCGGCATCGAGATCATCCGCGGATTTCAGGAGCGTATGGCACCTTTCTACAAGGACGAACCGGCGCCCGACCTCGGCTTCAAGGAGCATGGATATCTTTACTGCTGTTCACCCGACGGCGTCGAAGCGGCCCGCGAGCGCGTCGATCTGCAGCGCAGTTTTGGGGCCCACACAGTGTTCCTCGAGCCGGGCCCGCTGAAGGATCGCTTCCCCTGGCTCAATGTGGAGGATCTCGGTGGCGGTTCCTGGGGGGCTAGGGAAGAGGGCTGGTTCGATTCCGTGGGGCTGATGAACGGTTTCCGCCGCGCCGCCCGCGCCAGCGGCGTCGAGTATATCGACAATGCAGCGACAGGGCTGGATATTGCCGATGGACGGGTCATCTCGGTGCGCCTCGCGACCGGACAGACGGTTCGTTGCGGAACATTGGTCAACGCCGCGGGCCCGCGCGCGCAGCAGGTGGCAGCCATGGCCGGCCTGTCGATCCCGGTCGCGCCCTACAAGCGCTACAGCTTCGTCTTCGCCAGCGCCAACCCGATCCCCGGCCGGATGCCCAATGTCATCGACCTTTCCGGAACATTCGTGCGTCCCGAAGGCGAGCTTTTTCTCACCGGCAACACGCCGCAGGGCGACGGACCGGCCGGCTACGACGACTTTGAAATGCATCATGAAGAGTTCGACGACCACATCTGGCCGGCACTCTGGCACCGCATTCCGTCTTTCGACGCACTCAAGGTCCAGACCAGTTGGACCGGCCACTACGAGTACAACATGCTCGACCACAACGGCATCGTCGGCTTCCACCCGCAGGTGACCAATTTCATGTTTGCCAACGGCTTCTCGGGGCACGGGCTGCAACAGTCGCCAGCCGTGGGCCGGGGAGTTTCAGAACTTATCGTTCACGGGGCTTTCCAGACGCTCGATCTGTCGCCATTCTGTTACGAGCGCATAGAGCGCAACGAGCCGTTCCTCGAGGAAGCGGTGATCTAGGGCGAGACGATCGACCACCCCGTTTTGATTTGGCGATGCAATTGACTACGGGACGTCGGTCGTGTTCGAGATTGCACCAAGCACAAGCGCCCCGGTTGTCCTCCTGGCCTCGAGATCGCGATGAGCGTCGGCAGCCTGCGCCAGATCATATTGCCTGGGCGCGCCTATCTTGATCACACCTAGGTGCAAACTGGCGGAGAGAGCGTCCGCCTCTCCGCCGAACCTACGGCACATAGTGACAACCGGTTCTGCCGGAACCCTTGCAAAGCATGGATATCGGCCTTGCCGCGCGCCCATATTGCGCATACTGACACATAGAAAGTTATGTTGTGGGTTAGGTTGATGGCGAAAAATAAGTTGACCGACACGAAGGCGAGGGCGCTTACAACAGTAGGCGTGCACAGTGACGGTGACGGCCTCTTCCTTCGTGTTCTAGCGCCCAAACAGAATGAAAAGGTTGGCGCTAAGAGTTGGCTTTTTATCAGCAAGCGCGGTGGGAAACGTCTAGAAATTTGGCTTGGCGGCTACAATCGCGGAACGGCTCCAGTCAGCCTTGCGCTGGCCCGCACAAAGGCCGAGGCGATACGACAACAGATTGCTGAGGGTATAGATCCAAAGGCCGCCCGCGTCGCGGCGCCGAAGGCCAAGACCTTTCACGAGTGCATGGAAGACGTGCTCCGGGAGAAGGGAAAAGAACTGGCCAATGCCAAGCACCAAGCCCAGTGGAGCATGACTCTTCGCACCTACGCCGAGCCGCTGCACAAAATGGCCGTTGCTGATATCAGCCTTGGCGACGTCAAGGCTTGCCTTGAGGAGCATTGGACAGCGAGACCCGAAACCGCAGATCGGCTACGGAGTAGAATACAAGCCGTCATCGACTATGCCATTGCCCATGAGTGGCGCACGACGCCCAATCCTGCCGTCTGGAAGGGTAGACTTGAAAAGGTCATGCCTGCCCGCCAGAAACTGTCTAGGGGGCATCACGCATCTTTGCCCTATGTTGATGCGCCTGCAATGATGGCGAGGCTACGGGCTTCTAAGGGTACGGCGGCGCGCGCTGTGGAATTCATCTCGCTTACCGCGGCCAGAACCGGCGAAGCGAGAGAAGCCACCTGGCATGAAGTCGACTTCGACGCCAAAGTTTGGACTCGCCCCGCCGACCACATGAAGGCGGGAGTTGAGCATCGTGTCCCACTTTCTGATAGAGCGTTGACAATTCTCGTTGAGATGAAGGAACGGCGGTTTGGCGATTTCATATTTGCTGGTCAAAAGGACGACAAGTCAGTTTCCGACACGGCACTAATGAAGGCGCTCCGCCTTGCAGCACCAGATGGCGTGGCGTGCACAGTGCATGGGATGCGGTCTACTTTCCGGGATTGGGCAGGCGATATGACCAGCCACCCGCGAGACGTTGCGGAGTCCGCATTGGCGCACACGCTTGATGCCGTCGAGGCCGCGTATCGGCGTAGCGACGCATTGGAGAAGCGACGGGCGTTGATGAATGAATGGGCCGAGTATTGCGGCAAAACGCCGCATCTGAAAAATGCACTTGACGCATAAGTCGTTTTGGTGGGTGTTGACAACATAGGCGAAAACGCCTATAAGGAATTTACGGTCTTTGGTGCGTCGAAAACCTGCCTGACCCCGCTGCCGCTTGTTGCGCGGAGCACCTTTCTAAAAAACCCCTCCTGCCGCCACGATGTGGCGTCCCTTCATCAATCATATTGGTTCTTGAACCGCCGCCATGCGGCGAGGAGATGTCATGCACGCGAACGACAACACCCCGAGACTGATTAGTATGAAAGAGGCTGCCAAGCAGACGAGCTTGAGCCGCACTATGATAAACCGGCTGAGAGCGGCGGGAAAGTTCCCGACCGCTGTAGCGTTAGGCGAGAGGCGAGTGGCATGGATCCGAACCGAAGTCGAAGCTTGGATTGACGCACGCATCAACGAGAGGGCCGCCGGATGACCAACGTCGGCGAGTACAAGACGGACAAGACCCGCGAAATCATAGAGGACGCAATCAGCCAGTTGGTTGCCGTTGGCTTCACCCTCGACGGTGCTGCCGCGCTCCTCGTCATACAGGGCGCCATTCGCATTGAGTCACAAGACAAGGTCAAAGAGATGGCCGAGTTCGTCGCATCGTGCGTCGTGACAGAAGACGACTGAAACTCCCCACCCCGCGTCGCGGCCATCCGGCAAGCGAAACCCTAGCGTCGACCGCTGGGGCGCGGTTTTTACTGCCTACGGGCAGCCACCCTGTTGAACAGGAACACCAACTTGAAAATTCTGAACATCCGGCGCCTGCAGGGGTCGGGCGCAATAGCGCGTTTTGATATTGAGATAAGCGAACATCTACGCCTTTTCAGCCTGAACCTTAAG
Source organism: Mesorhizobium sp. WSM4808 (assembly GCF_055811675.1). Classification (NCBI taxonomy): domain Bacteria; kingdom Pseudomonadati; phylum Pseudomonadota; class Alphaproteobacteria; order Hyphomicrobiales; family Phyllobacteriaceae; genus Mesorhizobium; species Mesorhizobium sp. WSM4808. The sequence continues at coordinate 503,176 of NZ_JBVVQX010000003.1, forward strand.
AGGACGGCAGACGGTCGCATTCGCGCCTTTGCTCCGCATGCTATCGGCCGGCACGCTGCCTCGTTTCATCCGGTGCTTGCCCAACAAATCACAGAGGCCGCGGTAGCTGCCTTAGGGGCAGCAGCCAATGACGCATCTTGAAATGAAGGCATTCGAACTGCCTGACGGTTTCGGCGAGGGCGTCGAACCGACTGTGGATCATGTCGCTGTAGACGAGCGAGAACACGCGCTGGACAGCCTTGCTGACTATGCTGAATTGCTCCACGGCGACATCATTCTGGTGCCCCTCGCGGACGGCAAGCCCGATTGGGACAACGTCACTCGCGATACCATTGCTAAATTCGCTGGCCACTGGTCTGAGATCGAGCCTGAAGACGTTCCGCGTCTTGGAATCCTCACAGACAGCTTCGCGCGATTCTTGGGCGATGGAACCGACGACGTCTCATTTGTAACGTTATGGCGGGGCGGCACGCCGGATGTTCGCCAGATCGGTGGCGGTGACTGTCCCGCCGCTCACCACCTCATTACAGACGCCATCATTGATGACGAGCCGCTTAAGGTGCGCCAGGCGACACCTCCAAAAGAGGAGCCCAAGAAAGAGCCACCCAAGGCTGCGAACGACAACCAAGAAATCTTTCTGATCAATCCGGCAGACTGGTACGGCAAGCCGGTCCCTGCGCGCGAGTGGTTTGTCGGTGACATGATCCCGATGCGCCAGGTCACAATTTTGAACGGTGACGGCGGCGTCGGGAAATCGCTCCTTGCCCTACAGATCGCCGCGGCGAGCGCCCTCTCGGTTGATACGTTAGGTCTCGAGCCGCTGGCCAGGCCCGTCCTTTATCTGGGCGCGGAAGACGGCGCCGATGAGTTCCAGCGGCGGCTCGCTGATATCCTGACCCACCATGGCGCGGGCTTTGATGATCTCTTTCGTTTCCGCCTGCTCCCGCTGGCCGATCGCGATGCCCTTTTATGCGTTCCAAATCGTCTTGGTGTCATGGAACCGACCGCGCTTTGGAAGCGCGTCGTTGTGACGATTAAGGATCTCAAGCCAGGCCTTGTCGTCCTCGACACGGCAGCCGACCTTTTTGGCGGCGACGAAATAAAGCGCGCTCAAGTTCGTCAGTTCATCGCCATGCTTCGGAAGGTGGCCATGGAAAGTGACTGCGCAATCATACTCCTAGCCCATCCATCTGTTGCCGGTATGCAGTCAGGCACAGGCTCATCAGGCTCAACGGCTTGGAACAACTCGGTGCGTTCCCGGCTCTATCTGACCAGACCGGAAGGGAGGGACGACGTTGACCCTGACGCTCGCGTACTGACCACGAAGAAGACTAATTATGGCAGGGTCGGCAGCGAGATACGGATGCGATGGCAAGAGGGCGTCTTCGTACTGGACGACGGCAAGCCAACCGCAACTAGCAGCCTGCTGAACAGGCGCCACGACGAAGCCTTCCGCAGTTTGCTTTCCGCAGTAAATCGAACCGGCCAGCGCGTCGCTTCAACCCGCGGCGTCAACTATGCGCCAGCCGTACTGGCGGCCCGTCCGGACGTGGAAGGTGTCACCAAGAGGCAGTTTGAGGCGGCCATGCAACGGCTTCTGGCGGAGGGCATCGTCAAAGTTGTTTGGGAGGGTCCGCCATCGAAACAGAGGCAGCGTCTCATTGTATCGGCAGAGGATTTCGGCGCGGGGTCAGAGGCGGAAGATTGATGTTCCACCTCACATTCCACCCCCCTACCACCCTGTTCCACCCCCCTGTTC